>JAMONO010000076.1 GCA_027065715.1 Flavobacteriales bacterium
CTTGCGTCTCGTATTGAAACTGTTTTTTCACTGTGTTTATACTCATAAATTCATTCGATTTTTCAAACGATAAAGATAGTTTATTAAACTTTCTTTTTTACTTTTTCCGGTAAAAATTTATTAACATTTTTTTGGGTTTGTTTCATATTTTATTTTTTAAATTGTAGTATAAATAATATTCCTACATTTGTAAATGTATGCAAATTGGCTTATGTTTGTAACAAAAATTACAATAAATGAAATACATCGTTCAGTTCATCCGTTTTACAGTTGCCCTAACTTTTATTTTTTCGGGTTTTGTCAAAATGATTGACCCCGTTGGCACACAAATTAAAATGGCGGAATATTTTAGTGAAGACGTGTTAAACTTGCCCTTTTTAACACCTTGGGCTTTGGAGATATCCGTTATGCTTATCTTATTAGAATTTGTTTTGGGAGTTTGGCTATTGATTGGGTACAAACCCGGTTTTAGTTTAAAAGCCTTGACTGTTCTTATAACGATTTTTTTGTTTCTAACCGGATATTCGGCACTTTACAACAAAGTTACCGATTGCGGTTGTTTCGGTGATGCCGTCAAATTGTCCAATTGGGAAACATTTTATAAAAACATTGTCTTATTTGTTTTTATACTGTATTTGCTTTTTAATCAAAAATACATCAAAGCCTTATGGGGGCGTAAAGTTACAACCGGCACAGCTTACTCATTGAGTTTAACTGCTTTATTATTAATGATTTACACCATTAGACATTTGCCCTTAATCGATTTTCGTCCGTATGCCGTCGGCAAAAACATAAACGAAGGCATGCGTATTCCGGATGATGCTCCGAAAGCCCGTTTTAAAGAAATTTGGTATTACAAAGTAAACGGCAAAATAAAAGAATTCGGCACCGACGAAGCGCCTTGGAATATCAAAGGTGCCGAGTTTATCGACCGCAAAACCATTACGCTTTCGGAAGGTTATACGCCTCCCATTCACGATTTCAGTATTGAAAATGAAACCGACGGCGATATTACCCAATCGGTCTTGAAAGTTCCCGAAATATATTTAATCATATCGGCAAATCCTTCGGGCATCAGTCGCAAAGCCAAGCACAAAGTCAATATGTATGCCAAAAAATTGCAAAAAGAGAACAAACAAGTCATCGGCTTGTTTTCGGTCATTGACGAGAACCTAAAAAATGATTTTGATTTTCCGCTTTATCTTACCGATGCCACGACCTTAAAAACCATGATACGCAGTAATCCGGGCGTTATCAAACTCAACACCGGAACAGTTGTCGAAAAGAAGGCTTGGCGCGATTTGGATTGATACCAATTTGATATTATTTGCGAGGCGTTTGGCTATTATCTTTTGTAAGGCAATTTATCGTAATCCAACAAATCCAAAGCACTATTTACCACCCAACGCTTTTGTTTGTGATTATACTTGTTGCCAAAGAAATTTTTTTCCGGTTTCAATTCGTCAAACTCAATGCCGAACAAATAAGGAAAGGAATAAAAAAAGTCGGAATTTATAGCAGGTAAATCTTTGTTTTTCAACACATTATTATAAATATTGGGGTGTTGTTGCCGGTATTCTTTTGAGAACCACAATACAAACGGCACATCAAACTCAACACGGGCGGGTTGCAGTGCGCCGTGTCCTTGTATATACGGAGCCGAATCGAACAGAGATTCGCCATGATCGGAAAAAGTAATAAAAACCTTTTCGCCTTTTTGTTGTTTGAGTAATTTCAATATTTCGGATTGCAAAAAATCGTTATATCGTATGGCATCATCATATTTATTGATTTGGTCTTGCTTGAAGTCGGTTGTTTTTTGCTTCGAAAATTTTTCAAAACCTTCGGCAAAACGATGGTCATACAAATAGTGCACACCAAACACATGTAAGAAAATCAATTTTTTGGCAGTTTCTTTTTTCAATTCGTTTTTCAAATCTTGCAACAGAATCGTATCCAAAAAAGTATTGTTTCGAAAAACCGCTGTATCGCATTCTTTGGCAATAACCGAATTTTTGCTTTCACCGTTTTTGCCAACCGACTGCGTGCTATACCATGCCGTTTGATAACCGGCTTCGTTAAAGGCTTTGATGACGGTAGGTTTGGCAAAATACAGGGTGTCATTATTGCCCTCGGCTTGCGAAAACACCCGCCGCAAAGAATTGACCGTCTGATTGGCAGGACTGATCACATCGGTATAGAGCACCAAATTTTCGGTTTGCATCAACGGAGTTGTCTCATGGCGGTAACCGTATATGCTTTGGTGATCGCGACGAAGCGATTCGGTAATCAACACGACAATTGTTTTGGGCAGGGTATCATTGACAAATTCTTGATTTTCGGTAGCGTTATAAATATACGTATGCTTTTTTTTCCAAAGCTTTTGTTCCAATTCGCTTTGTTGTTGATACGCCAAAAAACTATGCAAAGTATGTCCGAAAGGATATGCCTGTGCAACCGGTCCGCCTCTAAACCAATCCGCTACAATAAGTATCAAAAGCCCTCCCGCCAAGATTCGGAATTTAAACGGATAAGTTTGTAATTTTATTTTGAATGACAAGCCTGCATATAACAACCAAGTCAAAATTTGAAACAGACCCGTTACCCAAGTTACGGTTCGCAAAATACCCAAAAACTCTTTTGACTCTTCGGGATTGGTGTCAAAAACCGCCGACCAAGTGCTGATATTATAATACGAATTGAAATCGAAAATGAGCACATCAAAAGACAAAGTAAGGTATAAAACCGGAATGGATACTAAAACAAACTGCCATAATTTCAGATTTAATACCGCTTGAAGCAAAAAGGGTATCAAAATACTTATTAACACAGCCGCATAATTGTCCCAACTACCGTATTTGAAAACATAAACGATAAAAGGAATATCCAACACCAAGATCAAAGGCAACAGAGCCAATATGTTATAAGAATATTTATGTCTTTTGGCGTTCATACATTTGTTTGAGTTTGTTGTAGCGTTCTCTCATACCAAAAGCGCTGATTTTGGCAATTGTCCAACCGGTTTTGCCGTCCAAGAAACCGAAATTTATAAAATAATGATATAAAAAACGGTAAGCCGGTTTAATATATTTGTAAAAAACTCCGGGTTTTACGTTTTTTGCATACAGTTCTTGGGCTTTTAACAACGAATATTTTTTGACTTTGTTGATATAATCATCATAGTTTTTGTAAGTATAATGTCTGAGTTCGGATTTTAAATGTCCGGTTTCTTTTTTGCATATAATTTCTTCATGCACCAATCGTCCGTTATATTTGGCAAAATTTTTATTGAACAGACGTATCACCTTATCATTTTGCCAACCGCTAAAACGGACTTTTTTTCCCATAAAATAATTTTGGCGGGGTATCCAAAAGGCTTTTTCCTCACCGATATTATGCAATTTATCTATAATTTCGAGTTTTAAATCTTCCGACAAACGTTCGTCAGCATCTAAAATAAAAATCCAATCGTGTCGGGCTTGTTCAATGGCATAATTTTTTTGGCTTGAATAATTATCAAAATTTCGTTGTAAAACTTTGGCACCCATTTTACGGGCTATTTCGACCGTTTTATCTTTGCTGAACGAGTCTATAACCAATATTTCGTCTGCCCAATTAACTTGATCAATAGCTTCGGCTATATTGCGTTGTTCGTTGAGCGTAGGAATAATGGCTGTTACTTTCTTTCGTTCTTCACTGACAGGTTTGGTATTAACAGGCAGTCCCAAAGTTTTTTGATACACTTCGACATACTGTTTGGTGGCTTCTTGCCAACTAAACCGACGGCTCCACTGTATAATTTCGTCTTTTCTTTGACGGGTATAATAATCTTCCAAGCCTTCTTTAAGCACTTGTTGCATGTGTTCGGGTTCAAAATTCTTAAAATAATAAGCTTTATCACCACCTACTTCGGGCAAACTGGTATAAGTAGATAAAAATACCGGTTTGCCCAATCGCATGGCTTCGATGGGGGGCAAACCGAATCCTTCCGAAATGGAAGGAAAAACAAAAGCTTCGCAATGTTTGGTGTACCAATATTTTTCTTCGTCGGATAAAGAACCCGGCAAGTAAACCCTGTCTTTTACCCCGTATTTTTCGGCTTCTTTCCAAATCATATCAATATAAGATTTGTCGGGGTGAATACCGCCGATTATAAGTTCATAATCGTTGTTTACCAACAAGCGTGGCAAAACGTGAAAATGTTTTTTGTATAGCACCGTGCCTACGGTAAAAATAAATTTGGAAGCCGGACGGTAACGCGGCGAATCAAAATGAGGATATTCATTCACTTCGACGCCGTTATAAATAACGTGAACCGTTTTGCCTTTTAAATCGAGATGTTTTTCAATATCTTGTTTGACAAAATGAGAAATAACGGTTATGGCGTCGGCTCTGTCAATTTTTTGTTGTACCGATTGCAAAAGTTTCTTTTTTTTGTATTCGGGTTTATCGGTATATAAAAAATTCAAGTCGTGAATGGTATAGACAAACTTCATTTTGTTTTGCGGAATGTATTTGGTGTCCTGCCAAGTAGCATGCCACAAACGGTATTTTTTGGGTTTGGTCAAATAAAATTTGTCAATATGCGTACGATTGATTTTTTTTAAAAATCCCGGAAATTTAACTTTCGGATAAGTAAAAAAATAAAAATCAAATTTATCGGAATGATATTTTTCCAAATTGACGGCCAAATTTTTGCAATAAAAATAAAGCCCCGTAAAAGGGTGTTTCATTCGTTCGACATCGACAATAATTTTAGGTTTTTGCTCCAAAATACGTTCAATTTTTAGGGTTCAAATATACATCAATTTTCTTAATCATGCTTGGTATAACAACTTAAAAAAATCATTTGTTTTGAATTATTTTTCGGTATAAATTTATCCAGTTTTCGGCAATTTTTTCATCGTTGTATCGTTGCACAAATCGGTATGATTTTTCGACGGCATCACTAACATCCGATTGCATAAGTTTTTTTATGCTTTGTCGCATCTCGTCTACATCGGTTACATCGTTCAAATAAAATGAATAAGGACCGGCGGCTTCGGGAAAGACGCCTTTGGCATTGGTTATTACAGGCGTTTTGCTATACAAAGCTTCAATAATCGGAATACCAAATCCTTCATAAATACTCGGATAAATAAACGCATCGGCTTGCCGGTACAATACCGCCAGTTCGTCTAATGACAATCCTTGTAAAAAGTACACTCTGTCGGTCATGTTATTTTGAACGACAAAATCTTTAATTTGTTGTGCATAAGCCGTCGGTCGTCCGACCAATACCAATCGATACGAAGTAGGTTGTATGGCTTTGACTATGGTTAAAGCGTTTTTGCGTGGTTCCAAAGTGCCTACGTTGAGCAAAAAGTTATGAGGCAAACGGTATTTTTGCAAAACTTTTTCAACCGTATCATTATTGTGTTGTTTTTTAAAAACTTTGTGGCAGCCTTGATAGATTACTTCTATTTTTTCTTCGGGAATACGGGCAAAACGAATTATATCTCGTTTGGTTTGCTCGCTAATTGCCACTACTTGGTCGGCAACTTGAACGGCATGTAAAAACTTTTTGAAATAAATTTTTCGGTCTATGGGTTTATACAATTGCGGATAGTGCACAAAAATCAAATCGTGAACAGTAACAACCGATTTTACGGGAACTTTATCTATACCGGAAGGCAATTCGGCACTCAAACCGTGATATATATCAATTTTGTCTTTTTTTAAGTCGTTTGTTATCCGTTTGGAACGCCACAAGGCAGGTAGTAAACGTGAAAAAAAACCTTCGGGTTGCCGCACCGACATATTGTCTGTAATTGTCAAACGATTGACTTTGGCAGGTTTGGGATTGTATAAAAAATAATGATTGTCGGGATAAAATGTTGCCAATATACGCACCAAATCACGACTGTAATTACCCAATCCGGTGGTATTGTGAAAAATACGTTTGGCGTCGTAACCTATATTCATAAATCAGATTTTTTTGTATCCCAAGTAGAAAATTCGGGATTGAGTTCGGTTTGAGCCAGTCCGGGAACACTTACAACATATTTTCCTAGTTTAGCCACCGATTTGGGACTCCACGAAAACAACCACCAATCTTCGTCGGAACCCTGCCCCGGTTTGCCACGATCGGACTTAGGTGCTCCTACATACGGATTGGGAACAGGCATGTTATCCGTCAAATACAACCGATGAGCCATAAAATGAACAGAAGGAGATGAACGCAACATATAAACATCGATACCGTTTATTCGGACTTGCTCAAAAATACGGTGTTTATCGGTATAAACACCCGAAACAACCGGACGCTCGTCCTTGTCGGCAACTTGTCCGATTTTTTCAAAAAATTGCTTGTCCGTTATGGTAACATCATCTTGAAAATAATGTATCCATTCTATATCGGGATCTGATAAAAAATAGGAAAAACCGGTATTCATGGAAAACACCAAACCCATATTTTTGGGGTTATCAATATATGTAAATTGCGGATACTTTATCTTAATTTGTTCATATTGACGCGAAAACCTTTCGTGTGAACCGTCATTAACTATCAAAACTTCTTCGGGACGGTCTTTGAGCTGCGACAAAAGTTTGATCAAAGCCTCCGGCCGGTTGTAAGTCGTAATTAAAATGCCTGTGCGTTTAGGCTTATCGAACTTGTAATACTTTTTAAAATTAATATTTGTGTATAAAACATATTTCAGGGCTTTTAGTTTTTCTTTTTTGGTTCTGTTTTTTTTTAAAACCACAAACAAATGATTGCCCCAAACGGGTTTGTAATCGGTTTGTATCAAATCGAGGTAATCGTTGGTTAAATCTTCGGGTAACTTTTTATGAAAGACAATATATTCAAAATCATATTCGTTCAACCGAATGTCTTTTAGTATTTGATACGGAAAAACCATTGGAAAATCATACAACAAAACCTCCGGACCTATAAAGGTTTTATCTTCCAAACCTTTTTCTTTCAAAAATTTAATCAAAGGAAGCCAATATTTGTTTCGAGGGTACATATAGCAAAATTTATTGAAAAAAAAATATACATCGACAAAGATACATGAAAATATACAATTTGAAACAAGATTTAAAAAAAGACATTTTTGTATCTTTGTCAAAAATAACTAAAATATGAATAACAAACCGAGGATAGTATTTATGGGCACTCCCGAATTTGCCGTAGCACATTTAAAAAAATTGATTGACAACAACTACCATGTCGTAGGCGTGGTTACTGCGGTTGATAAACCTGCCGGACGCGGCAAAAAAATTAAGGAAAGTGCCGTTAAAAAATATGCGACTTCTATCGGTTTGCCGGTTTTACAACCCAAAAATTTAAAATCGGAGGATTTTTTGCAACAACTCAAAAATTTACAACCCGATTTGCAAATAGTGGTGGCTTTTAGAATGTTACCTAAATCGGTTTGGAGTTTGCCGCCTATGGGCACTTTTAATCTGCATGCTTCTCTACTACCCGATTATCGGGGTGCCGCACCCATCCATTGGACAATTATCAATGGGGAAAAAGAAACAGGTGTAACAACATTTTTTATAGACGAAAAAATTGATACCGGAGCTATTATTTTACAAGAAAAGGTTCCCGTTTTTTCAGATGACAATGCCGGAAACTTACACGACCGATTAATGGAAAAAGGTAGTGAACTGGTTTTAAAAACCGTTGATTTAATCGTCAAAGGAAAAGTTGTTACTACGCCGCAACCCAATGTCGATTTGCCCAAAAAAGCTCCCAAACTCAAGCCCGAAAATACCCGTATCAATTGGTCGCAACCGGCAGAAAAAATTCATAACTTCATACGCGGATTATCTCCGCATCCGGGGGCTTGGACCGAATTGATTTTAAACGACGGACAAGTTAGAAAATTTTTTATCTATCAAAGTCATTTTGACACGAACAAAACCGAAGCGAAACCCGGAACGATTTATGCCGAAAAAAAAATTATGAAAATTGCTGCCGCTGACGGACATATCTATCCCGAAATTGTCAAATTGCAAGGCAAAAAACAAATGAACATCGTGTCGTTTTTAAACGGAATAAAAAACAAGAATAAAATAAAAATATCGACCGACACTTAAAAAATAACAAAAATAGGTTGCATTTATTGTCTGATGTTAGCGAACATAAAATTGACTTGCCAAATTCAAAAAATGCTTAGTATTTGTCAGAAATTTCCATTTTGACATTCCGATAAAAATATTATATTTGTAGGTAAATTAATAGGAATGTTAAATGACAAAAACATAGATATAACATTTTTTGAAAACCTAAAAAAACTTGGGTTTCAAAGAGATGATGATGTTCTATTTTTAGTCAATAAAGAAAATAATAATCCCAATATTAAATTTCATTTAGATTTTGCCAGAGAGCAAAATGCAACGGCTGTATATTTTAGAAAACAACTGAATGGAAGTTATAACCCACAAGTTTATTTGTATGATTTTACAGATAGAAATTTCTCTCAACAAGAAGAAAATGATTTAGCCAACATTCAAAAAGCTATTTGGAGTTCTGGTGAAGTTCCATTAATTTGTATTGTTTACAAAACGGAAATAAAAATTATTAATGGGACAACCCCATTGAATAAAAATTACAAACCTGACATTTTAGAAACCTTAAAAATTACAAGTAAAGCTCATAAACTCTATAATGAAGAATTTGCTATTCAAATAAAAAGTGGTGTTTTTTGGGATAAATTAGAAAATAAAAATAAATTCAGCTTTGCCAATAATTCTGCATATAACAAACTTATTGGGAACATACGTTACATTACAAACCAACTAAAACAGGCTTATAAAAATTATAAAGATATTGATGATTATTTTATCAATAAAATCATTGTTCAAGCCATTCTAATAAAATATTTAGAAGAAAGAATTGACAGCAATGGAAAAAAATTATTATCTGACAAATATTTCAAACGTTTTGCAGAAGCAAAAACTTTTAATGATGTTTTAAGAAAAGGTTATTTTGTTGAACTTTTGGAAGCATTAAATAATCCAAATACAGGTTTTAACGGAAACATATTTGAATGGACAGATAAGGATAAAGATATTTTAAGAAAAATTGATTTATCATTGCTTGCCGATTTATTGGAAGCAAAAAGAATGTCATTAGAATCCAAACAACTTGAATTATTTGATTGGCGATATTTTGAATTTAAATACATTCCGGTAGAATTAATTAGCCGCTTGTATGAAGAATTTCTCGGGACAAATAAAAAAGAAAAAGGATTATATTATACCCCTGCTCATTTAGTAAGATTACTTGTAGATGAAAGTTTGCCCTTATCAAAATACAAGGAAATTGATGTTTTAAACTATCGTGTTTTGGACCCCGCCTGCGGTTCGGGAATTTTTTTGGTTTCCGTATTTAAACGCCTTGTGCAAATTTGGCGTTTACAAAATAATATGAAACACCCTGAAATCAATACTTTAAAGCAGATTTTATCAAATCTTTATGGTGTAGATAAAGAAAAGCAAGCTATTGAGTTAGCATCATTTAGTTTAAGTTTGGCATTGACCAATGAATTAAACCCCATTGAAATTATTGAAAAACTTAAATTTGACGATTTAAAAGAAAAAAATCTGATTACTTCTGATTTTTTTGAAATAAACAATAAATTAAATAAAAAGTTCGATTTAGTCATAGGTAATCCGCCTTTTAAAAAAGGAGCCATTAAAAACTATAATTCTGAATGGAAATTCAATAGCCAAAAAATTAAGATTCCACAAGGACAAATAGCCCTTAAATTTCTTGCGGAATCTACTAATTACCTAAAAGAAAAAGGACTGTTGTGTTTAATTATTAAGTCGTCAAGTTTACTATACAACACCACATCGTTTGATTTTAAAAAACTTTTGTTTTCAAATTTTAATGTCATTCAAATTTTGGATTTTACGGCTTTGGCACGCAATAAAGTTTTATGGGAAAATGGAGCTGATGTTGCTGCCGCATCTATATTTTTGAAAAATGAAAAACCAAATATAGAGAAAAATATTTTGCATTTAACTTTCAGACGCACCAAAGCAACCAAAGAAAAGATAATCTTTGAAATAGACGATTACGATTTACATTTTATCGATAGACAAACCGCTATCAATAATCCATATATTTGGAAAAATAATTTATTAGGTGGTGGTAGGATACGACACATTATTGATAAAGTGTTAAAACATAAAACATTGATTGATTATTTAAATAAAAATAATGCA
>JAMONO010000077.1 GCA_027065715.1 Flavobacteriales bacterium
CTATACCCTTATCCATTGCACAAAGAATTGGCTGTGAAGATGAACAAAACGGTTTTGTAAAACTTTACAGTACTTGCAGAGGCAAAACCGGTTACAAACCCACTCCGGAACAGCGTGAGCGATACAACCTGCACCGCCGCGCCAAGCGGGCAGGCTTCACCGGCTTAAACGCCCGGAAACGCACATTTTTTACGTCTGAACCGGTAACGGAACTACCGGAACCTGTAAAGATATTGATGAACGAATATGGATATGTAATTCAAATGGAAATTGGATGAAAAAGAAATCCCAAAAATTTACAAATAACGAAAAAAAGGAAATAAGGCGACTTTTTTGGCAATTAACTACACGGCAATTATGGACACATATCAACGCACAACGCCAAAATGATAGACAATTCGGCTATACAACTTTTCGCACATTGCTGTATAAAATGGGGCTAAAAAAGTGCGCCATATTACGTTGGACAGATGAAGAAACGGAATTTTTATTAGCCAACTATAAAACAATGGGTAATATTGAAATAGCGGAAAAGCTATCAACTAAACATCGCCCATTTCATAAAAAGAATGTAGAAAAGAAAATGAAACTACTCGGCATTAAAAGAACCCGGGGAGAGATAAACGCTATTATAACAAAACACAAAGAGCGTGGTGTATATAGCCGTGCCAATTACGAAAGGTGGAGAGGCAGAAAGATTAAGGAAGGACAAACAAAGGTGCAAGTAAGTAATGGGCGCCCACGTGTTATGATAAAAGTGAACGGTAAATTAGTGCCCTATGCCCGCCATAGATACTTACAGCTGCACGGTAGTATTCCAAAAGGATATAAAGTGTATTTTAAGGATATGAACCCACTAAATATATCCGATGATAATATTATTGCAGAACCCGCGCACGGATACACAAAAGAGCAAAGGGAAATGTTTAATAAACACGTCCGTAACTACTTTGCTTCACAAAAATTTAAGGAGGACTTAAAAACCGAACCGGCACAGGTAAGTAAACCAAAAAAACGCACGTCAAGTATCCCTATCCGCATTGATGACAGAACGGTAATTTATGTAAAGCCGGGAGTTAATATTAACAAATTTATAGAAAAATATAAAAAAAGCAGAGCTATATAATTATATTTTCCTGACGGCAGGAAATCATAAAAAACAATAAATTATGAAACAACCAATCTATCTCGGACACGTGCGATCGCACTACGTTCCAAAAAACAAACTACAAAAAGCCATATCCGACTATATAGACACTTTGGACGGTGTGGCGTTTCCGGCAGACAAATTGCCGGAAGTAAAAAAGGAAATAAGTGCCAAAATTGAAGCACTTAATAAAGAGCATAAACGGTCAACACCCGTAATACCTGACTTTTACAGTTATAAAGACTCTTCTTGGAAATCAACCAAAGAAAAGAAAATAACCTGCCACCTGCACGGTATTCAAAGTATTGATTTTGTATTTATTAAAGGAATTTTAGAGTTATGAAAATAAAAATTGAATATTCATTCCCAAGAGTAAGCGTATCCGAAGTTATTGAAGTAGGAACGGTTAAAAACAATTATTTAAATAAACGTCAATCAAAACTTATCAATGACGCTATTAGCGAAAGATTACACGCTAAACTAATTGAAAAATTACAAAAACAAAAACCGCAAACTAAATTAAAGCATTATGACAGAGATTAAAATATCAATAGGATTATTTATAATCGGACTTTTGTTTTTATTCTTTGGCAAGTTTAAAAACGTGTGGAACGATATAATAGGGTTCTGCTGCGTCATTATAGCATATCTAATTATATTACTACAATTATGAACAGTAAAGAGCTCAAAAAATCGGCATCATTTTGGCAACGCAAACGCCAACTTATACAAGATGAATTGGATCAGGTAGATGCGATTATTAAAGACATACAAAAGCTTTGTAGCCACAAATACGATAACGGCACATCCGCCATACAAGATGATGCTTTTGCCAGTCAGTATGCTATTCCTGTATGTCAAATTTGTGGTAAACGATTTGAGAAGGACAACTCATAAGAAACCCGTCCCCGCCTGTGCAAGCCACAGGTCTGGACGTTAAAAGAAGTAAACCGGTCGCAATTTGTGACCGGTTGTTTT
>JAMONO010000078.1 GCA_027065715.1 Flavobacteriales bacterium
CAGCTGGAGGAGCTTTCTAAACTAAGCACTTACAAGTTTTTTGTAGGTGCTTTTTTTTTGCTCGGTTGGTTAGCGCATCCCGAACTTGTTTCGGGAGTGTCGCCGGTTCAAGTCCAGCTGGAGGAGCACTAAACATCAAGCACTTACAAGTTTTTTGTAGGTGCTTTTTTTTGCTCGGTTGGTTAGTGCATCCCGAACTTGTTTCGGGAGTGTCGCCGGTTCAAGTACAGCTGGAGGAGCATTCAAAACTAAGCACTTACAAATTTTTTGTAGGTGCTTTTTTTGCTCGGTTGGTTAGCGCATCCCGAACTTGTTTCGGGTGTGTCGCCGCTTCAAGTCCAACCGGAGGGCTTTCTAAACTAAGCACTTACAAGTTTTTTGTAGGTGCTTTTTTTTGGGCTCGGTTGGTTAGTGCATCCCGAACTTGTTTCGGGTGTGTCGCCGGTTCAAGTACAGCCGGAGGGCTTTTTAAACCAAGCACTTACAGATTTATTGTAGGTGCTTTTTTTTTGCTCAGTTGGTTAGCGCAGCCGGTTCAAGTCTTCAAGATGAATTGGTTAAATCATTGTTGAATATTATAAGACCAATCAGATCATTGTTTAAATTGATTATTTTGTTTACACTTTCAACCTACGGTTCTTTCAGTCCACAGTGATTGAATTACCCATAAAATGAAATATTTTGTTGTTACAATTATTTATCTTAATACATTGATAACCAATATAACACAAAAACAATCAATCTGATAATTAACAAAATTTTCGTTTTTTTATTTAAAAAATAATGGTATGTTAGTTCTGTTTTTTTAATAGTTGCTTTCGGATAACAGTAAAAAATAATGTAACTTTGCTTAAAATTTTGACACATGAATATTTGGGCTAAAATTGCCGGAATTATTTTACGAAACAAACTGTTTTTTTTGTTATTTATATTGAGCACTACGGCATTTTTTGTTTCTCAATGGAAGTATGTTCGCATATCATATACTCAAAAAAGCATCTTGCCCGACGATGATCCTTACGCACAAGAATATGCTCGTTTTCGAAAGGTTTTTAACAATGACAACAATCTGATTTTAATAGGTATCAAAGACAGTACTTTGTTTACCAAAGAAAAACTCAAAGCATGGAATGATTTGTCACGCAAATTAAAACAGTTTGAGGAAGTAGAACAGGTTTTTTCCATTGAAAATTTGAAAATATTGCAAAAAGACACTTTGCATCAAAAGTTTGTTTTACAAAACTTGTTGCAAAAACCGGTTCAAACCGACGAAGAAGCACGGGTAATTCAATCTAAACTCTTTGATTCCTTACCTTTTTACGAAGGAATTATTTACAATAAACAAACCGGTGCTGTGCAAACCATGGTGGCACTCAAAAAAGAAATAGCCAAATCGCGAAAACGTATAGGATTTATTGTAAACAAGATTAAACCACTGCTTGACCAATACCGTAACGAGTGGCATCTAGACCTCAAAACTTCCGGTTTGATATACATTAAAGCTTTGAATGCTAAAGTGTTAGAAAAAGAGATCCCTCTTTTTATAGGTTTGTCGCTTTTGGTTACGGGTTTAATTATCTTTTTCTTTTTTCGTACGGGTTCACCTATTATTATTTCACTGCTGATAGTTTCAATCGGTGTGATGTGGTCTTTTGGTATCATGGGGCTGTTGCGTTATCAAATCAGTATATTGACGGCTATTATTCCTCCTTTGGTTATTGTGATTGGCGTGCCTAATGCTATTTTTTTAATTAACAAATACCAACAGGAAATACAGTTGCACGGTAATCAAATCAAGTCGTTGCAACGGGTTATCACCAAAACCGGCAATGCCATATTGATGACCAATGTAACAACGGCAATAGGTTTCGGGACTTTTGTCATCGTCAAAAACGATTTGTTGCGAGAATTTGGTATTGTAGCTTCTTTGTCTATTTTGTCCATTTTTGTGCTGTCCATTATTTTGATACCTGTTATTTACAGTTATCGCAAAATACCCAAGCAAAAACATTTGCGACATTTGAACCGCAAGTGGATAAACAAATTTATCAATTGGTTGATAGAAACGGTGAGACACCGGCAAAAAACTATTTTCGGAGTGGCTTTGATATTAATTATTGTCAGTATTACGGGAGCATATAAGATACGGGTTTCGGGCAGTATGCTTTCCGACTTACCCAAGCAAGAGCGGTTTTATAAAGACATTAAATTTTTTGAACAACAATTTGGAGGTATTTTACCACTCGAATTTATGATTGATACCCGTCGAAAAAAAGGTGCTTTCCATTTATCTACGCTGAAACGCATGGATAGATTTCAAGAAGAGATCAATGATTTGCCCGAATTATCACGTCCTGTTTCATTGGTCAATTTGGTAAAGTTTACCAAACAAGCTTTTTATAACGGTGCCCCAAAATATTTTCAATTGCCTTCGTCTCATGAAAAAAATTTTATTTTGCCCTACTTAAAAAAATCGGGGGGTAACGATAAGCTTTTGCAGAGTTATACCGATACTTTGCAACGTTATTTGCGAATAACAAGTTTTATGAAAGACATAGAAACAGACAAAATGGAGCAGGTTGAAGATTATTTGGCACTAAAACAAAAAAAATATTTTCCTGATAAGAAATACGATGTATTAATGACCGGTCAAGCCAAATTGTATTTAAAAGGCACTCATTATTTGATAGACAACTTGACGGTTTCGTTGGGTTTTGCTATCTTATTAATTTTTGTTTTTATAGCTTGGATGTTTGGCGGGTCATTAAAAATGGCGCTTATTTCGTTGATACCCAACTTATTGCCATTGCTTATAACTGCCGGAACCATGGGTTATTTGGGTATTCCTCTCAAACCTTCCACTATATTGATATTTAGTATTGCCTTTGGTATTTCGGTAGATGATACCATACATTATTTAGCCAAATTGCGTCAAGAATTGCGTCATCACAAAGGACGTTTGCGTCGTTCGGTATATATTGCCTTGCGCGAAACGGGTATCAGCATGTTTTACACTTCCATAGTTTTGTTTTTCGGTTTTTTGGTATTTATACTTTCAAGTTACGGCGGAACAGTGGCTTTGGGTGGTTTGATTTCTTTTACTTTGTTAATGGCTATGTTTTCCAACTTGTTGTTGTTGCCGGCATTGGTGCTGTTTATGGATAATTTGTTTAAAAACAAAAAATCTTACAAATCAAATTTGGTAATTTATCCCGAAGATGACGAAAACAATCGGTTATGAATGATTTTCAATTGTATTTTAAACTAGGATTACAGCACATATTGAGTTGGTCGTCGTCAGACCATATTTTGTTTTTGTTTGTTTTAATAGTTATTTTTGGTATAAGACAATGGCGTAAATTGTTGCTGTTGGTATCTTTGTTTACATTGGCACACACATCGAGTTTGCTGTTGTCCGTTTACGGTGTTTTGCAAGTAAACGAAAACTTGATAGAACACTTGATACTTTGGACAATTTTGATTACGGCACTATCCAATGTCATAATTGTCGAAAAAAAAATATTGAGCCGGATTCATTATTATTTTTCGTTTTTTTTCGGTTTGATACACGGTTTGGGGTTCGCTGCCGATTTTAAAATGTTGATTGCCGGTCAGCACCATAAACTTTTGCCGTTACTCGAATTTGCTTTGGGTATAGAGACCGCTCAAATTTTGTTAGGTATAATAATATTGCTAGTCGGGGTCTTGTTTACCGGTTTGTTTAAAGTCAAAGAACGCGAATACGAATTGTTTGTTTCGGCACTTATTGCAGGTTTCGTAACGGCTTTGCTTTTATAAATTTTTGATCCCGCCCCGAATTTTACGAAAATCGTTGTTAGACGACAGTGCTAATCAGGTGTTGTTGCATGACGTTTTTTGATGCGGATTTGTTCGGCACACGTTTTGAAACAAGGCAGTTTTGTCGCATTTACGTCCACCGATTAATATTGGAAATTGCCAAAAAATAAAGATTTCTCACTGCGTTCGAAACGACATGCTTTGTTATTTAACATATTGATTAACCGAATGTTGCTATTGCGAGGTGCGAGACACGAGCGCCGTGGCAATCTTTGGTTTTTATGTCGGTTTATTGAATTAGATTCTTCAATTCGCTTTGCTTCGTTTAGAATAACTCGACACCGTTCCGGAAGACAAGCTTTGGTAGGATCAGTTCATCCGTTTCAATGGGTATTTCACAAAACATCTCCCTAAACTTCGGGACATCATAAATTAAGAACCTTTTTTTTCATTGTTTTGCACCCTGTTTTTCATAAACACTTTAATTTGTTTGTAGTTTTATAAATGATACCATTTTTAACTACAATAAACAACAAGCAAATCGAGACAATTACATAATATCTATACAAAGCATAAAGACAATAAACAGATATTTGCAAATATTCGGTTAATTATAAAATACGTCCCACAGAAGTATGCGGGACGTTAGGACATTTTCCTTCGGCATATAGCCTTATTGTGATAAGATTAAAATCTTGATGCAAAGGTATCAAATTATTGCCAATAAAACAACTAATAATAAAAATTTTTGTAAATTTGTTGCATATACAAAAAATGTTAATCTAAAAATATAATTATGAACTCTTACAAAATTTTAGGAATTGATTTAGGCACCAATTCTTTGGGTTGGAGTGTCTTACAATCGACAGATGATAAATTCAAAAAACTAAAATTATTCGACAAAGGCGTCGTTCTTTTTGATGAAGGAGTTATACTGGAAAAAGGAAATGAAAAATCAAAAGCTTCCGAACGAACCGGATACCGTGCAGCAAGAAGACTTATTTTTAGACGTAAATTACGCAAATACAATACCTTAAAAGTCTTGGCACGGCACAATATGACACCGCTTAGTATTGACGAAGTGGAACAATGGAGAAGTTCCAATTTTAACAGGTATCCAAAAAATAAAGAATTTATCAATTGGCTGCGAACCGATGATAAAATCAACAAAAATCCTTATTATTTGCGAGCCAAAGCAGTTCATGAAAAACTAAATGATTGGGAACTCGGAAGAGCTTTTTATCACTTGGCACAAAGACGCGGTTTTTTAAGCAATAGACTCGAAAAAAACAAAAACAAAAACGAAAAAGGACAAGTTAAAGAAAGTATTGCCTTCATTACCAAACAAATAGAAAAAGCAGGCGCCAAAAGTTTAGGAGAATATTTTTGGCAATTATACCAACAAGACAGACATGACGAAAACAATAAAATCAGAAAACAATATTTGGGTCGAAAAGAACATTATTTGCAAGAATTTGAATCGATATGTAAAGTGCAAGAATTACCCGATGAGTTGTGTAAGTCTTTAAAAAAAGCCATTTTTTATCAACGTCCCTTAAAATCGCAAAAAGCCGTGGTAGGCAATTGTGTTTTTGAACCACGTAAACCGCGTATGCCTATTTCACACCCTTTGTTTGAAACATTTAGAATGTGGTCATTTATCAATAACATCAAAATACAAACTCCTTATGATGAAGATATGCGCTTTTTAACTGAGGAAGAAAAACATAAAATAATTCCTTTATTTGAAAATGCTCCTTCTAAAAAATCTTTCAAATTTGCTGATATTGCCAACAAATTGGTGCTAACCGAACACAAAAAAGCCAAAATGGCCTATTATAAATCAAAAAAAGCCGAAAAAGCTCATTATTTATTTAATTTTGATTTAAAACAGACCGTAAGCAGCAGCCCTGTTACCGCCTTATTTAATAAATATTTGGGCGAAGATTGGAACACTAAAATTTACTCCTACACCGTTGCTCGTCCAAATGGCGAAAAAATTAACAAAACGGCAGATTTTCATGATATTTGGCACGTAATGTTCACTTTTGACGACGAAGAAAAACTACGAGATTATTTTGAAAACAAATTAAAATTAGCTCCCGAAACTACCGATAAACTCGTCGAATACAATCTTCCGGCGGGTTATGCTTCATTGAGCTTCAAAGCCGTTTCTAAAATTTTACCTTTTTTAAAAGAAGGCTTTACGTATGACAAAGCCGTATTACTGGCAAAAATACCGGAAATATTGGGTAGTGAAATATGGTATGTGGCTGAAAATAAAAACAAAATTATTAACAAAATCAATCAAATATTTGAAAAAAAATCCACCCGACAAAAAATAATTGCGGCTGTCAACAGCACCATTTATCAAATTCATAAAGAACAAATTAACGAACCTATCGCGTATGAAAGTTTTTTAAGAGAAAATATGGAAAAAAATTTTGGAAAAAAAACATTTCAAAAATTGATAGAAACAGAAGGTGTCTTGCAAACGGCAACAAACTTGTTAGAAAAAAGACTGCAATATCAAAGTATCGAACAGCAAATCATCAAACAAGAAACCATCGAACAGCAACTCAAAAATTATTTAAAAACCGAATTCAATGTTTCCGACAAAGATTTAAACAAACTTTATCACCCGTCCATGATGGACAAGTACACCCGACAACCAACGGCAGCCGACGGCAAAAGATATTTGGGAAGTCCTATTATTGACAGCATCAAAAATCCGGTTATGATGCGCTCCATGCACCTGTTGCGAAAACTCGTCAATACGCTTTTGACAAAGGGAATAGTAGATAACGAAACAGTGGTTCATATTGAGCTGGCAAGAGATTTAAACGATGCCAACAAAAGAGCTGCCGTTAGAAAGTACCAACAAGAAAGAGAAAAAGAAAACAAAAATTACGAATCTGAGATTAAAGAAATATTTCATAAAAACGGTATTAACCGAAATGTTAGTAAAGACGACATCAAACGTTACAGATTATGGAAAGAACAAAATGAAATCAGCATATATACCGGCAATACCATATCTTTACATGAGTTGTTTGACGGCTCTAAATATGATATTGAACATACAGTACCGCGTAGTCAAAGTTATGATAATTCGCTGGCAAATTTAACCATAACCGAAAGTCGTATAAATCGTGAAATAAAAAGAAATAAATTAGCCTCTGAACTGGAAAACTTTGATGAAATCAAACTACGCTTGGAACCCTGGATAAAAAATGTGGAAAATTTGCAAAACAAAATTAATCAACTAAAAAACAAAACCAAAAGTGCCGTAACCAAAGAAGAACGGGATAAATTAATACAAAACAGACATTATTTAAACCTAAAAAAGGAATATTGGGAAAAGAAAATACAAAACTTTACCATAACCGAAATAACCAATAGCTTTAAATACAGTCAGTTAAATGACACTCGACTGATAACCAAATATGCTCGTGCCTATTTAAAAAGTGTTTTTGACAAAGTTCATGTAGTCAATGGCTCAATGGTAGCACTATACCGCAAAGTATGGGGATTGCAAGATGAAAATGAAGAAAAATCAAGAGCTAACCACATACATCACGCCTTAGATGCCACGGTTATTGCCGCCATGACAAGACATGTTTACAATAAATTAGCCGAAGCTTGGCACTCATTGGAAAACAACAAAATCAAAGAAGGAAAACAACTTATACGTGAAACCAAACCATGGGACACTTTTACAGAAGATATAATGAATTTGCATAAAAACACCTTAATATACCACGATTTTAGAGATATTTTGCCCAAACATGCCAAAAAGAAAATACGAAACAGAAGCACCATCCAATACCGAAAAGTTGAACAATTGCCCAAAGACATTCTAAAATTGATTGAAAAAGGAGTGTATAAAGAAGGTATCAATTATAGGGTAACAATACAAAACGGCAAAAAAATATACGAAATACCCATGTTTGCACAAGGAGACACTGCCAGAGGCGTATTGCATCGTGAAACTTACTATGGTGCCATAGCCCAAAAAGACGAATACGGAAAAATAATAAAAGACAAAGAGGGTAAAATCAAGGTGGATTATGTAAAAAGAATTTACGTCGATGATATAAACAAAACCGATGATGCCGATAAAATTGTAGATCCGGCAATTCGCACCATCGTAAAAAGAGATATACAAAAAAGAAACGAAATAAACGAAAAATTAAAAAACATAAATGAACAGTTAAAAAAGACCACCGAAGACAAAGAAAAAGAATTGTTAGAAGAAAAAAACAAATTGGAAAAAGAAAAGAACAACTTATTTAAATTACCCACCAAAAAAGGCGGATATATACCTATAAAAAAAGTGCGCATCAAAACAAGAGTTAAACAACCCTTGCCCAATTTTAAAAAACACAGAGATTTATCTGCACAAGAATATAAACAATGGTATTATGTTGAAAACGAAGAAAACTATGCCATGGCTTTTTACGAAGGAGTAAACAACAAAGGAAAAATTGTTCGCGAATTTGAAATGGTCAAAAATATTGAAGCCGCTCATTATTTTAAACGTTCACAACAAGAATACAGAAAAGAACATACATTGGTACCCGAACAAAAAAACAATTTACCTTTGAAATACATTCTAAAAAAAGGTATGAGTGTTTTGTTTTACAAAGAAAATCCCAATGAATTATTAGATTTAACCACAGAAGAACTGACAAAAAGATTATACATTATAACTCAATTGGGAAGTCAGGTTTATTTTATCCCTCATCAGTTGGGAGGAAAAATGACCGAATTAAAAAAATCAGCTGTTTATTCACCCGATTTATCCGGCAAACGAATAATGGCTCTAACCAAAGGAAATTGGAACTTTATTGTCAATAATGTTGATTTTACAATTTCAATTGATGGAAAAATACATTTTAATATTATCAAAGACTAAACATTGCGGTTTGATTAAAATCGGTCTTTGACAATATCATTGGGCATATTCCTGTTGCGGGTAATTATAAAAAATGAAAATACAGAAAAATATATTTTCAAAATAACAAATAAATGAAAATATAAATTTATATATTTGTAGAAAGTGCAAATTATGGATCTTAAAGATTTTATAGCGGGAAAATATGTAAAGCAAATTGAATATGCTTCATTTCTACCTGAAAAAATTTCAAAAGAATGGATTATATCATCGCCAAAAATAAATACTTTATTGTCGGAAGCAAACAAGTTGCTCGGAGAATTAAATGCTTTTTCTCAACTCATACCCGATGTTGATTTCTTTATCAAGATGCATATTTCAAAAGAAGCCACAACTTCCAGTAGAATTGAAGGAACAAAAACAAATATGGAAGAAGCGCTGATGATAGAAGATGACATAAAGCCGGAAAAAAGAGACGATTGGAATGAAGTTCAAAATTATATCAAAGCAATCAACTATTCCATTGAACAATTAGAAAAATTACCGCTATCAAATCGACTATTAAAGAACACACATAAAGTATTATTAGAAGGGGTTCGTGGCAAAAACAAACTGCCGGGAGAATTTAGAAAAAGTCAAAATTGGCTTGGGGCAACCTTAAAAGACGCTATTTACATTCCGCCACACCATACTGACGTTCCCGACCTAATGAGTGATTTGGAAAAATTTCTAAATGATACGGAATTTCATGTTCCTCATTTAATCAAAATAGCCATTGCTCATTATCAATTTGAAACCATTCACCCGTTTCTTGACGGAAACGGCAGACTTGGACGATTATTAATTACACTATATCTTGTAAGCAACGATATACTGAAAAAACCGGCATTATATTTATCTGACTTTTTTGAAAAACACAGGAGCTATTACTATGATAATTTAATGCAAGTAAGACTGAAAAACAATTTGGAACAATGGATAAAATTTTTCTTGGTTGGCGTGATTGAAACTTCAAAATCATCCATACAAGTATTTAAAGACATTATAACATTAAAAGCCGATATTGAAAATAACAGACTGCCAAAATTGGGAAGTAAAACGGAAAAAGGTATTAAATTATTGAAAATATTGTTTGAAAATCCGATAATTACAGCGGGGAAAATAGTAGATGAAATGGGTATTTCTCATTCAACGGCAAACAGATTATTAGGTGATTTTGAAAAATTAGAAATAATTAAAGAATATACAGGTTTTAAAAGAAACAGAAAATTTATATTTAAAGAATACTTTGAAATTTTTAATAATGAGAAGGGTAGATAAAAGCTAACCAAATCAACCGCTTACAATTGTGGTTTCATTAAATCGGTCTTTGACAATATTTCAAAAAAATTTTATATTCTTTCTTAAAAGGTTGTGGTTTGATTAAAATCGGTCTTTGACAATATTTAT
>JAMONO010000079.1 GCA_027065715.1 Flavobacteriales bacterium
AAATTTACAACAATTTATTATCATTGAAATAATTGACAATTGCTTCTTTCATCAATTCATCTTGATTTTCGTTATCCGATAAAGTTTTGACTCTGTTGTAGTGGGGCCAACCTTCACTGTCGCGGTAAGAAAATTCGTAATATCCGTAGGGCTCTAACAATTTGCAAGTAGCAATATGCATTAAATTTATTTTTTCGTCCTTACTAAAACCGGGTTTAATAAGTCCCAGTTCTTGAATACCGATCAAAAATAATATGGTATCGAGTTGTGGTTCTTCGCCGTCGGTAAATTTGGTTTTAAAAAAGTTTAAAACCTTTTGCCATTGTTGTTCCAAGTTTTTCATATTTTAAAAAGATACGGACATACTCATTGTAAGTCCTTTGTTGGCAGGCACATACCGGCAAACACCTCCTACACAGAGCAAGCCGCCGCGTTGTCGTCCGTAGTTTAAGCTCAAACGCATAGCCGATTTGTTATAGGTGGCACCCACATTAAAATAATGTAATTTTTCAACCTCATTACCATAATTATACATATCGCCGGCATATACATTAATATTGTGATTAAAATTATATTCAAACAAAACAGCCGCCCAATTTTTCCAATC
This sequence comes from Flavobacteriales bacterium, assembly GCA_027065715.1. Lineage (GTDB taxonomy): Bacteria > Bacteroidota > Bacteroidia > Flavobacteriales > Flavobacteriaceae > WGBX01. The sequence goes on from JAMONO010000079.1 coordinate 608, forward strand.
ATCGGGAGTTGAAAGATGCTGGAGTTCAAGACGTGTCGAACGTTTTTTGGCTAATTTCAATTCGAAATCAAGCACGGCTATTTGAGCATTGACAAATTCGCCTTCACCTTCCAATTTGGGCTTATTATATTTTAAATTGATGTAAGAAGCTACGGTTTTAAGTCTTTTGGACAATTTTTTTCTAATTTCTATATTTATATCTTGAAAATACAATTCTCCCGGTTTAAAAAAATCGGTTGTATAAATTTGTTTTTGGATATCGAAAACGGTATTCAAACCGTTCCATCGCGAAAAATTAAAAGCCAATTTGGTTCCGTATTTTCCACCCAAGACGGTTTTGCGTTTAAAGGTATAAAACACATCTATTTGTCCGCCAATTTCTCCTACTTTTTCTTCACCGAAAGAAATCCCCGATTGTGCTTGATAAACATAAATGTTAGCCAAACTGAAATCGTGTTGTTTGGTTAAACCCGGAACAAAATTTATCACTCCCGAGTTATACGAATTGCCTTCGAGTTGTCGCATACTATACATTTGTATATTTTCCAAACGTCTAAAAGTAGCATTGATACCCAGTCCGCGTTGCGAATATCCCATATTGAACAACCAAGCATCGCCGTCAAAAAGGACTTGGTCTAATAACACGTGATTTACCGTACGCGAGTCGGATTCTTTATAAACATATTCAAAATCGGCGGTAAAGTTTCCTTTTGTCAAACCGATACGTGACGAATACAAACCCACCACCGAAGGCAAATCGGAATTTGTATTGCTAACATCTTCATATCGAGCCACATAACTAAAACCTGTTTTAAAGCCCAACGATTTTGTTTTAATCAATTTATCGATATTAATATCTGTATTGGCGGCATACAAGGTGGTTGGTGTAGTTTCAAAAGCCAAACGTTGATTTCCGGTAAGTACGGTTAAATCAACCACATCGTTAAATCGGTATTTAACCCGTAAACCTTTAACGGCGTTGTCAATTCCCAACTGACGGTCCTGCCATGTTCTAAAAACCAATCCGCTACCGAATTGTTCATAAAAATAACCGGCTGTTATATCCAGATTGTCCTTTTTGTATCGTGCAAAATAAGTCGCTATACCGGTGCCCGACAAAGCCGGATTGTAACCTAAAAAGGCTTGTGGCAGATAAGCTTCGTATTGTATGCCCATATTGAATGAACCGGTCTGATATTGGGCATTAAAATATTGCATGGAACGCAATTTATCTTGTGGAGCCAAAAAATTGGTCGGACTATCGTCTTGATAATATTGCATATAGGCTTCGTAACCACCCGAAAAATGCCCGTTAAATTGTGCTTGAACATTTATCGTCATCAAAAAACCAACAAAAAGGATTATGGATTTTTTTTTCATAAAAAGCTATTTGGTTAAATTTTATTCGGTTATCAATTCATATATTTCATCTTCGCTACCGGGGGTATAACCCGAACGTGTTGCCACTATTTTTCCGTTATTAATAATAATCATATAAGGGATACTGGCAATATTAAAAGCACGCTTTAAGTCGTCATTGTAATCGCGATATATTTCATATTCCCAAGCCCGTCCGTTTACCAAAGCTTTGATGCGTTTGGCGGTTCGTTCATCATCGCGTGAAATGGCAATCAGTTTAACACCGGTTTCTTCCTGCCAATCGGGATAAACTTCGCTTATGGCGTCCAATTCGTTGATACACGGCACACACCATGTTGCCCAAAAACTCACGATTATAGGTTTGTCCGTATTAATTAAATCCTTAAAATTCAACTTATTACCTGACATGTCTTCAACACCGGCATCGGGTATCTCTTGTGCGGTTAATCCCAACGAAACCAACAGACTAATAAATAAAATAAATTTTTTCATATATAATTTTGTTTTGAGTTGCTATTATAAATTAACAATTTTCATTCCAAAAAACAAAAGTAAGTTTTTTTTTGAACAATGTATAAAATACCGAAAAATCTCCGTTGGTTTTGACAAATCTTTTACAATATAGACCATTCGTAAAAAAAAATACAATAAATTAAATCATATCCCCATAATAGTTACAAAAAACAGCATTTGATTTTAATTTATATAACACACATTTTCCAACCATAATTTTAGTATAAATAAATTTTAACAATCTTGTCGATTTGTGTAAATTTTTTAAAAAATAACCAATTATTACAAATATTTTTGCACGATACACAAAATACCTTAACATTTTTGTATCTTTGTCGTTGAAAACATAAGATTTAACCTAAAATGAAAAAATACACTATACTATTTTATGTAATAATATTTTTGGTATCGTCAGTGAGTTTAGCACAGTCGAGAAAAACAGCCAAAGCCGACAAACTATATGACCGGTTCAAGTTTCAAGAAGCCATTAAAGAATATAAAAAACTAGTCCGAACCGACCGCAAAGACCGTCCGTATATTTATCAAAAACTCGGTGATGCTTATTCAACCATAGGCAAATCATATGAAGCCGAAAAATGGTATGAAAAAGTTGTACGGCAAAAAAATATTGACCCCGTTTATTATTTCAGATATGCCATGACCTTGCGTCAAAACAAAAAATATGAAGAATCTATTGAATGGATGCGAAAATATCGCATTAATTCCGGTATGAGTGACAGTCGTTTACAAGAATTTTTTAAAGAGCTCGACATCGTCGAAAAAATCAAAAAAGACGGTTTGCAAGCTCAATTTTTCAATATAAACATCAACAGTCCATATACCGAATACGGAGGTGTTTACTACAAAGACGACAAAATAGTTTATACAACTAACAATATCAGTGCAAAAGCCAAAAAGCTTTCATCGTGGGATAATTTACCCTTTACCGATTTAAAATTGGCATTGAGAGATGGTGATAATTTTGAAGTTTTAGACGAAAACGACCCCAATATCAATACCGATTTTCACGAAAGTTCACCTACCTTTAACAAAGATTTTACGGTAATGTTTTTTACCCGCAACAACTTGGATCCCAAAAAGAAAAAACGCATCAAAGATTACAATTTGAAAATTTACCGTTCTTTTTATCAAGACGGTCATTGGTCGGTACCCGAAGAAGTGCACTTTGACAGCAACGATTACAATTGTGCCCACCCTGTACTCAGCAAAGACAACAAAACTCTGTATTTTGTCTCGGATATGCCCGGTACATTTGGCAAATCGGACATCTACAAAGTTGCGGTTAATCCCGATTGGACTTTGGGCGAACCCGAAAATATGGGTAAACATATCAACACCGAAGGCGTAGAAACTTTTCCTTTTGTCGATGTCGATAACAATTTGTATTTTTCGTCGGACGGACATGCCGGATTGGGTGGTTTGGATATTTTTGTCGCTTTTTATATTAACGGTAAATTTTTGATGCTCAAAAACTTAGGATTGCCCTATAACAGTTCCAAAGATGACTTTGCTTTTATCTTAAACGATAACAAAAAAGAAGGATTTGTTTCTTCCAATCGGTTGGGTGGCAACGGCTTTGACGACATATATATGTTTAAAACAGACCAAAAATTTGAACCTTTAATTTATTTTGTAGGATATACCAAAGATGAAAACAATTTTGTAATACCCAATACACGCCTCGAACTGTATGAAGAATATAATTCGGTAGCCAAAACCGTTTCCATGCACAACGGACGTTTTACGTTTCTGGTCGATCCAAACAAAAAATATTATATCAAAGCACGCAAAAACGGTTACGACGACGGCGAAGTCAGTTTTGATACTTACGAATTAGACAAAGCCACCATTAAAAAGAACATTATACTGAGACAAAAACAAAAAATAAAAGGTTGTGTCGCCGATTTTGACACCAAAAAAGCTCTTGACAGTGTTGAAGTTAAAATATACGGGCACAATGCCGATGTCGAACAAAAATTTGTAATATACACCAACCCCAATGGCTGTTTTGAATTTGAAGTTCCTGCCAAAAGCCGTCACAAGGAAGTTTATTATGAATTTGAATTTAGAAAAGATCTATATCTGCCCAAACGCTATAATTATAAAAACACATTGGGAAAAGATTCAATCAATTGGATTAAACCTTATAAAGAACGCATATTTTTGATAAAACTGCACTTGGAACCGATATACTTTGATTTGAACAAAGCGAATATTCGACCCGATGCAGCCCGAGAATTGGACAAAATAGTAGCTTTGCTCAACAAATATCCACAGGTCAAGCTCAGTATGGAATCACATACCGACAGTCGAAACAGCGATGCTTACAATCTCGACCTATCGGAACGAAGAGCCAAAGCCACCATGCAATACCTCATTGACCACGGCATCGATCCGTCGCGATTACAAGCCAAAGGTTTTGGCGAAAGCCGTCCGGTTAATCACTGTATAGATGGCGTAAAGTGCTCCGAAAAAGAACATCAAATGAACCGACGAACCGAATTTGTGATTATCAATTAATTAAAAGGTTCTACTGTTATTATATTGGATAATTATAGCAAATCGATTTGGCATAAAAAAAAACAACACAAAACATAAAAAAAAACCGTCACAAATTTTGTGGCGGTTTTTTATAAGTTTATGAAAAAAAACAAAATTACTTGCCTTTTTCCATATCTTTTTTCAATTGAGCCAAAGCGTCCAAATCACCCAATGTGGCTTTTTCTTCGCTTTGCATTTTGGCTTTATTTTCTCTAACAATACGTTGTTCTTCTTCCTTGTAAGTTGCCGTATGTGATACCACAATTTTTTGAGCATCTTTGTCAAACTCAATTACTTTAAAAGGAGCTTTTTCGCCTTTTTTGAGTTTGGTTCCGTCTTCTTTCATCATTAAACGTCCGGGAGCAAAAGCTTCAACTTCACCGTCGAGCAAAACGGTAGCACCTTTGCCGGCTGCTTCTTTTACTTCACCTTCATGATCGGTTCCTACGGCATATTTATCGGCATAAGTATCCCAAACATTTTCTTGCAATTGTTTCAAACCTAAGCTCAATTTACGGCCGTCTTTATCGACGTCTAAAACTATTACTTCCACTTCGTCGCCAATATTCAATACATCGGAAGGGTGTTTAACCCGTTTGTTCCATGTAAGATCCGAAATATAAATCAAACCGTCCACACCTTCTTCCAATTCGACAAAAGCACCAAAGTTAGTAAAGTTACGAACAACACCTTTGTGTTTGGAACCAACAGGATATTTTTTCTCAATATCTTCCCAAGGGTCGGGTGTTAATTGTTTCATACCCAACGACATTTTGCGTTCTTCTCTATCCAAAGACAATATGACGGCTTCAACTTCTTCACCTTCTTTAACAAAGTCTTGTGCCGAACGCAAATGGGTGCTCCACGACATCTCCGATACATGAATTAAACCTTCCACACCGGGTTCAACTTCAACAAAAGCACCGTAATCGGCAATAACGGAGACTTTTCCTTTGACTTTGTCACCCACTTTAAGATTTTCATCCAGTTTGTCCCAAGGGTGTGGTTCCAATTGTTTTAATCCCAATTGAATACGAGATTTTTTCTCGTCAAAATCAAGAATTACCACTTTGAGTTTGTCATCTAAATTGACTACTTCGCTGGGGTGATTGATACGTTTCCATGCCAAATCGGTAATATGAATCAATCCGTCTATACCACCCAAATCGACAAATACGCCGTAAGAAGTGATATTTTTTACAACTCCTTCAATTACTTGTCCTTTTTCCAATTGTGAAATAATTTCGCGTTTTTGTTCTTCCAAATCGGCTTCGATTAGGGCTTTGTGCGAAACTACTACGTTTTTAAATTCGGGATTGATTTTAACAATTTTGAATTCCATGGTTTTACCCACATATTGATCGTAATCGCGTATGGGTTTAACATCAATTTGTGATCCCGGCAAGAAAGCTTCAATTCCAAATACATCGACAATCATACCTCCTTTGGTGCGGGCTTTTACATAACCTTTTACAATTTCGTCTTTTTCCAAAGCTTCGTTTACGCGCTCCCAGGCTTTGAGCTGACGAGCACGTTTGTGAGACAATACCAGTTGACCGTTTTTGTCTTCTTTACGGACAACCATTACCTCTACTTTATCACCCACTTTCAAGTCAGGATTGTAACGAAATTCGTTACGAGGCAATACCCCTTCCGATTTGGAATTGATATCGATGATAACATCGCGATCGGTAATAGCGGTTACGGTTCCTTCTATAACCTCGTTTTCGTCAAGAACTTTAAGTTTTTCTTCTACCAATTTTTCAAACTCCAGAAGTTTTTCATCTTTGATAGGTTCAATTCCTTGTTCGTAAGCTTCCCAGTTAAATTCTTCTAAAAATTTTTCGGGATCTTGTTCTTGAACTTGTTCGGCAGCAGGTTCTTCAACCACCTCGTTGGCGGTTTCTTTTACTTCTTCGACAGTTTCATTTGACGTTTCTTGAGCTTCTTGCTCGTTTGTTTGAACTTCTTCTTGAAGTTCATCTTGTTTTTTGTTTTCTTCAGACATGCTGATTAATATTTGTATTTCATTTTAACCGGAATGAATTAAGCAAATTAAAATGAAAGTTGTTATACTTTGATTTTCAATATCTTTGCTATCCTATTCCGTCTTGCAGATAGCGATTGCAAAAGTAATAAATTTATTGTAATAATTTTAAACAAAAATGAAAAAAAATTAACGATGCAAAAGGCTTACTCATTATTGTTTTAACCTGTCAATAAACTTGCTTCTTCAATCTATCGGTTATTATTGCACAAACACTTGTAAACAATAGTTTTAATTGAAAAATTGTTTATATAAATATTTGATTATCAATCAAAAAGAATATTTCTATAATCCTCTTTATCAGTTATGTGCACCATACGATAATTACACAAAAAATCTTAGTAAATTTGTGTTTATTAAAGCGAATAATTTCTATGAAAATAAAAAGTGATTTCTTGGTCATTGGTTCCGGTATTGCCGGACTATCGTTTGCCATCAAAACAGCTCAAAAATTTCCCGATAAGAAAATACACATTATCACCAAAGGTTCCAAAGAAGAATCTAATACCAAATATGCACAAGGAGGTATTGCCACCGTTTACGATTTAACACGTGACAGTTATGAATCGCACATACAAGATACCTTAATTGCCGGAGATGGTTTATGTAACCCGGAAGTGGTTGAAATGGTTGTTAAACAGGCAACTCAACGCTTAGACGAATTACTGCGTTGGGGAGTATCTTTTGATAAAAAACAAAACGGTGAATTTGATTTGGGAAAAGAAGGCGGACATTCAAAAAACCGAATTTTTCATCACAAAGATATTACCGGATACGAAATTGAAAAATCTCTACTAAAAATAGTAGCAAAACTACCTAACATCGAATTTTTTGATTTTCATTATGCCATAGACCTGATTACCGAACATCAAGTTTACGGTGATTTAATTTCGTTGGAAGACGATAAAACCGTATTTGGTGCTTATGTTTTAGATGAAAAAAATAATGAAGTAAAAACCTTTGTCGCCAAATACACGATGTTGGCTACCGGTGGCAGCGGTCAAGTGTATGAAACCACCACCAATCCGTTTGTTGCCACCGGTGACGGTATAGGTATGGCTTATCGTGCCAAAGCCCGTTTAGATGACATGGAATTTATCCAATTTCACCCGACGGCACTATATAATCCGGGTGAAAGTCCCGCCTTTTTGATTTCGGAAGCCGTAAGAGGATTTGGGGCTTTTCTACGCAATACTAACAGCGAACGATTCATGTATAAGTATGACAAGAGATTGGAACTGGCACCACGCGACATCGTAGCCCGTTCCATTGACACCGAAATGAAACTGCATGGTAGCAAACATGTATTTTTAGATGTAAGACATTTAAATTATAATGATTTTGTAAATCATTTTCCCAATATCACCGAAAAATGCAAAAGTTTAAATATCGATATCAGAAAAGATTTGATACCGGTAGCCCCCGCTGCTCATTATATGATGGGAGGTATAACGGTTGATAAACATGGTCGTACTTCCATCAAAAATCTCTATGCCAGCGGTGAAGTAACACGCACCGGCTTACATGGAGCCAATCGATTGGCTTCCAATTCATTGCTCGAAGCTTTGGTATTTTCACACAATGCGGTTGAAGATATTGCAACTAATGGATTTGACCCAAGCAAACTTCCCCCAATTCCCCAATGGATAGACACCAGCACCGACAGAACCATGGAAAAAATACTTATAACCCATGACCGCAACGAAGTCAAAACCATAATGAGCAATTATGTGGGGATTGTGCGTAGCAATGAGCGATTGCTGAGAGCTTTACGACGATTGTATGTTTTGTATCAAGACAACAAAAGATTGTATGACCATGCCGAACTGACAACCGAATTGTTAGAGCTTAGAAACTTAATAACAACCGCTTATCTTATTGTTGAATTTTCACGCAAAAGAAAAGAAAACAAAGGTGGTTTTTACAGTTTAGATTATAGATGACAAGTGATTAGTTTATTTAGCAAAATCATACAAAAAAGGCTGACCTTCAAATCCGGACAGCCTCTTTTAATTTATATGTGAACTCTCTATTTTTTATTAGATTTCTCTTCATCTTTTTTTGACAAATCATACATGACAGGTGTCGCTATAAACAATGAAGAATAAGTTCCGACAACTACCCCTATGATTAAAGCAAACACAAAACCTCTGATACTTTCGCCACCGAAAATAAAAATAGCAATTAAGGTAATTAAAGTCGTCAAAGAAGTATTTAAGGTTCTGGATAGGGTACTGTCCAAAGCTTGATTGATTTTTTTTGCCAACGGCCAAGAACGGTGTTCTTTCATAAACTCACGGATACGGTCAAAAATAACCACCGTATCATTCAATGAATACCCGATTACCGTCAAAATAGCCGCTATAAAGGCTTGATCAATTTCCATATTGAACGGAGCTACGCGCCAAGCCAACGAAAAGATTCCCAATACAACCAAAACATCGTGGAATACGGCAATAACGGCTCCGGCTGAAAATTGCCATCTTTTGAAACGGAACAAAATATACATAAATACTACAAACAGTGAACCGAATACGGCATAAACCGCTCCTTTTTTAATATCATCGGCAATAGTCGGTCCTACTTTGATTGATTGCATACGACCTATTTTTTTGTTGTCGTCGCTGCTGATAAAATCGTCATAAGTGTAAGCTTTGGGAAAAAATTCTTTTAAACCTTCAAACAAGCGTTTTTGAACTTGTTCGTCTGCTTTTTCTCCTTCGGCATTTATTAAGTATTTGGTAGTTATTTTCAATTGGTTTTTACTACCGTAATTTTTTACATCCGGAATTATTTTTTTACCGCCTTCATCTACAAAACGATTACCAAGCGAAATTTTTACTTCTTCGGGATTTACTTGTTTGTCAAAAGCTACAATATATGTTCGTCCTCCGACAAAATCGACACCGGGGTTCAATCCGTTGGTAAAAATTGAAATTAAACCTATGGCAATCACCACTCCCGATACGGTGTATGCAATTT
>JAMONO010000080.1 GCA_027065715.1 Flavobacteriales bacterium
AGCGGTAGCCAAGATTTGTCGTTGCGGTTGTATCCCAACCCGGCACATAATTTTTTGCATATACAAAGCAAGTTGCCGGTAACACAAATAAGCATTTATACGGCAGCGGGCAGGTTTATACGCCAAGCCGAACAAACGGATATTGTTAATGTTTCCAATTTGCCAACCGGTATTTATTTGTTGTATATAGAAACGGAAAAAGGAAGAATAATAAAAAAGTTTGTTAAGAGATAGTTAGGATTTATTTATTCTTAATCAAGATAATTTGTTTTGTTTATTTGTTAGGTTTTGCGTTATACTTATTCATGGTTCGTTGCAATCCTTCTTGTGCAAAGTTAATTAGGGCATTTGATATGATGTCTAAGTAATCGGGTAGTTCTTTAATTTGTTTTTCTGTCCATTTTCCCAAAACATAATCGGCTTGTCCACCGCGCTGATAATCATTGCCGATACCAAACCGCAGGCGAGGGTATTGATTGCCGCCGGTTAATTCTTGTATGCTTTTTAGTCCGTTATGACCACCGTCGCTTCCTTTGGCTCGTATGCGTATGGTGCCGAATTCGAGATTAACGTCGTCGGTAATAATCATCAAATTGTTTTTGTCGATTTTTTCTTTTTCCAACCAATATCTCACTGCTTTTCCGCTCAGGTTCATATAAGTGGAAGGTTTGAGAATGATAAAACGTTTGCCTTTGTAATTGCCTTTAGCCACTTCGCCGTAACGTTCTGTTTTAAAATCGGTTTTTAATTTGTCAGCCAATCGGTCAGCTGCCAAAAAACCGATGTTATGACGGGTATATTTGTATTCGGGTCCGGGATTGCCCAATCCGACAATGAGTATTTTTTTCAAATCTTTATTATTTTTCGTTTCTTTTTTTGAAGCAAAGAGCTTGTTAATAATTTTTATTAATGAAAAACCCATTTGGTGTTTGCTTTTTGTTTTGTCAAACAATCGGTTTAAATTGTTTTAAAAAACGCATATCATTTTCGTAGAACATGCGAATATCGGGTATTTGATACAGGAGCATGGCAATACGTTCTATACCCATTCCAAAAGCAAAACCGGTATATTCGTCGGGGTCTATATCCATGTTTTTCAGCACATTGGGATCAACCATGCCGGCACCCATAATTTCGAGCCAGCCGGTTCCTTTGGTGATACGGTAATCGGTTTCCGTTTTTAATCCCCAATAAATATCGACTTCGGCACTGGGTTCGGTAAAAGGAAAATATGAAGGTCGCAAACGGATTTTGCTCTTGCCGAACATTTCTTTGGTAAAATATAGAAGTGTTTGTTTTAAATCGGCAAAACTTACCCCTTTGTCTATGTATAATCCTTCTACTTGATGAAAAATACAGTGTGAACGTGCAGATATATCTTCGTTGCGATATACGCGTCCGGGTGAAATGGTGCGAATGGGAGGTCGATGACTTTCCATATAACGTGTTTGCACCGACGAGGTATGTGTGCGTAATAACCAATCGGGGTTTTGTTGCAAGAAAAAGGTATCTTGCATATCGCGGGCAGGGTGGTATTCGGGTAAATTAAGTGCCGTGAAATTGTGCCAATCATCTTCAATTTCCGGTCCTTCGGAAACATTAAATCCGATACGTTTAAAAATTTCGATTATTTGATTTTTGACAATTGAAATGGGGTGTCGGCTACCTATTTCAACCGGATAGCCCGGACGGGTTAAATCCAAACCGCTACCTTGTTCTTCCAAAGTGTTTTCGGCTTGTTCTTTAAGTTGATTGATTTTGTGGTTAGCTGCTTGTTTAAGACTGTTTATTTTTTGCCCGTATAGTTTTTTTTGATCGTTGGGCACATTTTTAAATTCGGAAAAAAGTTGATTAAGAATACCTTTTTTACCCAAAAATTTGATGCGAAAAGAATCGATTTCTTTTAAATCATTCGATTGAAATTGTTCAATTTCTTCAAGGTATTGATCTATTTGTTTAATCATTTTGTAAGGTAATTTTTTTATTTAAAATGAGGTTAAAAAATTTTGTTGGTTCTTATGTATTTGTTTCATTCTTGTCAAGTTCCAGTTTTTCGTGAAAATAATCTACAAAATCGAGCATGGTATCTGCCATTTTATCGTCTTGGGTAGCACGACGATAAACATCAGCCATCGATTTTAGAGTTTGATAAAAAAATACCCGCATCTCATAGAGTTTCATTTCTTTGGTCCATAAGTCCATACGTAGGGTTTCTTTATTTTGATCGTTCCAAACCGATATCATGATGGCTTCTGCGGGTTCATCGGTTACACCGGCATCGTCAGCAGACCATTTGATTTGTTCGGGAATTCGGTTTTCGTCCAATCCTACTTCAAATATTACTTTACTTTTATGTTTAACAGCCATTATTTTCGAGGTTTATATTTTGATTGTTTAAAAATGTCTTGTTCGCTCATGGTAAGCATCTTTTGCAAAGATACTTTATTTTTTTGCATAAACGAACGTACAATTTGCCAACCTATAAAGGCACCTATACGTCCGGGGCTTTTCATGTCTTCTTCGGTATAAAATTTGGAATACGGTGCTACGTTCAAAAAACGCATATCCAAGTTTTTTCCATAATTATATAGATATTTTTGGTCGATAAAATATTCCCAAACGTTTTTTTCATTTTCTTTTGCCCATTGCATTTTTTTCAAAGTATAACCTATTTTTAAATGGTCGGGGGTGTCGGGCAGGTAGGCGTCCAAAAGCAACAGTTTTTTGCCTTCATATATCATTTTGTGCAAAAATGTTTTGTCATTGGGTTGTTTTATCTGAGTTTCAATGATACTTTTGGCTATTTCGATAGGTATGCGTTCGGGAGTTAAATTTTGTTTGATATATTTTGGAATACCTTTATACATGGGATTTTCGGCACCCAAAAAATTGTCCAAAGCAAGTAATAATAAGGTGTCGGAATATACCGCACGACGCATATAGTTCCAATCCGAATAAAGGGTAACGATGTCGGGTTCTTTAAAATCCGAATTGTAATACTTTATGTGTTTGTATAAATCGGCAATATGTTTTTTTTGATTGTTTAAATCGGGATAAACACTGTCCACTTGGGCTTTGAGTTCGGCAAACAAACTATCTTGCATTTTTTTTATCCAAATACTGTCGGGTACTTTGGGGGGAAACAAGTATGGATATTTGTTTTTTATTTCGGAGAGTTTTTCGGGCGGTTGTCCGTAAAAATCCAAATCAAAACGTTTTATGTTTACCTTTGCCGGAAGGCTCGATACATCAATATCCCATTGATTGTTGTTTGTCGAACAAGCATATAACAACCAAATACTCAATATTGTCCAAACTGTTTTTTGACGCATCACACATTTTTTTAGCCCACAAAGTTACAAAAAATCACCGGATACCAAAACCGTTTTATTGAAAGAAAACGAGCGACAAACCTTTGGTTTGATAAAAAAAAATACGATGCACTTAAATGAAGAAAAAAATACTATATTGCAATATCAATTGATTATTAACGTTACATAAAAAAACGATTTTGCAATACTTATGAAAAAAATCATTTTTCTGTCATTATATATTTTATTTGTTGTAAAAATAACAGCTCAAAATCAACACTTCAAATTAAATTGGAATTTGTCTGATAATTCGTTTCATGCTACGGTCGAGCCGGGTGCTTTTCCTTTGTTTCAAGCCGAAAATTTTTTGTATGACAACGGACAGGTGTTTTTTTCAAAAGTGTGGAAAATTCCGGCTCCAATATTAAGTAAAAGTCTCAAAATCAGTAATTTGTCTTATTCGCCGGTTGCCCGAAGTGTTTTGAAAAAATTGCAATTGACAAATATTCCCGAAAATTTTAAGCCCGAACTTAAAACCTCTTATGCACGTGATGAAATATTGGCTTATTTCAAAATAAATGTTTTTATTCAAAAAGAAGGACAATATTACAAGCTCAATTCGTTTGATATTGCTTATAATTATACTGCCCGAAAACAAATTTTCAATGTTCGAAACATATATGACAGCCATTGGGCAAACGGCAGTTGGTATAGATTCAACATAGACAAAACGGGTGTTTACAAACTAACCAAATCGTTTTTGAAAGATTTAGGCATAGATGTAACTACGCTCGATCCGCGACAAATCAGAATTTTTGGTAACGGTGGCAAAGTCATGCCGTTGTTAAACAGTGTGCCTTATCCCGAAGACATAACCGAACTGGCTATTGAAGTGGTCGGCGAACAAGATGGTGTGTTTAACGATGACGATTATATTTTGTTTTATGCCGTTAGCGATAAAGAATGGTCGGACGATTACGACTCAAATTTGAATTTTTATACCAATTCAACCGATTATTATATCAAAATTGACGGGCAAAACGGCAAACGTATTTCGACATATCAAGAGCCGCAAGCTGCTGCCGGTAGTATTTATAATGACTATTTGGATAGAAAATTTTACGAAAAAGACAAAAGTATTTTTACATATTTGGGACGAAAAGCTTTTGACGAACCCTTGACCTTGTCCGACAATACCAAAAATATCAATTTCAAATTTGACCGTCTGGTAACCGCCAAACCGGTTCATTACAAAATCAAAGCAGCTGTTGATAAAGCACCCGCTTCGTTACGTGTGCTTATCAACAATCAAACCGATGTGCAAATCAATTTTTCAAACTACGGAACTTATCAATTGGGAACCGATGCCTCACGTTCGGGAGACATTAGTGTGTCGGGTGATGAAGTAAATTTTAATTTGATTTTTAACAACAACAATCTTTTTGATGCCCATTTGTATTTGGAATACATCAATGTATGGGCATATTGTCGGTTGCAAGGCACCGGCAAACAATACCGATTTTTTAATCCCCAAGCCGACGGAAACGGCGTGGGTGCTTATCAATTTGAAAATGCCAAAGACATAACGCGTATTTGGGATATTACCGACCCGTACAATCCCGCTGTTTTTGTCAATTCGCAAAATAATTTTCAGATCAAATTTAATCGAAATGTGCGCAAATATTTTGTAGCCATTGATCAAAACGATTTTTACAAACCGATTAAACCCGACGAAAATATCAAACAAAAAAATCAAAATTTACACAAAGAGGTTTTTTATCATACCGGTGGTTTTGCCGATTTGGATTATTTGATAGTTACACCTGAATTTTTGCACGACGAAGCCGAAAAATTTGCCGATTTGCACCGCGACAACGGATTAAATGTTTATGTTGCCGACCTTCAAAAAATATATAAGGAATTTGGTAACGGACAAACCGATATTGCAGCTATTCGCAATTTTATCAAATACATATACAACAATGCTTCGGCTCCTGACCAACGCATCAAATTTGTCATGATGTTCGGCGATGCTTCCAACGATTACAAAAATTTGATACCCGACTACTTATTGACCGATGGACAAAAAACCAATATAGTGCCTATTTACGAGAGTATCAATAGTTTTGATTTGGTCAATTCCGTTGCCAGCGACGATTTTTTTGTAATGATGGATGACAACGAAGGCACTTTGACCAATTCCAATCAAAATCCCGATATAGCCATAGGACGCTTGGTGATACGCAATACGGAAGACGCCGAGGTTTTTTATCAAAAATACAAACGATACATTAAAGAAACTTCCAAAAGTAATTGGCGAAGTTTTATAACACTGTGGGCAGACGATGCCGACCCCGGAAACGGCTGGGAAAAAGAATTTACCGTAAATACAGATACCATAGCCAATCGTATTACTCGCATACACCCCGAGTTCAATTTGGTTAAAATATACCAAGATGCTTACCGGCAAGTTCAAACTCCCGGCGGACCTCGATATCCCGAAGCCAAACGCGACCTTATCAATCAGTTTGAAAAAGGTACGCTGATATTGGCATATATTGGACACGGCAACGAAGTAACCCTTGCACACGAACACATGTTGGTGGTTGATGACGTGCTTAATCTGCACAATTTTGACCGCTTGCCCTTGGTTACAACCATGACTTGCGAATTTGCAAAATTTGATAATCCAACTCGCAATTCAGCTGCCGAAATGATGATGTGGAACCCCGACGGAGGCGCCCTCGAAATGGTATCAACAACCCGCTCCATGTATTCGAGTAATGCCAAAAATATGAATACCGATTTTTATCAAGCCCTTTTGGGACTTTCTTTCGGTTTAAACGGACAAATCATAAAAAATCCGGCCGAAGCCTTACGCAAAGCCAAAGTTTATACATCGTCGGGTTACGGCAAATTTAATATAGCTTTTTTGGGAGACCCGGGCTTCGATTTGGGATTTGCCGCTCCCAAAATAAAATTGACATCGGTAAACAACAAACCAACCGACACCCTAAGCGCCTTACAGCACGTAATCGTAAAAGGCGAAATACAAGATGCCTCCGGCAATCTAATCGATAACTTTAACGGAATAATCAATCCGATTGTGTTTGACAAATACAGACAAGCACATACTTTTGACAATGATAACAACGGTTTGAATTTGAATTTTGAAAAACTAGGACCCAAAATTTTTCAAGGAAAAGCCGATGTAATCAATGGCAAATTTCAATTTGAATTTATCGTGCCCAAAGATATCAATTTGGCTTACGGAAAAGGACGTATTAGTTTTTATGCCTATAACCAATCATACGAAAAAATAGGATATGACGAAACCATTATCATTGGTGGCGTCGATGGCGATGCAGCCGACGATAATAAACCGCCCTTAATAAAAGCCTTTATGAACGATACCAATTTTGTATCGGGAGGCATAACCGACGAAAACCCTTATCTGATATTAGAACTGGAAGACGAACACGGAATTAACACCATAGGAGGCATAGGGCACGATATAACCGCATATATTGATGACAATCAGATGCAAACCTTTGTCCTCAACGATTTTTATGAAACAGAACGAAATACATACCAAAAAGGCAAAGTTAAATATCGCTTGTATAACCTGTCGCCCGGCTGGCATACTTTAACCGCCAAAGCTTGGGACGTATATAACAATTCGGCAGAAACCACAATCAGTTTTCAAGTGGTAAACAATGACGAAATTAAACTCGACAAAGTTTTAAATTATCCCAATCCTTTTGTCAATTACACCGAATTTTGGTTCAATCACAATCACCCGTTCGAAGATTTAGATGTCATGATTCAAGTCTATACCATTAGCGGTAAACTTGTATGGCAACACCGCCAAAATGTTTTGACCACAGGCTATTTATCGCGCGAAATAACATGGGATGGTCGTGATAACTTTGGAAACAAACTGGCCAAAGGAGTATATGTTTATAAGCTGACCATAAGGACAATCAACGGAAAAACCGCTCAAAAAATTGAAAAATTAGTTATCTTATAACAATATTTGTGTAAATTTGTAAACTTTAATAAAAAATAAAGAATGAAGAAAATAATCTTACCGGTCATAATCAGCTTAATGTTTATTGTCAAAACCTATGCACAACAAACCAACGATACCCGTGTTATAACCACAGCAGTTCCCTTTATGCTTATATCCAGCGATGCACGGGGTTCGGGTATGGGCGATATGGGAGTGGCTACTCCCGCCGATGCTTTTTCGCAATTTTGGAATCCGGCTAAATACATACGTATAGACAACCAAATGGGTTTTGCTTTCAGCTATACGCCTTACCTCAGTCAGCTGGTCAATGACATTAAAATAATAAACGGAACTTACTATCGTAAAATAAACGATCGAAGTGCTTTTGGGGTCAGTCTCAAATATTTCGGATTGGGCGACATCGATTTGTCCGACTTTGAAGGACGTTATACCGGAACCGTTTCACCCAACGAATTTTATTTGGACGGTTCCTATGCTTTAAAACTATCCGAAGACTTTTCGATGGCGGTAAGCATGCGTTTTATCCTTTCCGATTTAAAACTCGGAACCGGCAATGACGATGCAACGGCAGCCAAAAGTTTCGCCGTGGACATCAACGGTTATTATCAATCGCAACCTATTGATTTTAAAGATTTTCAAGGACGTTACCGCTTTGGTTTCAATATTCAAAATCTCGGACCCAAAATCAAATATTACAAAAGTGATGAAGGGGACTTTTTGCCTACCAATCTAAAATTGGGTGCAGGGTTTGATTTTATTTTGGACGAATACAATACCGTTGGTGTAACTTTGGAAACCAATAAACTATTGGTGCCGACACCTCCCGTAAGAGATGCTAACGGACAAATTATTGAAGGTGAAGATGACAATGTAAACTGGATGACAGGTGTGTTTCAATCTTTTTCGGATGCTCCCGGTGGTTTTGACGAAGAACTTAAAGAGTTTCAATGGTCCGTAGGAACCGAATATACTTATTTAGATGCCTTTGCCTTACGTGCCGGATATTTTCATGAAAGTGAAATCAAAGGAAAAAGAAAATATTTTACCGTAGGAGCCGGCTTAAAATATAACTATTTTGTAGTCGATTTATCCTATTTGTTTTCAACGGGAAAATTGCGTTCGCCTTTGGATAATACCATGCGTATATCTTTAACTTTCAAAATTGATGAATTTGCCAATGCCGGTAGCAAAGGAACTGAAAGTAATGAATAATAACAAACGGCAATGCCGTATAAATCTATTTAAAGGTGGAAAAAATTAAAATATTTGCCGAAATTCTGGTATATAAAAATGTTGATGAACTAACCGAAGCAGACAAAAAATTAATGGAACAAGCCGTAGCTATCCGCGAAATGGCTTATGCACCATATTCACATTTTAGAGTAGGAGCCGCTTTGCTGTTAGACAACGGAATGGTCGTAACCGGCAATAATCAAGAAAACGCCGCTTACCCTTCGGGTATGTGTGCCGAACGGGTTGCCATTTGGGCAGCAGGTGCTCAATATCCCGACAATAAAATCTTAAAAATGGCTATCACGGCTCGTTCCGAACATCACAAACTCGAACAACCCATACCGCCTTGTGGAGCTTGCCGTCAAGCAATAGCCGAATACGAAATTAAACAAGATAAAAACATCGAAATATTTTTTATGGGAGAAATAGGCAAAGTTTACAAAGCCAACTCCTTGCACGATTTATTGCCTTTGATATTTGACAGCTCCAGTTTATAAACCAAACTTTTGTATGTTGTTTTGGTGTTATCATTGACTACGGTTATATTCTTTTTATTGTCATTCAAATAGTATCCGATTTTTTGCTTTTTGATATATTCATTCTTTTTTAGTATTTTTAAGCCGTAAAAGAATAAGTCGGATGGATATAAAATTTAACAAAAACGAAGACTACAATAAGTTGCAATGGTCGGAAGTTAAACAAAAGTTGCAAAAAATATATTTGGGAGGCGGCAAAAAACGTATCGAAAAAGAACATGCCAAAGGCAAAATGACAGCCCGGGAACGTATAGATTATTTGTTGGACAAAGATAAAAATCAAATAGAAATAGGCGCTTTTGCCGGCTATGACATGTATCAAGAACACGGCGGTTGTCCTGCCGGTGGTGTCGTGGTAAAAATAGGTTATATCAACGGACGTCAAGTTATTGTTGTTGCCAATGATGCCACAGTCAAAGCAGGTGCGTGGTTCCCCATTACCGGCAAAAAAAATTTGCGGGCACAAGAAATAGCCATCGAAAACAATTTACCTATTATTTATCTCGTAGATTCGGCAGGTATTTATCTGCCTATGCAAGATGAAATATTTGCCGATAAAGAACACTTTGGGCGTGTGTTTCGCAACAATGCCGTTATGAGTAGTAAAGGCATCATTCAAATAGCCGCTATTATGGGAAGTTGTGTAGCAGGCGGAGCTTATCTGCCTATTATGAGTGACGAAAGTTTGATTGTAGATAAAACCGGCAGCATATTTCTCGCCGGCAGCTACTTGGTCAAAGCTGCCATTGGCGAAGACATCGATAACGAAACCTTGGGCGGTGCCACCACTCAAACCGCTATTTCGGGTGTAGTAGATCACAAAGTGCCCAATGACAAAGCCGCCTTGGATAAAATCAAAAATATTTTTACTAAAATAGGCGATTTTGACAA
>JAMONO010000081.1 GCA_027065715.1 Flavobacteriales bacterium
CTCATTTATTTTGTATTCGGTAAAATCCACATAATGGCTTCCGCCCGAGCGTGAAAAGTAAAACAATCCGTAAAAATCCTGACGGTGCGGCACATAGAGTTTTTGTCTGCTTTTTCGAACCACACGCTGCAATCCGGTAAGTTCAAATTCCGGCAGTTGCGGCGGATTAAATCGATAAGTAGGGATAACGGACGACACAAAAAAGAGGTTTTTTATTTACCGAAACAAAGAAACAAATCTTTTGGTTAAATCACAAGAAAAGGACTTAAAGATTTGAAAATATAACCTCTAATAATACTTATCTTTGTTTGATTGAAGTGCCATATAACGACCATATTTATCGACATTGACAGAATTTTTTTAAAATTTACATTTTGGTTCTACTGTAATTGATGATGAACCGACATACTGATATTTCAAGACATATTTCATAAGATACCCATTAAAACGGTTAATAGCGTCTGTCGAAGTGTGTCATTCTAAACGGAGCGAAATGAAGTGAAGAAACCAATTCAATAAAACGACACAAAAACAAAAGATTGCCACGGTGCTCGTGCCTCATGCCTCGCAACGACAACGTGCTGTTAATCAAAGAATTACGCAATAAATGATGTCATTTCGAACGCAGTGAGAAATCTTTATCTATTCGGTAAAAGATTCCTCGGTCGTTGCACTCCTTCGGAATAATACCAAATACATTATAGTATAGTCCAAAAATATTTTGGTCCCGAAGCTTCGGGATTTTACTTAATCAAGGAGAAAAACGCAGTCATAGCCTTAGCTATGAGCGAGTATTTTCGACGCAGAGTAAGTGAAAAAGAAACGAAATATTGGACTAATATATATTTGTATTTGGTATAACAATTGATGTCAGTGATAACAAAGCACGGTAAAGCCATGATTGCATATTATATACCTGCGACTACCTAATATATAGTTGTAGGCAACACAAATCATCTCTCAACTAACAGCAATTATTATTAAATTCGATGTGAAACCCAAAAAAACAAAACACATTTCACATTCTACTTGTTAAGCTTACAAACGGTACTATCATTTCTTGCATGGAAATTCCGCCGTGTTGCAAGGTATTGGTAAAATAATCGACATAATAATTGTAATTGTTCGGATAAACAAAGAAATAATCTTCTTTGGCAAAAATATACGAAGCATTTAACGACACCGAAGGAAGTTTAATGTCGTCGGGATTATCGACCGAATATACATCTTTGGCTTCATAGCTCAAACTTCGTCCGGTTTTGTAACGCAAATTCAAACTGGTTTCTTTATGTCCTATCACTTTGGTGGGGCGTTTTACATTGATGGTACCGTGGTCGGTGGTAATTAAAAGTTTCATTTTGTTTTGAGCCGCCTTCTTGATAATTTCAAACAAGGGCGAATTGACAAACCAAGAACGCGTCAGCGACCGGTAGGCTTTGTCATCGGGTGCCAATTCTTTGATCAAATCCATTTCGGTTTTGGCATGAGACAACATATCGACAAAATTGTAAACAATGATATTCAAATCATAATTTTTTAATTGGCTAAAGCGGTTGATTATTTTTTGTCCGAACTGATAGTTCAATATTTTGATATAATTGGTTTTGAACGACAAACGTAAACGTTGCAATTGGGCTTTTAGAAAATCGTGTTCAAACAAATTTTTACCTCCTTCATCGGTATCGTCGCGCCACCATTGCGGATAATATTTTTTCAAATCGGAAGGCATCATACCGCCAAACATACTGTTGCGTGCATATTGCGTAGCCGTAGGTAATACGGCATAATACAAGTCTTCGTTTTCAATCCGATAAAAATCGGTGATTAGCGGTGCTATGGTGAGCCATTGATCATAACGCAAATTATCAATTACCAACAACAAAGTATTGCCGGTTACGGAAGGAAAAACTTTTTTTTTGAACAAGTTATAAGACATAACCGGTGCCGCATCGTCTCCATTGAGCCAATGGACATAATTGGATTTGACAAACCGAAAAAAAGCACGGTTGGCTTCTTGGAACTGTCCT
Source organism: Flavobacteriales bacterium (assembly GCA_027065715.1). GTDB lineage: Bacteria > Bacteroidota > Bacteroidia > Flavobacteriales > Flavobacteriaceae > WGBX01. Next base: position 2,028 of record JAMONO010000081.1, read on the forward strand.
TGTAATATTTCGGACATTTGACTGTCTTGTATCAAATCCATTTTAAGTTCCCAATTAACCAATCGCTTATACAAATCGACCCATTCGTCATAGTTGTTTATCATATTGATATCCATGGCAATACGCTGGAATTCTTGCTGATAAGACAAGTTGGTCTTTTCGGATACCAATTCTTTTTTATTGAGGATTTTTTTTAAGGACAACAAAATTTGATTGGGATTAACCGGTTTGATAATGTAATCGGAAATTTGTTGTCCTATGGCTTCCTCCATAATATTTTCTTCTTCGCTTTTGGTAATCATAACCACCGGAATATTCGGTCGTATGGTTTTAATACGCGACAATGTTTCCAAACCGTCGATGCCTGGCATCTGTTCATCGAGAAAAACTATATCGTAACTATGGCGAGTTATTTCGTCCAAAGCTTCCACCCCGCTCTGTGCCGTTACCACTTCGTAACCTTTGTTGTTTAAAAAAATAATATGTGGTTTTAACAAAGCGATTTCGTCATCGACCCAAAGAATTTTTTTAGTCATATAAATATTTTTTCTTATAAACGATTGAAAACAAAGATACGTATATTTTACGTGTTAATTTTTTGTTAGTAATAAAATCTTCCAAATAAAAAATTTAACCGGCTACCCGTCGATATTCAACATGACATATATCGGGTATTTAAGGTATTTCATAGAAAAAATATTGTTTATTTGAGGTTATTTTGTTACTTTTGATATTCATTAATTTCAATATAATTCAACTATTATGACAGTTTCTACCCTTGATTGGACTATTATCATTGCATATTTTGTTTTTAGTTTTGCCATTTCGATTTATTTTTCAAAAAAAG
>JAMONO010000082.1 GCA_027065715.1 Flavobacteriales bacterium
TTAAGCGGACGTAATTTGCCTTGGTGGATAGCCGGTACGAGTATGGTTGCCACAACTTTTGCCGCCGATACGCCTTTGGCGGTAACCGAACTGGTTTCAAAAAACGGAATTGCCGGCAATTGGCTGTGGTGGAATATGGTTTTCGGAGGTATTTTAACGGTCTTCTTTTTTGCTCGACTTTGGCGACGTGCCCATATATTGACCGATGCCGAATTTGTTGATATTCGTTATGAAGGCAAACCGGCTAAATTTTTGAGAGGTTTTAGAGCGGTTTATATCGGTATTTTTATGAATGCCATTGTAATAGCATGGGTAAATTTGGCTATGGTCAAGATTTTAAAAGTTATGTTTCCCGAACTGACATTTATGGGATTGCATCAGATACAGATTTTTGGTATTAATTTTTCGGCACATTTGTTATATGTGGGATTAATGATGATTTTTGTAGCCGTATATTCGTCAATGTCTGGATTAATGGGAGTTTCCATTACCGACAGTTTTCAATTTGTTATGGCTATGAGCGGTAGTATTGCACTTGCTTATTACGCCGTTAAACATGTAGGCGGAATTGACGGTTTAAAAGAAAGTCTGTCGGGGCAAAAATGGATTTTCGATTTTATTCCCGATATAAGTGGCGGCGATGACCTTGTTCAAAACGGAAACGGGGTTTTGAAATTGAGTTTAACCGCTTTGTTTACTTATTTGGGTGTGCAATGGTGGGCAAGTTGGTATCCGGGCGCCGAGCCCGGTGGCGGCGGTTACATTGCACAACGTATGATGTCTGCCAAAGACGAAAAACACTCGTTGTTTGCTACACTTTGGTTCAACATAGCTCACTATGCCTTACGTCCTTGGCCTTGGATTTTGGCAGCCATGGTGGCACTGGTAGTATATCCGCAAGCCGATGACAAAGGTGCCACTTATGTTATGCTTATTCGCGATTTGTTACCCGGCGGATTATTGGGCTTGATGTTGGCAGCTTTTTTTGCAGCATATATGTCCACTATTGCATCACAAACCGTTTGGGGTACATCGTATATTGTCAATGATTTATTCAGACCTTTTATCAAACCCGGTGCCGGTGAAAAATATTATGTCAAGATAAGTCGCATAACAACTTTTGTATTGATGTTAATTGCGTTGTTCATCACCACTCAAATTACACAAATAAGCGAAGCATGGCAGTTTATATTGGCTGCCAGCGGCGGTATCGGCTTGGTGTTGATACTTCGTTGGTATTGGTGGCGCATAAATGCTTGGAGTGAAATAACCGCTATGATAGCTCCCTATTTTTTATTGCCCGTTATGCTCAAAAACGGCTTTAATTTAAGCGACGACTATCCGGTAATCTTATTGAGTATAGTTGCTTGGTCGACATTTTGGTGGATATTGGTTACCTACTTGACCCGACCCACTCGAAAAGAAAAATTGAAACAATTTTACAAAAAAGTGCACCCGGGCGGTATCGGTTGGAAAAAAATAGCCGACGAGATGCCCGATGTGGAAAGTGACAAAGGATTTGTTTTGCTTTTTGCCAATTGGTTTTTGGGCAGTATTATGGTAATCTTTACCTTGTTTGGTATCGGTAAATTTATTTTTAAAAACTACGGATTATCATTCTTTTTCTTTGCCGTTGCACTGATTGCCGGCTACTTAATCACGCAAAATATGAAAAAAATAGGCTGGGAAAAACTGGGGAAATAAATAAAGTATTACTTGAATTCACATAAAGTTTTACCATAATTTTATAGTGATAATATGTTGTACCTGCAATTAGAAAAACATTACAATTCTTCACTTTTATTATATGCTTATTATCATTAATTAGTGTATATTTGTAAAATAAATATGTTTATTATGGATAATAATTTTAAAATTGAAATAAAGGATTTTAGAGCTATAAAAGAAGCTTCCATAATTATTGATGGAATTACTGTTATTGCAGGTGAAAATGGTAGTGGAAAAAGCACAATTTCAAAATTACTATATCATACTATAAAATCTTCAATGAATTATGATAAAATTGTGGTGGAAAAAAGTAATAGAGACTTATATAAAATTTTTGAATTATTAGACATTCTTATAAGAGAATTATTTATTTTAGATACAGATAAATATACTTTTTTAAGAAGACAATTAAAAAATGTTCGCTCAAAAAATTTTCACCAAATAGAACTATTTGATGAAGATAATTCTTTAACTAATTTAATAAATTTACTAATTGAACAAATATATGATTTTCAAAACAAAAAAGCTTCTCATAATGAATTATATCAAAATAGAATAAACAGAATAAAAAGAATGTTAATCGATGAAATATTCTACATAAAAAATTCAAATAAGGCAGATTTAAAAGAAATTGACAAATTAAGTTTTAATGATTTACTAAAACAGCTATTAAATAAAATTAACAACATATTAGAACAGTTAAGAGAATACAAAGAAAAAAGGCCAATAAGTTTTTATTATAACATTTTAAATGAAGTATTTTACGATAATCCTATTAGTAAAACTTTCAATATATTTGAATACGGTGTTCCGATACTTGATAATAAAGATGAAAAATTAAATGAAATTCATACTATTCATAATATTGCTTACATTGACACACCAATGATTATAGGTATCCCTACTTTTGCAGAAAGAACACATTGGGATGATTTGAACGAACTACTTGAAAAAAAACAAAGGACAAAAAAATCTGATATTTTAGATATATTAAAAAAAGATATAATAAAAGGTGAAATTTCTAATGAGTATGATGAATTTAACGATAAAAATTTTGTTTATAAAAGAGAAGACGGTGCTGAATTTGATTTATTAGAATGCGCAACAGGTTTAAAATCTTTTGCAATTATTCAAATTTTACATAAAAATGGGTTGCTTGACAACAAATCATTATTAATCATTGATGAACCAGAAGCTCATTTGCATCCACAGTGGGTTGTAGAATATGCTAGATTAATCGTTCTATTAAACAAAAAATTAGGTGTAAAATTTTTAATTGCAAGCCACCACCCCGATATGATTAGTGCAATAAAATATATATCATTAAAAGAAAAAACTGATAAAAGTCTTAATTTTTATTTAGCAGAAAAAAATAAAAATAATCCATTTTTATATAACTATAAACATAAAAAAATTGATTTGGAAGATATTTTTGCATCATTTAATATAGCTTTTGAAAGAATTGATTTATATGGAAAAACTGAATAATTGGAAATATTGCAAAGAAACAACCATAACTCACCGTCTATCTATTACACACAAAGATTGTTTAATAGATATAAATAATCTTTCAAAAAAAAATGGTGCTAAAAAAGAAGTTTTTAAGAAGGAGATTGAAGTTCTTAATTTAGATTGTGTTGAAATAAAACTTGCAAAAAATGAAAGAAGAAATAGAAAAAAAACTATGGATTTTGTTGTAGGACTGAAAAGAAAAAATGAAAATAAAATGTTACTTATTGATTTCAAGTTAAAAGCTAAAAATGGCAAAAACATAGATGGTAGTAATTTAAAAAACAAAATAAAATATTCTGTTTCTTTAATCGGCAATAATCCTCAAATAATGAAATTTTATTTACTAATATATAACAAAAATTATATTAATGAAGCAACACAAACAATTAGAAGAAAAATGCTAAATAAACCCGAAATTATCATAATTAGTATTAATGAATTAAAAACAATTTTATTTAATTAAAAGAAAAAGCAAGTAACATTTCGTATAGACAATAGCTGCAAATTGCCGTTATCCACCTTGTGTTAGTTCTCGGGGAATATCAAAATGATACATTATAATACCAAAATATTTTGGTTCCGAAACTTCGGGACAAAACCGGTATTAATCTTTTAAAAATTCAATAATACAAGTAACAATATTTTCATTTTTTAGTATCCTAATATGTCCCAAACCAATGGAGCGTATGATTTTTCCATTTTTTAAATTTCTGTAATTGTTAAGTGCATCGGTAACCGGCACTTCTCTATCGTGGTCGTCATGGATTATCAAAACAGGTTCGGTTATTTTTTGGGTTTGGGTACTGCCGTGAAAATCAAATATGCTTTTACCGGTAATTTTTTCAAATACGGCAATTAATTTTTTGGCAACGATCGGTTTCAATTCCAGTTTTTCTACAAATCCGTTAAAGATATTAAAAATACTATCGGGAGTTCCTATAACCACCAATTTTTGAAAAACATGTTTATCGCCCTGCACATTGAGCAAAGTTATGCCTCCCATCGAATGTCCTATTGCCACTTCAAAAGGTCCGTAAACTTCGTTGATCTTTTCAACTGTTTTGATAAATTCGGGCATCATGGTTTTTGATCCCGAAGATTTGCCGTGAGCCGGTGCATCAAAACTCACTACGGTAAAACCTTCATCTCGCAGTGCCTTGATAATCTTATACATTTGCGTTGCTCGTCCGGACCAACCATGTACAATCAAAGCTTTTTTTTCGCCTCCGTGCCACTGATAAACAGCTATCTTTTTTCTTATTTCGGGTATATCCAAATAAGATATTTTCGCTTCAAGCATAAGCGGTTTTTCCGCTTCGGGAGTTTTGTGTTTTACGGGTTTTTGAAACAGATACCGAACGTATTTTACCGTTAAATCCGCAGAAAATAATTGCAAAAACTTTCCGGTGTTGATAATATAACGAGGAATACGAATTCCGCCTTGTTGTTTGGTTTTATTTTTTGCCATTGGAGTTTGATTTTTCAAAGTGCTAATTTACAAAATATATATGACCCGCATAATGGCTGTTGATTGCAACAACAGGCGGTCGATGATACAGATAAATATCGCCGTAACCATACAAATCGCCTTTTATGGATTGAACCGGATACAAGTGCATATCGGCATCACTGCGTTGAAAAATTTTGATATGTTGTGCCGTTAATTTTTTGCCTCTAAAAACCGGATTGACACCGTAAAAACCCACAAACAAATTGTTGCAAGAACCCGAAATATCAAAAATACTGCTTCCGTTGGCTATAATTTCGATGGTAGGAATTTGAACTTTCAAATTGAAATCGGCTATATTGTTGGTACCGGTTCGGGCATTTTCGCATATTATTTTCAAACGGTTAAAATGAAGTGTATCGGCAGATCGAATATCCAAATCGGTATTGGCTATTAAAGTAGTTATGTCATTGACATACAAAGTTATATGTGCTTCGGCTTTTTGGTTTTGTATCAAACATCGGGTATGGTTGGTCAGGCTTAATTTATTGTCTTCAATATGATAATCTATCTGTTCCAAAACATCTTCGTCCGTTTCAATAACAATTTTGTTTAGTGTATCTTGCACAAGTGTCAAATGAATCAACGGATTTACCTCAACGGTATCAAAGTCGGTTAATATTTGTGTTTTTTGAACGGTTTTGCCTGAAAAATCGCATGTAAGCGGTGATTTATGGCAGGTGGTTAAAAGACCTGTCAAAAATAGCGACCAAACGGATATGAGTAATTTTATTTTGGTTGATTTTTTCATTTTATTTGATTTTAAACATCAGACCGAATTCCATGGCTTCGGCACGATTAAAGTCATGCACTTTGAGACTATACAACAACGTCCAATGTTTGTTGATATAAAACTTGGTACCCAAACGATTGTAAAAACGGGTTTCAAAAGCATAAGGATAGTAAACATAGTAGCCCGCACCAATATTGATACCTATTTTTTGATAATAAAATTCGTGTTCCGCAAAGATACCGATCCGTTTAAAATCATAAATTTTGTCCAAATGATATTCGGGGACGGAATAATATTCGTATCTGATTTGTTCCCGCAAAAAATAAGACAAAAACAACTCGATACCAAAATTGATTTTGTGTCTGAAATTCAAATGTTTTTCCACTTGAAAACCGGGGATAAAAAACGGAAATTGTCCGCTGTCGTAATAGTCGCTTTCATTGATCCCGAAACGCAAAAACGAAACATATTGCCAAGCTTTGCTTATAGACGGAAAATGTTTTTCGACATTGACCGGCTTGCCGCTTAAATTGTAATTAAGTCCCAATGTCAAACTCGGGATATTGGCGCCGTAATTGGGCGACTGCAAATTGCCGTTGGAATAATGAAATACCGCCCAACCTACCTGCAAACCCCAATGACCGAACAAATCGGGATATTTCAAATACAAAGCAATATCGAAAGGAAACAACCAGTGCGAACCGAACAGTTTGTTTTTTGAATTGGTGGTTTTGTCATACGGATTTGTATTGTATGCTATACCTTGTGATAATCTGAACGACAGGCGAAAACTATGCACGGGTTTTATCAATTCATATTCCATAAAGGCATATAAACCGAAATTTTTGCCCAATTCGTCATCGCGAAAATCGTGGTATAAAAATGTGGTTCCAAAAGAAGAATATCCGAAAATACCCAATTGCTCTGACGTATCCCAATTGTTTTTTTGCCAATTTAACTGAAACGAATAAGGCATTTTTTCTTCAAACAAATAATTGGTTTCTATGCGTGCCAAATTGTAACCCAAATTGACATCTGCCGAATACATTTGTCCCGAAATAATTTCGGACTGCGAAAACAAAGAGCCTCCCAATCCATAAAAAAAACTTAACAAAAAAATTCGAAACCGCATCATGAAAGCCGTTTTAACGACAAAGATAAGGTAAACAGGTTTGAAATTATTAAAACTCCTAAAATTTTTGCAAACTTGCAACAAAATATTTTGGACTATTATATAAATTGATTTGGGAATAATGTCGTTTTTCTTAAAATACAATTTTTACGTCTTCTTTGTAATTTAACAAAGTTCCGTTTATGTCGGCAGTCCAAGCGTCTATAAATACTTTTCCTTTTTTTATAATTTCCGCGTAATCTTCTGCCGTAAGTTGTTTGCTGTTTGTTACATAAAAATTACTACCGGCTTGATATATGCTGTCTTTTTTTATTTCTTTGGGCACTTGTGTCGGGTCATCTATACCGACTTTAAATATCATATTGTAAATTCTGCTAATGGTATCATTATCATTAAAGTTAATGGATATTTGTCCGTTATCGGCTACTTCTAATTTTGGTGCATCTACGCTGTCAAATACTTTATAGCCTATATCGGGTATTTGTTTTTTATGTGCTT
>JAMONO010000083.1 GCA_027065715.1 Flavobacteriales bacterium
ATAAAGAAATAGATGAAGTTATACAAAAAATAGATAATACGTGTGAAGAAATAAGAACCATTTCGCACGATTTAATGCCACCTGATTTGAAAAATGAAAATTTTGTAAACCTAATTAAAAAAATAGTGTATAATATTGCCAAACAACAAAACTGGGAAGTAGAATTAGAATGTTTTCCAGAAAATGAAATAAATCTTCTCCCCAAAAAACTCAAACTGGAAATTTATCGTATCGTTCAAGAAATAATAAATAACATCTATAAACATTCTGAAACAAAAACAATTGATTTTCAACTTATTATGCACAATAATTATATCAATTTATTAGTTGAAGATTTTGGAAAAGGATTTAATCCAAATACAATAAACAAAGGCTTGGGCCTCTCTAATATACGCGAAAGAGTCATGCTTTTGAAAGGTATAACCAAAATAGATTCAAAAAAAGGAAGAGGAACCATAATAAACATCAAAATTCCAATTATTTAATGACCGAAAAAATCCAAATATTATTGGTTGATGACCACAAAATGTTTCTGGAAGGACTGCTGGCACTATTAAACGAAAACAAATCGATACAAGTAGTCGCCACGGCTCACAACGGTATGGAAGCCATGAAAATATTACAACAAAACAAAAAAATTCAACTGGTAATTACCGACATCAGCATGCCTATACTGAACGGATTTGAACTAACCAAAAAAATCAAAAAAAAATACCCTTCTGTCAAAATCATAATCCTGAGCATGCACAAACAAAGCGACATGATACATAAACTCATACAAAAAGAAATAGATGGCTATTTGTTAAAAAATGCCGATGTATCCGAACTGGATCATGCCATAAGAAAAGTAATATCGGGTGAAAAATTTTTTGCCCCCTCAATAATGAACAGTTATATGAATAGCTTATTTTCACCCTCAAAAATCAAAAAATCGGAAATAAAACTGAGCAAACGCGAAAAAGAAATAGTTAAACTTATTGCCAATGAATATACCAATCAGGAAATTGCCGAAAAACTTTTTTTAAGCCCCTATACCGTCGAAACACACAGAAAAAATATACTTAGAAAAATCGGAGCTAAAAATACCGCAGGAATTGTTAAATATGCCATACAACACAATATCCTCTAATTTTTTTCAAATACCAAATATTTAAATCTGATCTATAAAACGCCTACGCAAGTTTTTGTTTTTCTTAAATTGTGAAGGACTTATTCCGGTTATTTTTTTAAATTGAGCCGAAAGATGCGGAACCGAACTATAACCAAGACGATAAGCTATTTCGCTCACCGTAAGCTCATCATAGGTAAGCAATTCTTTTATTTTTTCAACCTTTTGCAATATGACATATTTTTCTATACCAATGCCTTCTTTCTCGGAAAATATTTTTGACAAAGCCGAATAATCTTTGCCCATTTGCCTGCCGATATATTTCGATATGTTTTGCCGGGGTATATTTTGATGATGTATAAAATCTATAATAACCGTTTTTATTTGCTCCACCAATCGATCGTTTTTATCAATTAACAATTCAAAACCGGACTGATACAATTTATTACTCAACAACTTCCAATTTAATTCCGTTTTTGAAACCTCAACAATTGCAGTTCCCAAAGAGACACTTCTATAAGGTATCTGCATCTCCGTAAGCGTTTGTTCAACAGCTCTTATACACCGCGGACAAACCATATTTTTAATATGCAAACGAGTTAGTTTCATAACACAAATGTAAAAAAACTTTAAATATCGACCTCATACTTTAACATATTAAACACGGAATATATCTTATCAAACATAGGTTTTATCAAATGAATCTATGTTTTGTTCTCCAAAGCGGTTTATTTAGCTCAATAAATTACAGATATGAAACAATTGTTTATACTATTTTGTTTGATTGCAATAAAAATTCAAATTACGGCACAAGTATCCGTCAATACAACCGGCAATCCTCCCGACAACTCGGCTATGCTCGATATTCAAAGCAATGACAAAGGCATATTGATACCTCGTATGTCTGCTATACAGCGTGATGCTATTACCAATCCCGCCGAAGGATTAATGGTTTATGTTACCGATGATAATAATTTTTACTATTATAACGGCTCATCTTGGACTATGGCAACCGGTGCCAAAAAAATCAATGATTTGTTAGACGGTAAATCAGACAACGACGGTACATCCAACTTTTCTTCAATATTTTTGGGCTGGCGAGCCGGTTATAACGACGACCAAAGTTCAAACAAAAATATAGGTGTCGGTTACCAAGCGCTATACAATAACACTACGGGAGAAGCCAATGTTGCCTTAGGATTTCAAAGTCTCTACAGCAACAATACAGGGTTAGCCAATACTGCTACGGGTTCGCTTTCGCTGTTTTATAACAGTTCGGGAACCGGAAATACAGCTACCGGATACCACACCCTCGAATACAACACAACAGGTAATTATAACACCGCAAACGGCTATCTGGCACTTCAAAAAAATACAACAGGAAGCACAAATACAGCAACCGGTGCCTTAAGTCTTTACAATAACACTACGGGAAACGCTAATGTCGCAAACGGATTTTTTGCACTTTATTCCAATACAACCGGTACCGGAAACACCGGATACGGTTATCAAGCACTTTACCATAACACAACAGGAAACTTTAATACGGCAATCGGACTTAGTGCGCTGTATTCCACTACAACAGGAAGCCTAAACACAGCCGTCGGATTTAAAGCACTTTATCATACCAAAACCGGCTATTATAACACTGCTACCGGAGTAGAAACTCTTTATAATAATATCAACGGTACCAAGAATACTGCTAACGGATATCATGCACTTTACAACAACAAAGGTGACTATAATACTGCAACCGGCTACAATTCGCTTTTTAAAAATCAAATAGGTGATTATAATACCGCAATCGGAAGCGAAGCACTTTATAACAATGTTAATGGTTTATCAAACACCGCAATCGGTTCTAAAACTCTTTATTCCAATACATTGGGAGGTGGAAATACGGCAATCGGATTTGGATCGCTATATAGTAATACAACAGGAGTATTTAATACAGCTATTGGGTTTGACGCTCTTCGATCCAATACCACCGGAAAAAATAATACAACTAACGGAACCGGCGCTCTTAATTCCAATACCACAGGAAACGGAAATACAGCTGTCGGATTTAGAACACTCTATAACAATACCATAGGAAACTATAATACGGCTAATGGAAAACAAAGTCTTTATTTTAATTCAACAGGTAACGGAAACACCGCTAACGGACTAAAAGCACTTCACTATAATATCTCAGGAAATTACAATACTTCAATAGGTTATTATGCTATGTATAACAACAAAATCGGACATTACAACACCGCCGTGGGATACAGTGCCTTTGTAAGCGGAAACAACTTTATCAATGCAACTGCCTTGGGCTATAATGCACACATTACTTCATCTTTTCAAGTTCGAATAGGTAATTTCACCGTATTCTCAATAGGAGGATTTGCCAATTGGACAAATCTGTCGGACGAGCGATTTAAAACCGATATTAAAACCAATGTCCCCGGTATGAAACTGATTGAAAAATTACGCCCCGTTACATATCATCTCAATATAAACGCCATTGCAAAATGGCAAAAAACTCCCGACAGCCTGAGACTACCCAAAGCCGAAAAATTAAAAACCTCCGAACTACAAATCGGATTTATTGCACAAGAAGTGGAACAAGCAGCAAAAGAAATCGGTTTTGATTTTCATGCGGTAGATAAACCCAAAAACAAAGATGACGCCTACGGTTTGCGGTATGCCGAATTTGTTCCGGTCTTGGTAAAAGCCTTACAAGAGCAGCAAAAAAGCATAAATGAAATAAAAAATGAAAATCAATTTTTAACAAAACAACTGAAACGACAAAACAATATTATAAAAAAATTAAAAGACGAAATACAACAACTTCATTTATTTATACGACAACTAAAAGAATAAAGTATTTTGTTCCCGTTTACAAACGAGGCTGCCTAAAAAGGCAGTCTCTTTTTATTCTATCAAAGTATCAAAATCCAATTAAATGTTTTAAATTTGTTCATTCGCAAAAACAAACAATTATGAAGATATTAGTTACCGGCGGTGCCGGATTTATAGGTTCCAATCTATGTGAAAGTTTATTGGCTGACGGTCATCAAGTTCGTTGTCTGGACAATTTTGCCACGGGACATTTTTACAACATTAAACATTTAATGTCGCACCCGTCATTTGAATTGCAAGTCGGTGACATAAGAGATTTAAATACTTGTCATAAAGCCGTAGCCGGCATGGAATATGTTTTACACCAAGCGGCACTTGGATCGGTACCCCGAAGCATCAACGACCCTATTACAACCAATGCCGTAAATATAGACGGTTTTCTCAATATGTTGGTTGCCGCACGCGATGCCGACATCAAACGATTTATCTATGCCGCCAGTTCATCCACTTATGGTGACAGCAATAATTTGCCCAAAGTAGAAGAAATAATCGGAAAACCTTTATCGCCCTATGCAGTTACCAAATATGTAAACGAACTCTATGCCGACGTTTTTCACAAAACTTACGGATTGGATACCATCGGATTGCGATATTTCAATGTATTCGGACGCCGGCAAGACCCCAATGGAGCCTATGCGGCGGTTATACCCAAATTTGTCATTCAACTCATGCGACACGAAAGTCCGATTATAAACGGAGACGGCACCTATTCGCGTGATTTTACCTATATTGACAACGTTATATTGATGAACAAACTGGCTCTAACCACAACAAACCGACAAGCCCTCAATCAAGTTTACAATACCGCCTACGGCGACCGCACCGATTTAAATCGATTAAGTGCTTTGTTAAAAAAATATTTGAGTGAATACGACCCCGAAATTGCCAAAATAGAAGTTAAACACGGACCGGTGCGTGCCGGCGATATACCTCACTCATTGGCTTCCGTCGAAAAAGCCAAAAAACTATTGGGTTATACCCCCAAATACGACCTTAAAAGCGGCTTAAAAGAAGCCGTTAAATGGTATTGGAAAAATTTATCTGTTGATAAATAATTGAAAACAAACTCATCAAAAACAAGTCCCTCATGTAAGCATGAACCCGTTGCGGCAACATATCAAAAATATTTTGGAACAATTACCCGTTCCGGGCTTTTCGGGTATGTCGTTGTATGAATTGCTCAAACTCTATTGGGAAGGTATCATCAAAGGATTTATTACCGTGCGCGCTGGTGCCATTGCTTACAGTTTTTTTATGGCGGTTTTTCCGTTCTTATTATTTACCCTCTCGCTAATCCCCTTTGTTCCAATCGAAGGGTTTCAAAACGATTTTATCGCTTTTATACACGATATTATACCCCCAAAAACCTTTGATGTAATCGACAATGTCATATACGATATAGCCACCAAGCCCAAAAAAGGTTTGATGTCATTTAGTATTTTGCTGTCCGTTTTATTTATGGCTAACGGAGTAAATGCCATTCTGACCGGTTTTGAAGAATCGGTACACAAAATAACCAACAAACGCAATGTTTTCAAACAATATTTAATTGCTTTGGGACTTTCGTTGGTGCTGGTATCAATACTCTTTATCACGGTTTTGACTATCATATATTTTGAAATAATAGTGGTTTACAATTTACAAAAACACGGTATTATAAACGATTATAACTTTTGGGTAAACTGGGGTAAAAATCTCTTCTATTTGGCTATGATTCTCATTTCGGTATCATTATTGTATTATTTTGGCACAAAAGAAGGAAAAAAACTGCGTTTTATTTCGCCCGGTAGTATAATGACCACCTTTTTGGCAGTTGTCAGTTTTTATCTTTTCGGTTTTTATATCGACCGATTTGCCCGCTACAATCAACTATATGGTTCTATCGGAGCCTTTTTGATAATCATGTTGATGATATGGCTAAACTCATTGATATTGCTACTCGGACACGAATTGAATATGGCTATTTTGAAATACAAAAACAGAAACAAACAAAATAAATTTTTATAGTTTGAAAATCAAAAAATAAATCGTAACTTTAAACACCCTAAAAATTATAAGCCTTATGAAAAAATTAATCCTCAGTTTAATCATCGTATTTGCTTACTTCAACGTAACGGCACAAGATGTTATCGGAAAATGGAAAACCATTGATGACGAAACCGGAAAACCCAAATCCATTATTGAAATTTATAAAGACGGTAACAAATATTACGGCAAAATAGTGCAACTTTTGACCGAAGAAAACAAAGACGGCGTATGTCGAACTTGTGAAACCAAATATAAAAACAAAAATATCATCGGATTGGTGATCTTAAAAGACTTGGAAAAAGATGGCGACGAATATGAAGACGGTGAAATTATGGACCCCAAAAACGCCAAAACTTACAGTTGTTATATCAAATTGGAAGAACCCAATAAATTAAAAGTAAGAGGCTACATCGGTTTCTCTCTTTTGGGTCGCACGCAATATTGGTATAGAGTTGAATAAGATTGAACTTATTATAAACTTCCTATGTAACAAGTTTTTTTTCAATAGACACTATACCGTCATAACAACAAATTAACAAATAATAATTTTTTTCAATACCGTAAAAATCCTTTCAAAGCTGCGTTTTTTGTAAAATCGTGGCTTTTTTTTGTAAATTTGTATAACGAAAAAACCATATCATGAAAAAAATATTGATTTATTTTATACTCATTGTCGGACTAATTTTGGGAGGCATGTATGCCTTTGCTTATTATGTGCCTTACAGTGAAGGCTGGCGTGCCGGAAAACTAATTAAATTCAGTCGCAAAGGACTGCTCATCAAAACATGGGAAGGACAACTAAGCACCGGTGTCGGACAAGACCATTTATGGGATTTTTCGGTAGAAGATAAAGAAAAACTCGTGATTGAAAAAATGGTCGATTATCAAGGCAAAGGTGTAAAAATACGCTATATCGAACGTTTCTGGAAAATACCTTGGTTGGGTGATACAAAATATTTTGCCAAAGAAATCGTTTTGGATAAAGATGCCGAAGAAATCGGATATTAAATTTGATTTGCTTTGGGTAAAATCTTTATTTTTATGAAACAGATTTTTCTTTTTACCGGTTTATTGATTTTTTTTCAATTACAATCTCAAACTTTCAAAGGCTACTCCAACGAATTTTTAAATATTGGTGTTGATGCTCGTGCTTTGTCCTTGGGCAACGCCGTAGTGGCTTCCGTTGCAGATGTTACTGCCGGTTATTGGAATCCGGCAGGCTTGTCTCATATCAATCGACAACAAATAGCTTTAATGCATGCCGCATATTTTGCCAATATCGCCCAATACGACTATATGGCTTATGCCAAAAACATTGACAATAGAACAGGCCTCTCCGTATCGCTTATCCGTTTTGGGGTTGACAACATCATGAATACCACGCAACTGATTGACAGTCAGGGAAATATAGACTACGACCGCATAAGCTATTTCTCGGCTGCCGACTATGCTTTAAACTTTTCGTTGGGACGAAAAAAAATTTGGAAAGGCTTGGATATAGGCGCTACGGCTAAAATTATTTATCGTCATATAGGTGATTTTGCTTCGGGATGGGGATTCGGACTGGATGTCGGCGCCCAATATCGATACAAAAAATGGCAATTCGGATTGATGTTTAGAGACATTACAACTACCTTTAACTATTGGTCGGTCGATGACGATGCTTTTGCAAACATATCACAAGCCGTTCCGGGACAAAATCAAGAAAAACCCGACAATATTGAACTTACCTATCCCAAAATGCAACTGGGTACCATGCGCAATTTTCATTTAAACAATCATTTGGACATAAGTGCCGCTTTTGATTTGAACGCTCGCTTTTTTAAGACACATAGCCTTATCAGCAGTAACGCCATAAGCCTTGACCCTGCGTTGGGATTGGAATTTGCTTACTACAAAATAGCCTTTGTGCGTTTGGGAGTAAATAATTTTCGCAAAGAAATATATTTTGACGAAGAAAATCTAAAATTTCAACCCAATGCCGGATTGGGTTTCAAATACAAAGGTATTGCCGTTGATTACGCTTTAACCAATATCGCTTCGGATGGGTTTTATTCGCATGTATTTTCGCTTCATCTCGATTTGGATCGTTTTTTTAAAAAGAAAAAATAATGGTTCCGCCACGAATTTAATAAAGATAAATGTTAGTTGATAGCAATAATCCATGATTATTATGCAGCAATTTTTTTCGCTGCGGACTTGTTCGGCACTCATTTCGGGATTAATACCAAAACGACATACAAATTAGTCCAATATTTTGTTTCTTTTACACTTACTCTGCGTCAAAAATACTCGTTAATAGCTACAGCTATTACTGCGTTTTTTTCCTTGATTAAGTAAAATCCCGAAGCTTCGGGACCAAAATATTTTGGACTAGTTTACGCCCTCATTTGAAATTGGATGACAGGTGTCGGATAACGGGTGTCGGATGCCGGTGCTTGGGACAAATGTCATTCCGAAGGAGTGCAACGACTGAGGAATCTTTTACCATAAAGATTTCTCACTGCGTTCGAAATGACACGATTTATTATTTAACATGTTGATTAACAATGTGTTGTCATTGCGAGGTGCGAGGCACGAGCACCGTGGCAATCTTTTGTTTTTGTGTCGGTTCATAGATTTAGATTCTTCACTTCGCTTTGCTCCGTTCAGAATAACACGACACAATTGTCGCTTTGTTCTAAATGAAGCATACCATACTTGGGGTAACTATTGCATGCGCCCCTTTGGAAGAAAACATTTCACTCAATAAAATCTACAACCCAAAAGTCTTTTTTATGACTTCCAGTTTATCCAATTTTTCCCAAGTAAAAAGTTCTACCTCTATGTTTTTAGGTATTATTCTTCCTTCGGTATAATCGTAACGTTCAAAATGTTTGATAACTTTTTGAGGCTTGCGTCCAAAATGTCCGTAACTGGCGGTTTCACTGTAAATAGGTTTGCGCAATTGTAATGTTTTTTCAATACCGGCAGGTGTTAAATCAAATATTTGTTGGATTTTTTCGGCTATTTGCACATCGGTCAAACCGGCTCGGGCAGTGCCGTATGTATTGACAAAAATACTAACGGGTTTGGCTACACCTATGGCATACGAAATTTGTATCAAAAGTTCGTCGGCAACACCTGCTGCAACCAAATTTTTGGCAATATACCGTGCCATATAAGCGCCGCTTCTATCGACTTTGCTGGGATCTTTACCCGAAAATGCACCACCGCCATGAGCTCCTTTACCGCCATAAGTATCCACTATAATTTTTCGTCCGGTTAAACCCGTATCGCCATGTGGTCCGCCTATTACAAATTTACCCGTTGGATTAACCAAAAGTTTATAATCGTAAAAAAGTTTTTCCCACTCGGGATTTTCACATAATAATTTACCAATCAAAATTTCTTCTACGTCTTTTTTTATTTTTACCAACATTTTTGTATCGTCCGTATCAAAAGGATCGTGTTGCGTCGATACGACAATCGTATCTATTTTGACAGGTTTGTTTTGGTCATCGTATTCAATGGTTACTTGACTTTTGGAGTCCGGTCGCAAATAAGTCATTTGCAAACCTTCTTTACGTATTTCGGCTAATTTTTGCACCAATTTATGAGCTATATCCAAGGTAAGCGGCATATAATTTTTGCTTTCGTTGGTTGCATAACCGAACATCATACCTTGGTCGCCTGCCCCTTGTGCTTCTTTGGTTTCACGCACTACACCTTGATTGATATCTTCGCTTTGATCGTGTATGGCAGACAAAACGCCCAATGATTTGTAGCTGAAATAATAATCGTCTTTATCGTAA
>JAMONO010000084.1 GCA_027065715.1 Flavobacteriales bacterium
TCGGCATCGATATTTCGGAGGTTACACCCGAACACCGTTCACATGCCAAAAGTGTCAATTACGGCATCATATACGGTTTATCGGCACACGGTCTCAGTCAACAAACCGGATTGAGTCGTTCCGAATCAAAACAACTGATTGATACTTATTTTGAAACTTACCCCACTTTAAAAAATTATATCAAAAAACAAGTGGACTTTGCACGCGAACACAACTACGTCGAAACCATCTTGGGACGTCGCAGATATTTAAAAGACATACATTCGCGCAATGCCATAGTACGTGCCGCCGCAGAACGCAACGCCGTTAATGCACCTTTGCAAGGAAGTGCCGCCGACATCATCAAAAAAGCCATGATCGAAATTCAACAAGAATTAAAACAAAATTACCAAACCAAAATGTTACTGCAAGTACATGACGAATTGGTCTTCGAAGCACCCGAAAATGAAGTGGATAAAGTAATAAAACTCATAAAAGAAAAAATGGAAAACGTCGTAAAACTCGACGTTCCATTAACGGTCGATATCGGAGTTGGAAACAATTGGTATGAAGCACATTAAATACTTATACCAATTTGAAATATTACGCTGATTACTAAATAATCGTGCAATAATAATGGTTTACTCAATAAAACACCAAACGAACATCAAGCAAGTTTAGAAACAACCTAACCGCAAAACAATATTAATTACCCAATATCTTGGCATTAATTTCAAAATCAAAAACCGCCGTAGCCGGTATATTGTGGTCGGTGGCTTGCTCGGTCTCGACATCGATAAATACTTTTATACTTTCTTTTTTAAAGTATGCCAAAATATTATCCTGCAAAGTATCCAGTTCCAAACTGTTTCCTTCACCGTCGGGAATACTGTTTTTCCAAGCGATGCGAACCTTGGGCAAATCGTCGGCAGCTATGTATATTGCCAAATTTTTGATAAAATCGAAATTTTCATTTGCATCGTCCAAATTGACAGTGATTTTTTTTAGAATAACCTCCTCCAATAAATCTTTCGAAGTATTGTTGTCTTGAAAATCGTCGGGCAAAATGGACAAAGTCGTTTCTTGCAAGTGCACTAATGTATCTTCGGGAATATTGTCGGGTATGATAAAATTTGTTTCGTATTGCAATTGAAACTTTGTCAAATCGTCAATCTTTTCACACGAAAGAACAATTAAAAATAAAAATGTTAAAATCAGTATTTTTTTCATATTTTTGTTTGTTGCTGTTAATTGAAAAACAAAATTAAGCAATTAATTGATTTTTCTAAAAAAACAGAGAAATTTTATTGCCAACACAAATAAAACCCAATCATGAAAGAAGAATTTCTTCATTACATCTGGAAGAACGGCTTTTTTAAACACGACGCTTTAACCACGACACGTCAAGAACGTGTTAAGGTTATTTCCAAAGGTATATACAACCCCGATGCCGGTCCCGATTTTTTAGATGCCAAAATCATGATTGACGATATTTTGTGGGTAGGCAATATCGAAATACACAAAAACGCTTCCGATTGGTATGCACACGGACACGAAAAAGATCCGGCTTATGACAATGTCATATTACATATCGTTTTTGAAGACAATATGCCGGTTTACAATTCAAACAATGTGCCTATTCCAACCCTTGAACTATCTAAATTTGTATCCAAAAAACTCTTGCGCGAATACAACAAACTTATCAAAAGCAAATCGATACTACGCTGTCAAAACGAACTAAAATATGTCGATAAATACACCATTATACATTACAAATACAAATTGTTTTTTGAACGTTTGGAACACAAATTTGACATTGTAAAAAATTTATTGCAACGAACCCGCAACAATTGGGATCAAGTGTTATACGAAACTTTGCTCAAATATTTTGGCGGTATCGTAAATAAAGATGCTTTTGAACTTTTGGCTAAATTTTTGCCTTATGATGTTTTTATCAAATACAAAAACGATCCTTTTCAGCTCGAAGCCTTGCTTTTTGGTGTCAGCGGTTTTTTGAAGGAAACAAAAAACGACCCTTATTACCGCTCTTTGCAAAACGAATTTGATTTTTTGCGCGAAAAACACCAATTGGAAATTTTGCCCGACAAAATGATCAAATTTCACCGCTTACGACCGCTTAACTTTCCTACCATTCGTTTGGCTCAATTTGCCCGATTGTTTCATCAAAACGATTTTTTGTTTGAAAAACTGGTAAAAATCAATCGTCCCGAAGAAGCCTATCGGTTTTTTCAAATATCGACCGGCTCTTACTGGGAAAACCACTACAATTTTGACAAGATAACAAAACCACGCAAAAAAACCGTAGGACAAAGTTTTATCGACGTCATTCTTATCAATGTAATTGTGCCGTTAAAGTTTGCTTATCAAAAATACAAAGGCATATACGACGAAGAAGAAATTATACAATTAATAGAGAGTATAAAGCCCGAAAAAAACAGAATAATCACTACCTTTGCCAAAGTCAATTTGGTTGCCCGAAACGCTTTGGATACACAAGCCATAATACAACTCAACGAACATTATTGTCAAAAAAACAGATGCTTGCAATGTGATATTGCCCATTTTATACTCAAAAACGGATTAAAAAATGAACATAGAGCAAATTAAATATTTTTTTGCCAAACACGGATTTAACGTTTCAACTCGTGTTGCCGACAAATTCGGCATGCAAGTAAGCAATGTCAGATTATTCTTTATTTATGCTTCATTTGCCACATTAGGCATTTCGTTTATCGCCTATTTAATAATGGCTTTTGCACTGCGTATCAAAGATTTTTTTTATCAAAAACGCCCTTCGGTATTTGACTTATGATAAAACATTTCAGAAACGAACTTTTATTGGCGGCTTTCTTGTTCTTGTTGTTATTGACAACCGGAACTTTGAGTTTCCATTATTCGCAAAATTACCCGTGGATCGACGCTTTATATATGACGGTTATAACCGTAACCACAGTAGGTTTTGGCGAAGTGCACCCGCTCAACGACACCGGCAAACTACTAACGATATTTTTAATACTGACAAGTATTGTCATATATGCATACACCATAACGGTAATAACCGAATATGTTGTCGGTGAAAATATATTTAAAAAATTGGTTGAAAAACGTATGGAAAACAAAATCAAAAAACTGCACAATCACGTAGTAATAACAGGATACGGCAGAACCGGTAAACAAGCCGTAAAAAAACTCAAAAACTACAATCGAAAAGTAGTGGTTATTGATCAAATTAAACCCGAAAACGACCCGTTGCTCGATTTTGAAAAGGTTTATTTTTTGGAAGGTGATGCAACCAAAGACGAAATTTTGCTAAAAGCCGGTATCCACCACGCATCAAGCTTGATAACCACTCTGCCGACCGATGCCGACAATTTGTTTGTGGTTTTGTCGGGCAGACAACTTAATCCACAACTCAAAATTGTTACCCGAGCCACCAATGACAAAACCGCCGACAAAATGAAACTTGCCGGTGCCAATCGGGTTATCATGCCCGAAGTTATCGGTGGTGAATTTATGGCTTCATTGGTGGTAACCCCCGACTTGGTCGAATTTTTAAACGCACTTTCAATGGAAGATGTCGGTTACAAAACCAACTTGGAAGAAATTCATTTCAACGATTTACCGCCCCAATATCAAGGCAAGAGCATCGCTGCTTTGGATTTGCGACGCAAAACGGGGTGCACCGTAATCGGTTATAAAACACCCGAAAACAAATACATTATTAATCCGCCGGCAGATACCAAGCTCGAAAAGGGTTCGGCAATTATTGTCTTGGGACAACCCGAACAAATAGAAAAACTCAACAGTTTGTTTCATCTGGTATAAATATTTCTTAAATTTGCCGTCTTATATCGCATATCTCGATTTTTATCGATTAAACAATAAATAAAATATGAACATCAAACAAATCATACAATCGGAAAAAATAAATCACCCCGTCGAAATAAAAGCATGGGTAAAGACTTTTAGAAATGACCGTTTTATAGCCGTCAACGACGGTTCAACCATACAAAATTTGCAGTTGGTTATCGACCCCGAAAAATTTGACGAAAACATTCGTAAAAAAATCAATACCGGTGCCTCCGTTTTTGCCAAAGGCAAACTGGTCGAAAGTATGGGCAAAGGTCAAAAGCTTGAAGTTTTGGTCGATGAACTACTGATAACGGGCGAATCCGACCCCGAAAAATTTCCTATTCAACCCAAAAGACACAGTTTGGAATTTTTGCGAGAAAAAGCCCATTTACGTCCACGCACCACACTATTTGGTGCCATTATGCGCGTACGCAACGCTTTGGCTTTTGCCGTGCATAAATATTTTCAAGAAAACGGTTTTTTATATGTCAATACTCCCATTATTACCGGTGCCGATGCCGAAGGTGCCGGTGAAATGTTTCAAGTAACCACACTCGATTTGGAAAATCCACCCAAAGACGAAGCCGGAAACATCGATTACAAAAAAGATTTTTTCGGTCGTAAAACCAATTTGACCGTATCCGGACAACTCGAAGCCGAAACTTATGCCATGGCCTTGGGAAAAGTCTATACATTCGGACCTACTTTTAGAGCCGAAAATTCAAATACAACCCGTCATTTGGCAGAGTTTTGGATGATTGAACCCGAAGTTGCTTTTATGGACTTACACGGCGACATGGACTTGGCCGAAAGCTTCGTCAAATATATCATCAAATATGTAATGGACCACAATAAAGAAGATTTGCAGTTTTTAGAAGTGCGACTAAAAAACGAAGAAAAACAAAAACCGCAAAATCAACGCAGCGAATTGAGCCTGACAGAAAAATTACAATTTGTTTTGGACAACAATTTTATCCGTTTAAGTTATACCGAAGCTATCGAAATATTGCGCAACTCAAAACCCTTTAAAAAGAAAAAATTTAAATATCCGGTAGAATGGGGCGTCGATTTGCAAAGCGAACACGAACGGTATTTGGTCGAAAAACATTTTAAAAGTCCGGTAATCATTTACGATTATCCTGCCAAAATAAAAGCTTTTTACATGCGATTAAACGATGATAACAAAACCGTTCGCGCCATGGATGTTTTATTTCCGGGCATAGGTGAAATAGTGGGAGGTTCACAACGTGAAGAACGCTTGGAGGTTTTACTTCAAAAAATGGAAGCCTTGGGTATTGACAAAGACGAATTGTATTGGTATATAGATACGCGTCGGTTTGGAACGGCAATTCACAGCGGCTTCGGTTTGGGATTTGAACGAATGGTTCAATTTGTTACCGGAATGGGTAATATCCGCGATGTTATACCCTATCCTCGCTATCCGGGAAATGCCGCTTTTTAAACGACTTTTTAGTCAAATTTGATTTGAAAAACAGGATAATTTCCAAAATATATTATACTGTATTTTTAGCTTCCAAAAACAATAAATTAATTTACCGTAACAACAAAAACAAATCTCCTTTGCAGAAAAACACTTTTGCAAATGTTTGAAAAATATACAAAGGAGATATAGGGGGGTATATATTACAAATCACTATAATTTGGGGCTGTTGTAAATATATTCGGCTACCGATTTTAGTTGGGTTTCTTTGAAAGGCATTTTCGGCATGTCCATAAAATTATCAATCCCGTCTTTGTAAATGGCTCCTTTTTTGTCGGGATTTTTTACAAATTTAACAACGGCATCGATAAAAGCTTCTTTGGTTTTGAACTTTTCGAGGTATTTGGCTTTTATTTTATTCATATCCGGCGCTATAAGTTCTTCCGAAGTATGACAAAATCCACATTGTTTTTTGTAGAATTCCGCAGCAGTCTGCTCGTATTTCAGATATGAATGAGCTTCCTGCATATCTTCTTTAATGTTTATCTTATTGCTAATTACAGCTACAATAAGTAAAAATAAAATACCGGTAGTTAGGTTAACAATATATTTCATAATTCAAATTTGTTGTGTGTATAAACATGTTTGTATATGCAAATATATAAAAAAATATTTAAAATATCAGATATGTAATAATTTTAACATTTATATGCTAATAGAGTATTTTATTAAATAGAAATATACCTAAGTTCCAAAAACAAACTAAAAATACATTTAATTGAGAAAGAAATATTATTGAATTGATAATAATAATATGGTTCTACTGTTATTATAAATGGATGATAAACTGATAATGTGATGTCCCGAAACTTCGGGAGATAAACCGATGTTTTGGTAAAAGTTTTGTGAAACACCCATTGCAACAATATCCAATACTATTGAAGTGTATTATTCAAAACGAAGCGACAGCGAGGTGAATAATCTAATTCACCGACACAAAAACAAAGATTGCCACGCCGCTCGTGTCACGCACCTCGCAATAACAACATGTTGTTAATCAAATCGTTACGTAATGAACAGTGTCATTTCGAACGCAGTGAGAAATCTTTTTTTATTCGGCAAACATAGGATGAACCGTATTAAAACCCAAATCTTTTTGCCCGTTTTACAAAAAATTGCTTTCATTCAAGTCGCAAATTATACTATTTTATGTAAATTAGCGTTTTAGTTTATTAAAACCGGAGAACTCACGGCAAAATATTGTATAATGAAAATACTTCAAAAATATCTTTCTTTTTTGGTTTTTCTCATCGGAATATTGTTTTTTATTCAATGTTCAACACAGCGTAACAATTTGGTAAACAGAAACTTACATCAACTTTCAACCAAATATAACGTTTTGTTTAACGGCGAAGAAGCCCTCAACAAAGAACTGCAACAAATACACGAAAATTTTCATGACAATTTTTTTGAAATTCTTCCCGTTGAACAATTCAACGCCAAATATGAAATATTGATGCCCGGACAGCGCAGCACAACCGCCAATTTGGAACGTGCCGAAGAAAAAGCCGTAAAAGCCATTCAAAAACATTCGATGGAAATACGCGGTGTACAAGAAAACAATCAAATAGACAATGCTTATTTGCTCTTGGGCAAAAGCCGTTACTATCAAAAAAGATTTTTGGCGGCACTGGATGCTTTTAATTACGAATTAGACAACGATTTTAAGTCTAATTTGCGTCCTTTATTCAAATTTTGGCGCGAAAAAACCAATATTCGAATGGACAACAACGAACAAGCCATTCGCAACTTGCAATTTCTTGCCCGTCAAGACGATACTCCGCAGAACATCAAATCCGAAGCTTATGCTTATGCCGGTCAGGCACTTATCAAAATAGACAGTTTATCCAAAGCCGCTCTTAGTTTGCAACAAGCTGCCCGTTTGGCAAAAGACAGAGAAAAAAAAGCGCGTTATTTGTTCATAACCGCACAACTGCTTGACCACTTAAACCTCAACGATTCGGCAGTCTCGTTTCTGCAACAAATCGAAGCTATGAAACGCCCCCGCAAATACAGTTTGCAAGCAGAGTTATACAGATACCACCTTTCATTAAACAATACCGAACAACATCCCGAGATGCTCGAAGCTTTATATACCAAACTCAAACGATACGAATATCATAAATTTTATCCGTATATCAATTACCAAATAGGCGAAATATTTCACAGTGAAGACAGTTTAAATACAGCCGTCAATTATTATACCTCGGCTGCTCGTTCGCAAGACAAACAACTCAAAGAAAAAGCTTACGAACAAATGAGTAAAATCGGATTTCAAAAAAAAGATTACCTCATGGCAGGTGCTTACCTCGACAGCTTGTTGCAAGTAATGCCTCAAGAAACACTTAAATACCTAAAAACCAAACACAAAAGACAAAATATAGACGACATTATCGTGCTCGAAAAGAAAATAAAACGCAATGACAGTATCATGAAACTTGTCAATGCCGATAGCTTACAAAGGGTCAAAATGATACAAGATTACATAAATCGTCTTCGCGAAAATGAAGCGGCTCAAATGAACAAATCAGAAGAAAATTTTATGGAAGTTAAACCCAAATATGCCACTTTTTATTTTTATAACCAAGATTTGGTAAACAACGGAAAAAAATATTTTAAAGATACTTGGGGTACTTTTTCGCTGGCAGATATGTGGCGTCTCAAAAACAAAATGAGCATGGAAGACCTGCCCGACGAAGAAGAAACAACCGACGAAGAACAAACAAACGAAACAGATACAAACAATGAAAAAAACCTGCCCGACAAATACAAAGTAAGTTACTATTACCAACAAATACCGGTTGAACCTCAAAAAATAGACAGTATTGCAGGCGACCTAAATTATGCACACTATCAAGTGGGAATGATTTACTACGAAAAATTTAAAGAATTGGAAAAAGCTCGTCAACATTTGGAAACCATGTTGCAATCCAATCCGAAAACCGAACTTATTCCTCCGGCAAAATACAATTTATACAAAGTTTATAAAGACTTGGGCAACAATTTAATGGCAGAACATTTGGCTGCCGAAATCGTTCAAAAATACCCCGAAAGCATCTATGCCGATTTGATAAAAAATCCCGACAAAATTTCGGAGCGTTCCAATAAAGAATTTCAAGCGGCTTATCATAAACTCTATCGTTTATATCAACAGCAAAAATACGATTCGTTGCTGCAAATGTCCGATCCCTTGTTAATCAAATTTGGATTTCACCCCGAACTGGGCAAAGTCGAATTGCTTAGAGCCACCGCAATAGCCCGTGCCGAAGGCTTAGATGCCTACGAAAAAGCCTTGAAAAATATCATGCTCAAATACCCCAAAAGCCCGTATGAAACAGAAGCCGAAAAACGCATGAAATTGGTCGAAAAATATAAAAAAGCCACCTATACAACCGCCAAAACCGATTCATACAAATTGGTAATCCCCTACAATATTTTCGATACTTCGGTCGATAATTTCGTGGCATGTATAAACAAAGTTTTGGAAGAAAACAAAAGCACCCATTTGCATATCTCAAAAGACCCGTTTACACGCCATCAATCTTTTGTGGTCATACACAATTTTTTGAGTAACCAATCTGCCGAATATTTAGCCGATTTGTTGCAAAAAACCGCTTGTGCACCCAAAAATTATTTTGTAATTTCGTCGGACAATTACAAAACACTTCAATTGACCAAACGGTTGAAGCAGTATTTGACATTTATTCACAAACAAACAAAATAACAAACCATGTTTGCAGAAAAGAAAAAAAACAGCAACGAGTTTTCAAAACTTCCTAATCATATAGGAGCCACTACCAAAATAAAAGGTGATATCAGTTCGGAAGAAGATTTTAGAATTGACGGTTATTTTGAAGGCAACCTTACCACCACTTCCAAAATTGTATTGGGAGAAAAAGGACAATTGCACGGCAATATTAAATGTGCCAATGCCGAAATTTTAGGCAAAGTTACCGGCGATTTGGTTGTCGATAACCTACTGAGTATCAAGTCATCGGCTAGCATAGACGGAACGGTAAGTATCGGCAAACTGGCTATTGAACCCGGTGCGGTATTTAATGCAACATGCACCATGAAAGGCGCTTCAAATCAATCGCATGCCGAAAAAAAAGCCAAATAATTTCAGACAATTTATACAATTTACCTCCATACCCTTCGAGATGTTCATTATTATTTTTGCAGGGTATAAAATCGGGGCATGGTTGGATATAAAATACCCCAACGTGCACAATTATTATAC
Organism: Flavobacteriales bacterium; assembly: GCA_027065715.1. GTDB lineage: Bacteria > Bacteroidota > Bacteroidia > Flavobacteriales > Flavobacteriaceae > WGBX01. The sequence goes on from JAMONO010000084.1 coordinate 9,594, forward strand.
CTTGGGATTTACTTTGTTGTCGGTATTGACGGCATTGATATACATCATTAGACGCATACAGAAAATATCGTCATGAAAAAACAAATATTGTTGGTGAGCTCCATTCCGCTTTTTCCGGGTGCAATATATCTTTTACATCCGATATTTATGCGATTATACAAGGTTAATCAACCTGATTTTGTGCAAAATTTCTATGTTTTTTTAACAACAGTCAGCTTAGCTATGTTGCTCAACATTATATTGGTTTATAACCTAAAACCCAAATTTACGGGTTATACCTTTTTGGTATGGTCCATGCTAAAAATTATGTTGGTAATGGGTTATTTTATTGTTTTTGTGCTACGGCCTCAATTGCAACTCTCTCACTCCGATATATTTGACATCATGACTTTATATTTCTTATACCTTATTTATGAAGTGATTTTCGGAATAGTTTTATTACAAAAAAATACTCCAAATCCATCAAGCACCGTATAGTTCTTTGACTTAAATTATCTTTCAAACAGTGCTTTCAAAACCAAATTACCGCTTATTTTACATCAAAAAATTCAAAAAATCTACCCCCTTTTTTAACATAACAAACAGAATAAGCTTTCAGACAAGCAATTTTTTTTTATATAAATCACTGATAAACAGATATATCTTAACCAAAACAATTTTTTTTACTAAAAAATTAGTTAAACTAAAAAATTAGTTTTATATTTGCATCATATTTAAAATAATATTTCATTAAGAACGGAGCAGCAACGAGGCGATTAAGCCATAAATTGATTTTGAAAAGATTACCGTTTTGCTTGTAGCACGTGTTAAAATAACAATTTTTATAAACAAAAAAGATAAAAAAAATATCAAAAACAATAAAATATGAAACAATTAACCAAAGCCGAAGAACAAATTATTCAAATAATGTGGCAGCTTGGCAAAACAACCGTCAAAGAAATAAGAGCCCAAATGTCCGACCCCAAACCGGCTGTCAATACCGTATCCACCATTGTTAGAATTTTGGAAAGCAAAGGCTTTGTCGCTCATGAAAAAAAAGGACGCGGTTATTTGTATTATCCGGTGGTTCAAAAAGAAGACTATACCCGACATAGTTTACGTCAAATAATCAACAACTATTTTGACGGTTCATTTAAAAATTTGGTTTCTTTTTTTGCCAAAAAAGAATCCGTTGATGTGCGAGAATTAGAAGATATTTTAAAAGAATTAAATAAAAACAAATAAGTCATGTTGTTTTATTTTTTACAAGTATTTCTTTTGCAATTTGTTTTTTTGCTGTTTTATTATTGGTTTTTACGCAAAGAAACTTTTTTTCAGTGGAACAGAATTTATTTGCTTGTTACCGGCATATTGTCTTTTGTCATTCCGTTGTTTCGTTTGAGATGGCTGACTCACAATCAAGCATTAACGCAACACTTGGAACCGGTTATTATCGGCAGCAATAATTTGAAAACAAACCTGTATCAACAAGTGGAAATGAACTACAATCAGCCGCTTTTATGGTTTTATTTTGTCGGATTGGTATCTTTTGCGATGCTGTTTTTTATCAAATTATACAAAATATTTTTATTGATACAAAAACACAAAATCATTAAAAAATCCGGATATACAATAATTTTATTAACCGAAAAACACGAAGTGTTTTCTTTTTTAAACTATATTTTTATCGACGAACATTTGTTGCAAAACAATAACCTGCCTGTTATCACACATGAGTTGGTGCACTTAAAAGAAAAACATTGGTTGGATTTGTTGATTTTCGAATTGCTTAAAATCTTTTATTGGTTCAATCCGTTTTTGTGGTTATATCAAAAAGAATTGGAACTGGTGCACGAATTTATTGCCGATAAAACCGTATTGCAAAATCATCCTTTGACCAATTATTTCAATCAAATTTTGCAAGAAACTTTTCATGTGCGAAAAATTTCTTTTGTCAATCAATTTTATCAACCCAAATTATTAAAAAAACGTATTATGATGCAAAAAAGACCTCCCTCAAAACATTGGACAAAAATAAAATATGCAGCTTTCGTTTTTGTCTTGTTAGCTCTGATAAGCATAGTAGATGCTTGTAAAAACGAGACTTTGTCCGAGAATGAAAATATCATTACAGCCGAAGCCTTGAAAAAAATAGACGCTAATGATGTTGCTTCCATCAAAGTAACCAAAAATCCGGATAAGATCACCATAAAGACTAACAACGGTGAAGAAAAAGTGTACTATCCTGCCGAAAATGATCCGTTTATTCTCCAATTGAATAATAACAAAAATATTGATAATGACGACGACGACATCGAAAAATCTTTTCTCTTTGTTGAGGTACCTCCGGTATATAAAGGTTGTGAAGGTTTAATTGGACAGGAAGCCAAAGATTGCTTTTCTGAAAAAATACGTGAATTTGTCGCCAAAAATTTTCGAACCGATTTGGCTGACAGTTTAAACCTAAAAGGGCAAAGGATAAAAATACTTACCATGTTTACCTTTGATACAAAAGGAAAAGTAACACGTATCAAAGCTCGTTCCAAATACAAAATTTTTGAAAAAGAAGCCAAACGTGTGATTGCTCTATTGCCAAAAGTAACTCCCGGTAAACAAAACGGCAAACCTATAAAAGTTACTTACACTTTACCGATTATTTTTAAAATTGATAAATAGAATGAAATTGAAAAAAATTTGGGTATTATCTTTATTTTTGGGGCTTTTGGTTCATTGCAGCAGTAGTCAATCCATTGTTCCGCATACATATTTTAAAGCCGAAACCGATGCTTATCTTTCAAAAGGCAAAACCAAATATTATATTAAAACCGATTTGCAAAATATCAATGACAGTATAGGAAGATTTATTTCAAATCACCCGCGCCGTTTTCAATATTTTGTCAAACAATGTGTTAATATTTTTCATTTAAAATCGTATGCTCCCGATAGCTTATCGGTTCAAACCGAATTTAAAAAAATATTGGATGCAACACCTTGTACCGGTATTTTTTCTCGATTAATTTTATCCGTTCCCGACAAGGATACGATTCCCATAAAAAAAGTGATGCAAGTTGCTTCAAAGTTTTTTTATTTAAACAAACAGCCGAACAATAAAGCGGTTGCCGTACATGTATGCAAAACACTAAACGACTATCACAACGCATATAATACCGATGATTTGTTATTGCAGTCATTGATGTATGAAGCAATTTTTGAAGGAATATCACAAGAAGAACGACCCGATTTTTTGAAAGAACTAAATAGAAAAACACCCGAAATCGTAAAAAAATACCAACAAGAAACAAATACCGACAGCTTGGTTCACTTGGCACGTATCGAAATTTTTAATACCATGAAACACTCAAAATCATTAAAAAGATATTTAATAAAATGGTTTAATGAACACAAAAACAATTTACCAATCGTTCTCCAATGAAAAAATTTATTCTTGTTTTTTTCACCATTGTTCAAATTTATGCCCAAAATTATCGACGACAAATAACCGAACTTAACCGACAACCCGAATCTGTTCAAAAATATGAAGAACTGGGCAAAATTTATGATGAAATTGAAAATTATCCGAAAGCGATAGAATATTATGTCAAGGCACTAAAATTACGCCCCGAACACACTCCTTTAATGTCCAAATTGTCAAGAGTATATCAACGCTATGGACAAATAAAAAAGGCAGTTCAAATAAGTGAAAAAATCATACAAAAAGACAGTTCAAATTATCTGGAACAATACCGCTTGTCAAAACTTTATGCCCAAGTCGGAAATCGAAGCAAAGCCTTAAATATTTTGTATCGATTGGTTCAATCGGACCCTACCAATGCCAATTATCACTACAAAATCGGTTTATACGAATCGGATATAAATCGTCGTCTCGATGCTTTTTTGCGGGCTTATCACCGCGATTCAATGCACAAAAAAAATTTGTATATGCTTATTGCAAGTTACAAATCCATTCATTTTATCGATTCGGCAACATATTATACCGACAAAGCTCTTTCGGTTTACCCTTATGATACCAAATTTCTGCGTCAAAAAGTAATTGCCGATTACAGACAACGAGATTATAAAGGTATGCTTCGTTATTTGAAACGTTTGGACAGTTTAAGATATGATTCACTGTTTGTTTATAAAAATACGGGATTGGCATATTTGAAGTTGGCACAATCAAACAAAGCGGAATATTTTTTACAAAAAGCCATTCAACAGGATAGACAAGATCCGGTTAATTACTATTATATGGGATTGATTTACAAGCAAAGAAATAAATGGAAAAAAGCCGAAAAATACTTTCATAAAGCCATTCAATTAAAAAAACCACAGATCGATAAAGAATATTTTGAGCTGGGTATGATTGCCAAATTACAAAAACAGTACCGCAAAGCGCTCAATTTGTTTCAAAAATCATTCAATAATAATCCGAAAAATAAAGAAGCTTTGTTACAGTTGGCTTTTGTGTCGGAAGCCTATTATCGTTCACCCGAACAGGCTATTAAGTATTACGAAAAATATTTGTCTCTTTTTAAGCATAAAGATGCGTCGTTAAGTCTTTTTGTTCAAAAAGAACTAAAAAAATTAAAAGAAAAGTCCTTTATAAAACAATAACTAAATGATTGTTAATCGCTTATAAACAATTTAAAAAGAAATATCAGATTAAATTCAGATCTGTTATTTTCGATTTTTGTTTAATGATTGTTTAATCAGGCTCAAAATATATTCCAAGTTTTCGTCCGATTGTATTTTAATTTCATAGTCGCCGTTTCCCCAATGTCCTTTGTAAGAAACGTCTTCGGCTATACCTTTGGGGTCGTCCAGTTCGCCTTTGTTTAAATTCAGCCACATTTTAAGGGCTTTTTTTTGAGGTAAAACATCTACTATATTACGTCCCGACACAAAGGCTATATACAATTTTTTGGGTTTGACTTCGATATTGTCCAAATTTAATACGGCTGTTTTAAATTTTTCGTAGAGTTCTTTTATTTCGTCCGAAACATTTTGCAAGTGTTCTTCTTCGGTATAAACTTTTATTTCTTTGGCAATGGTATCCAAACTTTTGTTTTTTTTCGAAAGGGTTTTTATACTTTCGACCGCTTGATGTTTTTGAATTTGTTGATAAGAAACCGTTTTGTTTTCATAGCGTCTTATTTCCCACAGTTCAATGGGAAGGTCTTTAAAGTTTATGGCTTGTTTTTGATAGGTTGTAAAAGCCGGTGAAACAAACAGTACTCTTGACTGAGACCAATCCACGTCGTTTCTTTTTAAAGATTTTTGGTTGTTCTCGTTGTATTCCAAAATAAAATCGGCTTTGTTGTTAAGCATCAATGCCAAGTAGGCATAGCCTTGATCCACTACGCTAAAATTTTTATCCCGTTTGTATTCAATTATGACAAAAGATTTATTTTCGGGGTCAAAAGCCAATGTATCTATTCTGAAATTGTTAATGGCAAATTCCGATTTGATTAAATTCAATCCGAAAACAACAGACAAATTGTTTTCGGTCAAAGTTTGAATTTCCTTTTCCAAACGGAAGGGTTTTTCTTTGATATATTCCAATTTGTCGTTTAGCTTGTAAATTGCCATAAATAAAAAGTCTTATTTTATTCGTAGTTTTTGTCCTACTTTGATATAATTTCCTTTCAAATGATTGAGTTTTCGCAGTTGGCTGACAGGCACTTTGTAATTAACGTGAATTCGGTAAAGGGTTTCGCCGGGTTGCACAATATGATAAACCGCTTCGTCTTGTGGCGGGTTTTCTTTTTGGGTTGTTTCGGTGCTTAGAGTTGCTGTTTTTTGCACTCTGTCCACCGGTATTTTAAGCACATCGCCTACTTTTATTTCGTTGTCGGACAAATTGTTTACTTCACGTAAATCTTTCATGCTTATATGCAGTTTTTTGGAAATGGAAAACAAGGTTTCGCCTTGCTTAACGGTGTGCAGAGTAAAGTTTTCTTTGGGTATTTGAGGTTTTTCGGTTGCCGGTTTGTCATTGTTTTCCGTCAAGGTTTGAACGGTTTCAACCGGAGTATTTTCGACAGGCTTATTATCGATATTTTCGGTTGATGTTTCGGCGGTTTGGTCACTTTCGGTCAGCACCAATATTTGTCCTTGATAGATATCAAAATCATTCAAATTGTTGATGCGTTGAATATCTTTAACCGGTATGTTAAATTTACGGGCAATGGTAAATAAGGTTTCTCCTTCTTTGACTTCATATATAAATTTTTTCTTTTTACCGATTTCATCTTCATGTTCGTCTTCATTTACTTTAACGCTCATTTCTTGCAATACTTCTTTGTCAAGTTTTGCCAAATTGTATTTGTCTATAATATAGATCAGTTTATCGGGATAGCTTGGGTCGGTAGCATAACCGGCTTTTTTTAAGCCGCGTGCCCATGCTTCGTAGTCGGTTTTGGGTAGTCTGAACAAAAAAGCATATCGTTTGCGTTCTGCCAAAAATCGAGAGTGGTCTTTGAATGATTCTTCGGGGTTTAGATATTTTCTAAAACATTCTTGTGCTTCGTTATCATCGTGCAAAATGGTTTTGCCTTGCCAACCTTTATGACATTTTATACCGAAATGGTTATTGCCTTCGCGCGCCAAACGGCTTTTGCCGGCTTGCGATTCCAATACGCCTTGTGCCAGTGTAATACTGGCGGGTATTCCGTATTCTTTCATTTCTTTTTTGGCAATATTTTTATACTTGGCAAGATATCGCAATACATCAAAATCCAAGTTGGCATTGTCCGTTTTGACCGGTTGCTCGTTGCGAACATTCCGATCTGATTTGGTCGTTGTTTCATTCTTTGAAGCAACTGTTTTTTTGGTTCCCCCGCAACTTGACATTACCAATAAGACTATAAAAGGAACAATGAATATTTTTTTCATTCGGACTTGTTTTTTTATTTATAATAACACAAAGTTAAGCAAATTTCGTTAATTTTTAAAAAAACAAAATCAACGGTTTTTAAATATCAAATTTTTAACAAAGGTAATTGTTTTTTGTGAAGTTTGATATTCATACCTTGTTTACCTTGCAAACCTCCTGTATGAACGGCAAGTATTTTGCTACCTTTGGGAAAATAATCTTTTTTGATTAAATCGATTATTCCGTAGAGCATTTTTCCGGTATAAACAGGATCGAGCGGAAGTTGGTGCAATGTATAAACCATGTTGATAAATTCGACCAATTTTCGGTCAATTTTGGCAAAACCGCCAAAGTTATAATCACGTATGAGTTGCCAATTGGTTTTATGCACGTATTTTTGAATATTTTGATGCAAAAAGTTTTCTTTAAGTGCAGGAAATCCCAATATTTTTTGATGCAAAAACGAACTGTTGATAATACCGGCTATGGTGCCGCCTGTTCCTATGGCACTGCATACATAGTCAAATTCGGCATCTTCGGGTTGTAATATTTCTTCGGTTCCTTTAACGGCTAATTCGTTGGTGCCGCCTTCGGGTACTAAATAGAAGTGCCCGAACAGTTTAAATAAATTTTGAATAAAATCGGGGTTTGTTTTATTGCGATAAGCTGTTCTGCTTACAAAATATAAGTGCATGCCTTGTTGTGCGGCAAAACGCAGCGTGGGATTTTCGTCAAGGGTTTTTTGCAAATTTTTTCCCAATTCGTCACCGCGTATTACACCTATGGTTTTTAGTCCGTATTCATTGCCTGCGGCTGCGGTTGCGGCTATGTGGTTTGAATAAGCACCACCAAAAGTCAATAGGGTGTCATAACCTTTTTGTTTGGCGGCTATGATATTGTAATATAGTTTTCTAAACTTGTTGCCCGATATGTGTTCATGCAACAAATCTTCGCGTTTTACGGCCAGTATTATTTCTTTTTTTTTGAGTAAACAATCGTTCAAAAACTGATTGTAAGGTTGTTGTTGGGCTTTGAGCATTTTAGCATTATTTTAACCAGTTACGCAAATCGAATTGATCTTGTATATGTTGCCGCAGGGCAGTTATGTGAATTCGGATTTGTTTCATGCTGTCTCTTTCGCGAAGCGTTACGGTTTGGTCGTCTTTGGTTTGATGATCGACGGTTACGCAATAGGGTGTTCCAACGGCATCTTGACGGCGGTAACGACGACCAATGGCATCTTTTTCGTCATAAGTTACTTTAAAGTCCCATTGCAAGTCATTTACTATACTTTGTGCTATTTCGGGTAGTCCGTCTTTTTTGAGCAAAGGTAAAACGGCTACTTTGGTGGGCGCCAATATGGCGGGTATTTTCATTACTGTTCGGCTTGTGCCGTCCGACAAGATTTCGTCTTGCAACGATGCCGAAAAAACAGCCAAAAACATCCTATCAAGACCAATGGAGGTTTCAATTACATACGGAGTATAACGTTGGTTTATTTCGGGGTCGAAATATTGCATCTTTTTGCCCGAATATTTTTCGTGTTGCGACAAATCGAAGTCGGTGCGCGAGTGTATGCCTTCGAGTTCTTTAAAACCGAAGGGAAATTTAAATTCGATATCGGCTGCCGCATTGGCATAGTGAGCTAATTTTTCGTGGTCGTGAAAACGATAGTATGCATCGCCAAAGCCCAGTGATTTGTGCCATTTGAGTCGTTCTTCTTTCCAGTATTCATACCATTTGATTTCGTCGCCCGGTCGTACAAAAAATTGCATTTCCATTTGTTCAAATTCGCGCATGCGAAAAATAAATTGCCGGGCAACTATTTCGTTGCGAAAAGCTTTGCCGGTTTGAGCAATACCAAAAGGGATTTTCATTCGCATGGTTTTTTGCACGTTTAAAAAATTGACAAAAATACCTTGTGCGGTTTCGGGTCGCAGGTATAAATCCATGGCACTGCCGGCATCGGCACCGAGTTTGGTTCCGAACATCAGGTTAAATTGTTTGACGTCCGTCCAATTTTTGCTGCCCGATACGGGGTCGGCTATACCGAGTTCTTCAATCAGTGCTTTTACATCAGCCAAATCGTTTTTTTCTAACGATTGAGCCATGCGTTGTAAAATATTTTTTTGTTGTTCGCGGTATTTCATTACTCGCGGGTGTGTTGCGGTAAATTGTGCTTCGTCAAAGTTATCGCCAAAGCGTTTGCGGGCTTTTTTAATTTCTTTTTGCACTTTGTTTTCGAGTTTTTCGACGTAATCTTCAATTAAAACATCGGCTCGATAACGTTTTTTGCTGTCTTTATTGTCAATAAGCGGGTCGTTAAAGGCATCGACGTGTCCCGAAGCTTTCCAAGTGGTAGGGTGCATAAAAATGGCAGCATCCAATCCAACAATGTTTTGGTGTAATTGCACCATGGATTTCCACCAATAGTCGCGTATGTTTTTTTTGAGTTCGACCCCGTTGGGACCGTAGTCGTAAACTGCACTTAATCCGTCGTATATTTCACTCGATTGAAATACAAAGCCGTATTCTTTGGCATGTGATAAAACTTTTTTGAATAAATCGTCACTCATTATAATTCGTTTTGGTTAAAAAAAACTCCGGTATAAAAAAAGCTACCTTTGAACCGACAAAGATAGCTTTATTGCTCGAATTTTACAATTTATTTTATTTTAACAGCAAATTGGTAGTGCCTACTTTGTTGCCGTTGTGATATACTTCAATTAGATATTCGCCTTTGACGATTTCTTTGTCTTTGTCTTGTGGTTTGACAAAAATACAAACATCGAGGGCTTTGTTTTCGTAAACAATGTCTTCTTTGGCACTGATCATCAATTGGTTGTCTCCAACACTTACTACATCGTTGCTACCTATGACATCGCCGTTCGGATTAACCACTTTGACATAAAAGGTTTGATTACCGTAGTCCAAAATATCATTTTGAGGAATGGTAAAACAAACTCTGATTTGTTGTGCTCTTCGACGACGTGAAGTTTCTATGATTTTGCCCGAATTTCTGATTTTGACACCGGTTGCTTTCAAATTGGTCGGATACAAAATTTTGGCTTTGTTGAGTGTTTGAGCCAATTGTTCGTTTTTGTTGAGCAAAGTATCGTTAAACTGTTTTTGTTTTTCCAGATCGGAAGATAAACTGTCTTTTTCGACAATTAAATTCATATTGGCGGCACGCAACGAATCGGCTATTTTGTATAATTCGTCTCGTTGGGCTTTGAGCATGGCAATTTCTTTTTTGTATCTGCGAATGATACTCGCATTGATTTTTTTGGTTTTTTTAACTTCTTCAATCAACGATTCGATGCGGGTTTTGGCTTCTTCCAATTTTTCGGATACTTCGGTTTTTTCTTGAATGGCTTGATCGTAATTAACTTTTAAATCTTCCAATTCGTTAATTACTTGTTCTTTTTCGGCTTGCAAGATTTGTTGTGTCTCTTGCGATTCGTTATACATATCATAGGTGTAATAACCTAAACCCAAAATACCTACGCCCAATAAAGCAACTACTACTTTTAATATGCCTGAGCTGTTTCCTGATGTTCTTTTTGTTTCCATATTTGTGTTTGTGTTTGTTTGCAAATTTACTACTTAATTTTTATAAAAAAAATTTTAAAGTTCCAGTTATAAACGGTTTAAAGTATCATTTATTGCATTGAAAATCAAAATGATATAAATTTAACGTTTTTTCTTGGTTACAATAAAGTCTTTTAAATAGTATGGTTCGAAATATGCAATATCTTCAAAATAACCGGATTTAAATTTTTGATATGCCAAAATATGCATGTATTCAGCCGACGGATATTGAACGGAACTAAAAACGGCATTGGGGTGTTGAATAATTTTTTGGGTTTTGGCAACGGCATCGCCGACAAAAATAACTTTGTTTCGATTTAAATAAGGAGCAAAAGGGCAATTGTCCAGAATATCGGCGGCAACTTGTCGTATCAAATGATGATTTTGGTCGTAAACAGCGCTGTAAACTTCCATGCGACGTGCGTCAATCAAAGGTATGATATATGCTTTTTCATCGGTTTTAATTTGTTGTGCCAACGAAGCAAGCGTCGAAACCGATATAAGCGGAATGTTTAGAGCATACGCCATTCCTTTGGCTGCCGATACTCCGATACGAAGTCCCGTATATGAACCGGGGCCTTTGCTGACGGCAATTGCCGAAAGTTCGTTTAATGATACTTTGTTTTTGTGCAAAATTTCGCGTATAAATACATGCAATTTTTCGGCATGCGAATACGATTCGCCGGCATATTCGACCGTATCGATTACTTGTTCATTGTAACCGACTGATACCGAACAGTTTTTGGTAGCGGTTTCTATGTTAAGAATGTATGCCATATCGGGAACGAAAACTTATGAAAATCGATTTTTGAATCCGAAAAATAATACATGCCGGATACACGACAAAGGAATCCAAATACCGTTATTGTCGTTATAAATTTCCGAATTTGATTTGTTTTAACTTTCTACCTAAAAAAAAACAGAAAAAAACGATTGGTTAATATGATAGCCGATTATTTTTTTTCGGCATCGTATGCGGCATCCAATTCTTTTAATACATCGTCGGTAATGTCATATTGGGCATCGCCATACATAAGAGCTCCGCTGTTGTTTTTGCCGTAAATAAATTTGTATCCGTTTTTTTTGCCGTATTGGTCAAAAAAATCATATACTTTTTTGATAATTGAATCGGTTTTCTTTTGCATTTCGGCAGTGAGTTGTGCACTTTCTTGTTGTTGCATTTGTTGAATAATTTGTTGTTTTTGATACAACTCCTGATCTTTTTTTTGTGCTTGTTTGGGAGGCATCTTTTGCACTTTTTGTTGAAAATCCATCACTTCGGCTTGCCATTGTTTTACTATGGAGTCGTATTTTTTTGAAAAAGCTTCCTGTTGTTTTTTAAAAACGGCTTCTTGCTCTTTTATGCCTTTGTATTCCTTAAAAATGGTTTCGGTTTTGACAAAAGCAACTTTGGCTTCTTTTTGACAAGAACTAAACAGTGCCATACCGGCTACTAATAAGATGATTTTTTTCATATCAATCGTATTTATATTTAAATTGATTGCAAAGTTACATCATTTTTTTGATTGATTAATGAGATAAATCTTCAAAGCCGAAGAGGTGTTGACAAAAACAAAATTTGTATTTTTGGAAAAAATAATTATTAACATGAAAAAATCAAATCATAAGATAGCCGTATTGGGTAGTGGCAGCTGGGCTACCGCCATTGTGAAGATGCTGACCGAAAATATCGATGAAGTTGTCTGGTATGTCCGTAGCTCATATACATTGGAACATTTAAAACTGCACAGGCATAATCCCAAATACTTGCAACAGGTTTTGTTTGATTTGAACAAAATAAAATTGACTACCGATATAAATCAAGCCGTGCAATATGCCGATACGTTGATTATAGCCATTCCGTCTGCTTTTGTAAAATCGGAATTGGATAAAATTGACGTCGATTTGAAACAAAAAAATATCTTTTCGGCGGTTAAAGGTATTGTTCCCGAAACGCTTTTGATATTGGGAGCACACTTGCAACAGTATCATCGTGTGCCTGAAAAGAATTTAGGTGTAATTGCCGGACCTTGTCATGCCGAAGAAGTGGCCATGGAACGCTTGTCATACTTGACTATTGCCGCCAAACGAAAATCTTTGGCAAAACAAATGTCTGCCGACTTGCACAGTTGGTATATCAAAACTTCTTATTCAAAAGATGTTTTTGGTATTGAATGGGCGGCTGTACTCAAAAATGTCTATGCCATAGCTTCGGGTATAGCTCACGGATTGGGGTATGGTGATAATTTTCAAGCGGTTTTGATTTCCAATTCGATACGCGAAATGAAAAAATTCATCAAAAAAAATGTCGATAAACGCAAACGAAATATTGACAATTCGGCATACTTGGGCGATTTGTTGGTTACTTCATATTCTATTTTTAGTCGCAACCGAACCTTTGGAAGCATGATTGGTAAGGGTTACACCGTTCGTTCGGCAATGGCAGAGATGCGTATGGTTGCCGAAGGTTATTATGCGGTGCAATCTGCCTACAAAATCAACCGAAACAAAGGCGACAAAAAAGCTTATACGCCTATCATTGATGCCGTTTACGAAATTTTGTATAAAGGTGCGCAAGCCAAATCCGAATTTATCAAACTAACCGAAAAACTCGATTGATACACATGATAAATCCCTTTGACGATACATATTTTATGAAAAAAGCTTTGCAAGAAGCCGAATTGGCTTTGGCTGCCGGCGAGGTACCTGTTGGTGCCGTTATAGTTTGCAATAATCAGATTATAGCCAAAGGTCATAATCAAGTTGAAACTTTGAACGATGCGACGGCACATGCCGAAATGTTGGCTTTTACGGCGGCTACCAATTTTTTAGGTAGCAAATATTTAAAAGATTGCACTTTGTATGTAACCTTGGAACCTTGTCAAATGTGTGCCGGAGCCGCCTATTGGTCGCAAGTGGGACGAATTGTTTTCGGAGCTTCCGACGAAAAAAGAGGTTACCGCCATTGGCAATGTCAAGTGCACCCCAAAACCGAAGTAAAAGGAGGTGTTTTGGCAGACGAAAGCGAAGCTTTACTCAAAACTTTTTTTGAAAATATGCGTCGTTGATTCGGTTGTTTAAAAACAAATACATGTTTGTCCGTGCCCGTCGCTACTGTCAAAACGCGGATTGACAATAGAATTGTAAATAGAACCGAACGAATAGCTTAATCCGATGCTGAAATAGTATTCAAAACCCGATTGCAATTCTTTTTGTGTAAGTAATATTTCTTCCAAAGATCTGTCGCCGGCGGCAATATTGATTTGGTCGTGACTGATACCGTAGTAGGCATTGGTGTTAAAGTTTAAGCCTTTGGCAATACGCAGGTTTGTACCCAGATTAAAACCCATGGCGTTGAGTTTAAAATCGTGCATATAAGCTCCGTAATCAAAACCGGCATACAAACTACCCCACTTTTTTACAATGTTTCCGTTGAGAAAAAATTTGACACGCCACAATTGTTCATCGAATTTGTTATAAACGGTCTTTTCAAAATATTTGTTGTATAAACCGCCTATCTTGGTGGCAATGATCAAACTTTTTTTTGAAGATTCTTTGTAAGGAAAAATATTATATTCGAGCCCGCCATACAATTCGACAGCCGACTTGTAATTGCTGAATTTGGAACGGTTAAAACGCGTAAACAATCCGTATGACCAATGTTGATTGATACCCCAAATCTGAGACAAACCGATATAAAAAAATTCTTTTTCCGATTCAATTTCGGTAGCTCCGAATTGATAAGTGTTCTTGCCCAAATTGTATCGAAGGCTGAACATAAATTTATTTTTTTCTTTGATTTGTTTGGCGGAAATATATCCGTTTAAATTTTGATAACTACTGTTACTGTCGCCGTTAAACCAACCGTTTGCACCTATCTTAAACACCCAATTGTTCCATTTGTCAATTTCTTTTTCGGGTTGGTTTTTTTCGGTTTGTATTTGAAGGGTTATTTTGTCGGCTAATCCGTTTTTGATCCAAAATTTCATCAAACCCAATTGCAAATATTTTAACAGTTTGTTACGTAATTGTTCTTGTGTTGTATCCGAACCGGTCGAAAAACTCAATTTTTCTTGAATGTTTTTAAAATCATGTTGCCCCAAAAAATCAATTTGATAGGTTTGACCTCCGCTTCCGTTGGCTTCCGATACCATTAGTATGTGCACGTCTGCAAAGTTTCGGTCGCGCACAAATTCAACTTCGGGCAAGTTTTGTTTGATAAAAGTATTGTTGCATGACCAAGCATGACAGTCATAAAAAATTTTGAGTTTTTGACTATTTTGTCCATAAAAAGACAGACTTAAAAAAATACCGAATAATAAAAAGATTTTTTTCATGTGAATTATTTTTTATCAAAAGATGCTTTTCCAATTAAAATGTTACAATTTACTAACAAAAAACATCAATATTTTATTTAATGATTCTCTTTTTACTTACCAACAATAATGTGTAAACGTTAAAAAATATATTTTATTTCAACTATCCGTTTTAAAATTTTTTTTTAAATATGCTTAAAAACAACCGTTATATTTAACATTTGTATTATTTTTTGCTTAACTTAACAAAGTTAATCGCTTTTTTCTTATTAAAATTAATGTAACTTTGAATATTCAAAAAAAATCGTCATGAAAAACCCCGATACTATTTTTTATATAATCTCATTGTTTTTGTTTTTTGCCGGTGCCATTGCCGGATATTTTTGGTATAGAATGAAACAACAAACCCGCATGGCTCTTTTTGAAAAAAAAATTACGGAAGAAAAAGCTCTTTTGGAACAAAAATATTTTGAATTGCAAAAACAATTCGATCAATACAAATTAAGCGTCGAAAAACAACAAAATGAGATAAAAAAGACCTTTTCGGATGAAAAATACCGGCTCGAAAAAGAATTTTTGAACCGTCAAACCGAATTGGAAAAAATCATAACCCGTCAAAATTCACAACTTCAAAATTGGGAAGAAAAATGGAAAATATCGCAAGAAGATTTTAAACAAAAAGAAAATCTTATGCGTAAAGAATTCGAGTTGTTGGCACAACAAATTTTGGAAGAGAAATCCAAAAAATTTACCGAACTCAATCAAAACAACATGAAACAAATACTAACTCCTTTTCAAGAAGCAATGAAAGCTTTTAAAGAAAAAGTCGAACAAAACGAAAAGGAAAGTCACGGACGACACACTGCTTTGCAACAACAATTGCAAGAATTACAACAACTAAACCAACGTCTCAGTCAAGAGGCTTTAAACTTAACCAAAGCCCTCAAAGGCGAAAGCAAAACACAAGGTATTTGGGGCGAAACCATACTCAATCGTTTACTCGAGAAATCGGGTTTGGAAAAAGGACGCGAATATTTTGTGCAACAAAGTTATCAAGCCGCAGAAGGCACTCGACACCAACGCCTGCAACCCGATGTCGTTATACAACTTCCCGACAACAAAAAACTTATTATCGATGCCAAAGTATCTTTGACCGCTTACGAACGATACATCAATGAAGATGACGATAAACAACGCGAAAATCACATAAAGCAACATTTAATTTCATTAAAAAATCACATCAACGGTTTGGCAAAAAAATCTTATGACGAACTACTCGAAGGCGAAACCCCCGATTTTATTCTGATGTTTATCCCCGTAGAACCGGCTTTCAGTTTGGCACTCAAAGAAGATGCCGAATTATACAACTACGCTTTTGAACGAAATATTGTTATGGTAACCCCTTCTACCCTTTTGGCAACTCTTAAAATTGTCGATAATATGTGGCGTAACGAAAAACAACGTCAAAATGCTTTCGAAATAGCCAAACAAGCGGGAGCTTTGTACGACAAATTTTACGGTTTGATAACCGATTTGGAACAAGTAGGCAACAAAATTTCGGCAGCACAACAAAGTTTCGGCAACGCCATGAACAAATTACACACCGGAAAAGGCAACCTGATTTCACGAGTGCAAAAATTGAAAGATTTGGGTGCCAAAACCAAAAAACAACTACCTCAATCCGGCGAAAATTTTTCTCAAAAATAAAATATTTTTCACTTATTAAAACACAATAAATTTTAAACAACATATATTTTTTTAAGCCTGCTACCATAAAATAAGGTATGAAAAGTTAGTTTTTTCATTCTCAATATTTTAACACTTGATTTTGTTTTTGACAATACATAAGGTCTTATTTTTCAGTATTTTAAAATATTTAATAAAATGTTGATAACTTTTAAACGAAAATGTCGTTACAAAACATCATTCCGTTAAATTTGCTATTTGTAATCTTTTATTTTTTTAAACAACATAAACAGGGATACTTATGCAAACGATTCAGGTAATAAAACGGGACGGCACTTCGGCACCCTTGGATCTTAAAATGATACACGATATGGTTGAATGGGCGTGTAACGGCTATCAAAACGTATCGGTATCGGATATTGAAATCAACTCCAAAATTCAGTTTTACGACGGTATTACCACTTCCGAGATACAAAAAATCATGATTAAATCGGCAGCCGATTTAATTTCGGAAGAAAATCCCGATTATCAGTATGTAGCCGCCCGTTTGTTGCTAAGCGATTTGTATAAAAAAGTATTTAAACAAGACAAACCCATTCCTTTTGAATTTTTTGTTCGCAACAATGTGTATCGCGGGGTGTATGACAAGTCTATTTTAGATGCTTATTCGCAAAGCGAATTGGTTTATTTCGGCAAAAAATTGCGTCACGACCGCGACAATCTGTTTACCTATGCCGGTTTGCGACAAATGGTCGATAAATATTTGTTGCAAGACCGCAACACTTTTGAGTTGTATGAAACACCGCAAGAAGCTTTTATGCTTATAGCCATGTTTATGTTTAAAAACTACAAAGGTCAAAAACGCAAAAAATACGTTTTGGATTTATACGAAGCGGTTTCGACTTTTAAAATAAGTTTACCTACTCCCATTATGTCGGGTGTTCGCACTCCTTTGCGTCAGTTTAGTTCCTGTTGTTTGATTGATGTAGGCGATTCGTTGGAGTCAATTTTACAATCCAATACAGCCGTAGGATACTATATAGCCAGTCGTGCCGGTATCGGATTAAATTTCGGTCGTATTAGAGGTTTGGGTGCCAATATTCGAAACGGTGAAGTAATACATACCGGTTTGGTTCCTTTTTTAAAAATGTATGAAGCTACCACCAAAGGCTTTACTCAAAATGCCATTCGAGGCGGAAGTTCAACCTCTACCTTACCTTTTTTTCATTGGGAAGCCGAAACTTTTATCCAATTGAAAAACAACAAAGGAAACGACGAAAACAGAGTGCGACGTATGGACTATTCCATAGCCTTGAACCGTTTGTTTAGAGAACGAGTGCGTCAAAACAAAGACATAACCCTGTTTTCGATGGAAGAAGTGCGTGATTTATACGATGCTTTTTACGGAAGTGATTACGAAAAATTTCGCATGCTGTATGAAATGTACGAGAAAAGCGACAAAATTAGAAAAAAACGCATAAATGCCCGTCAGTTCTATCTCGATATGTTAAAAGAACGTTACGAAACAGGGCGTATATACATACTTAATGCCGACCGCGTCAATGAACATAGTTCGTTCAAAGACCATATTTACATGTCCAACTTGTGTCAAGAAATAACATTGCCCACCGAACCCATAACCGATGTCAATAAAACAGACGGCGAAATAGCCATGTGTATTTTGAGTAATATTAATTTAGGCAAAATTGAAAGCATAGACGAATTGGACAAACTGACCGAACTTTTGGTTCGGTTCTTAGACGAATTGATTGATTATCAAGATTATCCGGTAGTTGCTGCTGCCAAATCAACCAAAGCTCGTCGCAGTTTGGGGATCGGGGTGTCCGATGTATTTCATTTTCTCGCCAAAAACAATTTGCGTTACGACAGTGATGAAGGACGTCGTGTGATGCATCGTTATATGGAACGTTTTCAATACGGTTTGATAAAAGCCTCCAATATGCTGGCTAAGGAAAAAGGTGCCTGCGAACTTTTTGAACGTACCAAATATGCCGACGGTATTATGCCCATAGATACGTATGCCGAAGCCGTGGATGAAATAGTTGAAAACAGGTTGGAAATGGACTGGGAAACACTTCGCAACGATGTTAAAAAATACGGTTTACGCAATTCGGCACTAAGTGCCATTCCGCCGGCAGCCAGTAGCAGTGTGGTATCAAATTCTACTCCGGGCGTAGATCCAGTTCGCAAACTTTTGATAGCCAAAATGAGCAAATACGGTGCCTTGAAACAACTGGTACCGGGTTTTGGTCAATATGAAGAAAATTATACTTTGGCTTGGGAAATAGATAATGAAGAATATTTGAAATTTATAGCCATTTTTCAAAAATTTATCGA
Organism: Flavobacteriales bacterium; assembly: GCA_027065715.1. GTDB lineage: Bacteria > Bacteroidota > Bacteroidia > Flavobacteriales > Flavobacteriaceae > WGBX01. The sequence goes on from JAMONO010000084.1 coordinate 28,398, forward strand.
TCAAAGCATCAGCACCAATCAATATTACGATATCTCAAAATACAAAAACAACAAAGTGCCTGTAAAAGACCTCATACGTCACGACGGCATAGCTTATAAATACGGTTTAAAAACCTTGTATTATATGAATATCAACGACAATTCGGGTAATGAATTGGCAAAAATCAAAGTGGAAAACGAACAAGCCCCGATGTTTAATTTTGCGCAACTTGAATTGGACATAGACGATTACGATTCGTGCGAAGGTGGCGGTTGTTCGGTGTAATATCAAATTATTCGATATTTACATGAGTTCCTTTGCTGTGACTGCTAAATTCGGGTGCATACATACATTGTAATGTCGTAATACCGTTTGAAAAGCTTCCGGCGTTGTTGGCGCGTAAATCATATTCAAATACATAAACACCTTTGTGCAAACGGCTGATAAAAAAATTGGTTGAAGCATCACGAGTGCTTTCATAGTAGCCCAAACCGTCTTGCCAACGATAACCTGACAATACGTTTACAGGTTCAAATCCGGCGGCACGCATATCTTTCAGATGAACATATTCCATATCTCTGTCTACTTTTATAGTTATGCGTACCCGAATCAGATCGCCTTTTTTGATAATGGTGCCGGGGATAATTTCATTCATTTTTTCGCCGGTATCGGTAAATTGTCTTATAAATAAATTTTTGGTAATGGCAACCGGAGTTTGTGCACGAGATATTTTATCCAAGTCTTCAAAATATTGCCAATACAATCCGCCCCAAGCAATACCTTTGTCTTTTTTGGTGATGGTAACTTTTGCCATTTCGGATTTTATTTCATTTGCCGTCCACGATTTTTTAAAATACCCTGTTCCGGCTTCGGTTTTAATTTCGGGTATTTGATCAGGCTCTATTTTTATGTTTCCTATTTGAACCGAAAGACTGTTGTCGATAGACAGCCAATCGGTTCCACGAAGCAGCAAGGCATATATGGCTTCGGTGGTTTGTTTGGTGGTTTTCCATGCATTGGTTTGTTTGTTTTTGAGCAACCAAATACGCATTTCATCTGTCTTTTTCGGGTCTTTTTCTATTTCATCAAAAGCTTCAATCAACAAAGCTTGGGTTTCGATGGGTGCTTCATACCAATACAAACCCGGAGTATTGTTTTTCCAATACATACCGAGTTCGTCGTTTTTAATACTGTTTTCGTCTAACGAGCGAATGATGTCATTTGCAATTTGTTTGTTGCCGTTGCGATACGAAACCAGTGCCAATAATCCTTTGGTATATAAACGATAGTTTAACCAATATTTTTGAGCTTGTTTTAAATAATAATCAGCTGCTTCGCGAGTTTGTGGGGTCATTTTTTCCGAAAAGAAGCTACGGGCATATAAATAATGAATTTGAAATTCGCCGGTGTGGTATGAATTCAAATATTGCTTCGGGTCTTTGTGATGTTTGGCATATTTTTGAAGTTTTTGATAGTCTTCTACAATTTTTTGGTCAATATATCGAATGGCTTTTCTCAACATTGAAGCGCTTTGTTGTTGATTTACAGACACTTGCAAGTGTTTGAGATGTCCCATTCCGGCAACGATGTGTTGGGTAATATACCGACTGCTGTAATGTCCTCCTTTAAACCACGTAAAACCGCCGTCGGACAGTTGCATTTGTTTGAGTTTTTGCAAAGCAAGATTTTGTTCGTACGACATTTTGTTGAGGTCAAATAGCAGGGCAATTCGTTTTTTTTGTTCACTTTCGTTTTGAGCATCGCGCAACCAAGGGGTTTCTTCAATTATCAAAGATTTAAGTTCTTGATTTTTTTGCAAAGCCGACAACAATTCATTGCTGTCAAGCTTTTTCCAAGTATCGAATACTCTTTTTATTTTCGGATTTTGATTGGCAATATGCGAAGCCAGACTATTGGCATAAAAACGCGCAAAGGTTTGTTCGCTACATTCATAAGGATATTCCATCAAGTAAGGTAAAGCTTGTACTGCATACCAAGCCGGATTGCTTGTTATTTCCAAGGTTAAACGGTGATTTTTGAGTGTTTGGCTTTTATTGTGTAACAGTTTATCCAACACAAAGGTTTTGCTTTGGTTACCGCGCACCCACATGGGTAAGGTTTCGGTTACCAACATGCGATTGGACAATACGGGCATAAGGTTTTGTTCGGCATCGGTTTGATTGCCTGCTTTTGCCATTACTTTATATTGCAAAGCTTCGATATTTTCGGGTATATTGATAGTCCAGCCAACTTGGGTATTTCCGTTGGCATCGATATTAAAGCTTTGTTGTAGTTTGTTTGGTATCAATTGACGGCTGATGTCTTTTTGAGATACGGCATCGACCAGTTCCAACCGGACTGTTCCATGTAGGTTTTTGTCGGTTAAATTGGTTATTTTGGTGCTCAATATCAGTTTATCGCCTTCGCGAACAAAACGGGGCGCATTGGGAAACAGCATAAGGTCTTTTTGCGTTACGGCGAAAAGTTCGCGGTAAGCATAATCCAAATTTCGGGTATGAGCAAGCAATTGCAGTTTCCAACGGGTTAAAGTTTCGGGTATGGTAAAACCAAAAGTGATGTTTCCGTTTTTGTCCGTATAAAGTTTGGGAAAGAAAAAGGCGGTTTCTTGCAGGTTTTTGCGGGCATTGATTTGAAGTTTTTCGGTGGTTTGCAATCCTGCCAAACCTTTTCCTTCGGGTGTAGTGATAATGATAACCCCGTTGCGGGCTTTGGCACCGTACAAAGCGGTTGCCTGTGCACCGGTTAATACTTTTATTTTTAAATTCTTGGTGTTCAACTTGTCAATATCTATTGAACCGTCTTCAATAAGCACTCCATCTACTACATATAAGGCTTTGTCGGAGGAAGCCGATTGAGCTCCTCTTATAACAATTCCTCCGTTTTCAACTTCGTCGGCAGCCATTTGCACACCGACAACTTTTCCGTGTAGCGCTTCTTCACTAACTTTTTTGACTTCCAACCCCATGCTATATAAAATATGCTCTCTCATATCCAAATCGAACCATTTTAAATGTTCAAATGATAGCGTAACGGGATAATAGGCATGCGGTTTAATATTTTGGACGGCAAATGATTTATTGCCATAACTGTTTACGGTTTTTATTACTGTGTTGGAGCGGTAATACAGGTATCGAACGGGATTAAAGTGCCAGGTATTGGTTACAAATTCATCTAACGAGGCATCATACATTGAAGCCAAAACTTCGGCGGCTATTTTTTGGCCTTGTTGACCTTTTATTTTAAATTGCCATTCTTCCTTTTGTCCGGGGTGTAATTTGTCTCTAAAAGTCAAGGTTTCAATTTGAAGTTCTTTGGAAGGATACGGGACTTGCACGGTTTTTTGACCGACAACATAATCGTTATAAGCTTCATATAGGTAATGAATAATGAATCCGCCGCGATCTTTTTCGGTTACGGGGACATGAATTTGATGGTATTTTCCATTGGTTTTGATAAGTCGTTGTGATACAATACGATGATTTTTTTCTATCCACAGTCTAATGTAGGTATTTTGTGCAGCCGAACCGATGTAAATCAGTACGTTTTCGCCCGGTTGATAAGAATCTTTATCGGTAAAAATATCGAAATATTTTTGGTCGGGTACTTGTTTGGGTTGGGATTTTTTGACGTCAAAATAAGTTTTGTCGGTAACGGGTTTTCCGTCTTTGTCGTGTGTGGTCAATTCGGCTACATATTTTCCTTCTTGCCAATTATTGTCGGGGTTAAATTCCAAACGGGTTTGTTTTGAGGTGTCAAAATCAATGTGTAATATTTCATTGCCTTTTTTCCAAAACCGATAATCATTTTCGGTTTGGTCGTATGGCAGATGGGGAAAAAGGCGAATGAACTCCGATTTGGGTATATTTTGTATTTCGGGCGATTTCCAAGGTCGTTGGCGTAACACTCTGTCGGGAGCTTGCAATTTGTATATTTTGATTTGTCCTTGTGCGGGTATATCCACACCGTTGAGGTTGGTGGTTTGCACTTGTATCGATTCTTTTTTTCCTTTAATAACAATTTCGGGTATATCGATACGAGCCAACATAGCGTGATAAGCTACATTGACTGTTGTGGTAGCCGTGTGTGTTTCGCCGTTTAAGTCGGTAACTTCGGCAAAAATTTCGTAATGAAATACGGGACGTTGTTCGGGACTGACCGACAAATCGGGTAAGGCTTTAAATTTGATGATAAATTCGCCTTTTTTATCGGAGGTTAATTGTCCATGTGCTATTTCTTGGGCTTCACTGCTAATAGAAGGGCGAGACCAATACCACCAACGGGGCGTTTGCACTTTGCGTTTTACCCGATAACTAACCTTGGCACCGGTTATCAGCGAACCGGCAAAACTTTTGGCAAAACCGGTTACGGCTACCGTATCATTTATTTTATAGGTTTGGTCGGTCTTTTTAAAATCCACCGCAAATTTGGGACGTTTATATGCTTCGACTTTGATGTTTTTATTTGCATATATATTTTTGGTTTTATTAACGACCGACAAGCTAAAGTTTCCGGTTAGGGTTTGGGCGGGAAGTTCAAACTCACCGCTTACCGAACCATAGTGATTGGTAACTAAGTCCAATTCTTTGATTTTTTGTCGGTTGGTATCATACAAAGTAATTTGAAGGTATGTGTCAGCCAAAACTTCCGAACGATTGTTGTGTTTGGTAAGAGCAATGGCTTTGAAATAAACCGTTTGCCCGGGTCGATAGATGCTTCGGTCGGTAAAAACAAAGACCGTTTGATATGATTTGGGGTTTTTATACGGGTGTATATTGAGCACATAATCACTAAAATATGCTTTTTTGTTTTGGTCATAAGTAATTTCAAACAAATACGAATTGTAATTTTTATGGGGTATCGACAGATTAAAGTCGCCGTTTTTGTCGGTTATTTTTTTGGTTTTTAGTGCCCAATCTTCATTTATGTTATTCTTATAAATTTTGATTTGTGCACCGGCTATGGATTTGCCGTTGTTCCGATTGGTTACACGATATATATTTTGGTTGTCGGCTTGACTTACCGCTTGCAAAGACACATCGGTTACTTGCCAAAAGGTATAGCCCCATTGGTCGTCGTTCAGGCTTTTGACCAGCACTACATAATAACCGTTGGGTAGGGCTTCTACAATTTTTTCGGTGCTGTGCGGTTGGTAATCGTTGGGGTTGGTCAGTTCAAAAGTGTATTTTTTGACCAGGTCTTGTTGTTCTATTAAGTAACGTTTAGATAAACGGTCGTATGTATTTTGAATTTTTTCTTTTTGTTTCCAATCAATCCGGTAAACAAACATTCTTATCTTGTTGAGGTTTTTGTAAGAAACATATAACGGAACAGGCTGGTTTTCGGGAGTATGTTCTTCCATTTTCAAAGATAAACTGTTTGATTTTATTTGCTCGATTAAATTTTTGCATTTTAAAGCGCCCGGCGTATCAGGATATTTTTTAACGGCAAGTTGAGCTGTTTGTAGCGCTTCTTTCTTTTTCCAACGCACATTTTCATTGTGGTTTTCGGGGTATTGGTCTCCTTGTTTTGTCAAATATTTTGCCAAGTGGTAATAAGCCAGTGCCGCAACATCCGATTCTTCGTAATCATGAATAAAACGCGATAAAGTTTGGATATATGCTTTGTCTTTGTCGGCAAATACAGCATGTCGATAAACAAAAGAGAGGCGTTCCAAATCAACCATAGCCAAAGCATCAAGTTGTTTGTATTGTAATCTGAATTGTAATAAATCTTGATACAATTGAATCGCTTTGACCTGCGGTGAAAGACTGTCTTGCGGGTGAATATTGATTGTTATAAATTTTCGGGCATCGGAAAGAAAAGCCGGATTATCGATTTCAAACTTATATGCCGGTGCCGGCAAACCGTTTTCGTCAGATTGATAAAATCGCAGGGCTTCGTGTGCCAGTAAATCATACAAGGTAGGTCGGTATTTTCGGGTTTCTTTGTGTATTTGTAAGATAGGTTCCCATTTATCGACCGAAAGTTTTTGCAACAGGGTTTTGTTTTGTAAAGAACGGTCAAAATGTCGATTTATTTCTTTAAAAATTGTCTTTAAATCCCAAGTTCTGAAATCGGTTGTGTCAATTTGAACGCCGGTTTCGGTGCGACGGGCAAATCGCCAACGGTTGTTTTGATAGTATTGCCAATAGAGTTGTGCCAGATAATTTTCCAAAATATTGGAAGTAGGCGGAGTGCTTTCATTAATTTCTTTTTTAAAATTTCGAACAATTTTTAAACGACTATTTTCTTCCAACACCATCATATATCGGGATTGATACAACAAACTTTTGATGATTTGCGGGCTGTTATTTTCTTTTTTGGCTTTTTGATAAATTTTTTGTGTTAGTTCGTAAGCGGATCGGGTCATACCTTTTTTGTCAAGTTTATCGACCTGTTGCCACATTTCGGTATAAGTATCGAATTTCATATTTTGTAAACGTTGTATGTTTTTTTCTTGTTGAACGGGTAAAGAATTGTTGGTTTTGCTGCTCGAACAAGACAATAATATTATAAAAGGAAGCAGAAAAATTTTATACATACTCAAAGTTTTATATTTTACGGGACAATTTACTAAAAAATACGGTAATTTTTTCGTGATATTTTATCAACTTACAAAAACTTTGCCGAAATTTTTATAAATATAAACCTATTTTTTGTTTTGCTGCATCCCGTTAAGCATATACGAAAAAACGTATGATAACAACGAATTGTTTGAATTTAAAATCAAAGAACAAAACATATACGGCAGCAAACGATTGGGCGCCTTGCAAACCGATGCCGATATAGTAGAAAT
>JAMONO010000085.1 GCA_027065715.1 Flavobacteriales bacterium
TAACAAAATAGGAAAGGTAACCAGCGGTACCATGTCGCCGACTTTAAAAGAAGCCATTGGTATGGGCTATGTGCCCGTTGCGTATGCCAAACCGGGTAGCGAAATATTTATACAAGTGCGAAAAAAACAAATACCGGCACAAGTAGTTAAATTACCTTTTGTATAATATTTCTATTAATGTTATATACCGGATTAATTTTCAATATTTTTAAATTGAATATTTTATACCAAATGAAATATTGGTAATAATATTGAGAAAAAATTAATAATTCAATTTGGTTTATCATTGATTTTTTATGGCTTTAATTAATATATTGTCAATTAATATATTTGAATTATCGTCAAAAATAACGACTTTATCAGTGGTTTATTTACATTATTTTTATAAATTAGCACACATTAATCAATAAAACAAAAACATAATAGATATGAAAAAAAGATCATGGGCAGAGCCTTATAAAATCAAAATGGTGGAACCTTTGCGGATGCTTTCCAAAAGAGAGCGTGAAAAAGCAATGGAAGAAGCCGGTTACAATACTTTTTTATTACGTTCGGAAGATGTTTATATCGATTTGCTGACAGACAGCGGCACTTCGGCTATGAGTGACCGTCAGTGGGCAGGTATGATGCTCGGTGATGAAGCTTATGCCGGAAGTCGCAACTTTTACAATTTGGAAAAAACCGTGCAAGATATTTACGGTTACAAACATTTGGTGCCTACACATCAAGGACGTGCCGCCGAACACATGATTTCGCGTATTCTGATCAACCCCGGCGATTATATTCCGGGCAATATGTATTTTACTACTACCAAATTGCATCAAGAGTTGGCAGGTGCCAAATTTGTCGATGTTATTATTGATGAAGCACACGACCCAAACAGCGAATATCCGTTTAAAGGAGACATCGATTTAAACAAACTGCAAGCACTGATAGACCAAGTAGGTGCCGATAAAATTCCGTATGTGGCTATGGCTACAACGGTAAATATGGCAGGCGGTCAACCTATATCACTCAAAAATTTAAAAGCCGTAAGAGAATTAACCCGAAAATACGGTATTGATATTGTACACGATATGACGCGTGTTGCCGAAAATGCTTATATGATACAACAAAAGGAAGAAGGCTATCAAGACAAAACCGTTGCGGAAATTGTGAAAGAAATCAATTCGCTAACCGACCATGCTACCATGAGTGCCAAAAAGGACGCCTTGGTTAATATAGGTGGATTTTTGGCAACCAACGATCCGCGTGTTTTTGAAGAAGCCCGTAATATGGTTGTGGTTTACGAAGGATTGCATACTTATGGAGGATTAGCCGGACGTGATATGGAGGCCATGGCTATCGGTATCAAAGAATCGGTAATGGATGAACATCAAAAAGCCCGTGTAGGACAAGTTCAATATTTGGGTGAATTGTTGTTGAAAGCCGGTATTCCTATTGTTAAACCCGTAGGAACTCACGGCGTATTTTTAGATGCCAAAGCTTTTTATCCGCACTTAACCCAAGATGAATTTCCGGCACAAACTTTGGCAGCCGAACTTTATATCGATTCGGGAGTGCGTGCCATGGAACGCGGTGTGGTGTCAGCCGGTCGAAACAAAGAAACCGGTAAACATAATTATCCTAAGTTGGAATTGGTACGATTGACTATTCCGAGACGGGTTTATACACAAGCTCACATGGACGTCGTAGCCGAATCGGTTATTGAAGTTTATGAAAACGCTCAAAACGCACGCGGTCTTAAAATGGTTTATGAACCCAAATATTTGCGTTTTTTTCAAGCTCGTTTTGAAAAATTATAAAATATCGAAATACAATTACTTATATGCCTTCCGGTTTTCGGGAGGCTTTTTTTTAAAAAAGTAAATTGAAATTTTAATATTTACATAATAATTAATATCTTTGAAACAAAACAATTGCTTGTATCATGTTTTTGCAAAAATTGGTTTTTATAGGTATTGAATTACCCGATTATTTAAAGCAGAAAACAGGTATCAAAAAACCTGTTTATAAAACCTCCGAATCCTGTATTTGGTCAGCCGGACGCGATGTTTTGCTGTTACAATCCGGTTTGTTTTCATATTTGTTGTTGCTAATCGGTAGTTTGGTATTGTATCCTGTTGCTTGGATTTATTATTTATGGTCGGCTGTTTATTATCTGTTTAAAAAAGATTTTGTGTATAAAATAATCGAAAAAATTGAAATTTACAAAAGAGATGAAAGAGGCGATTGTTTTAAACGGATAAAAAAAGACAAGATTGTTAAAACCTATGTAATGTCCGCTTCTTATGAGCCTTTGGCTCGAACTTTAAACAGACGCAAAGCTTTTTGTTATTTTTGCCTACTGTTTGTTTTGTATGTAATTCCTTTGTTGTGGCTTGCTTTGTTTGGCTAAGATTTGTCAAAAAATAAATAAAGCTTTCGTTCCATATCATATTTTTGCGTATTTTTGTTTTGTAAAAAATTAAAGAGAAATTTATATGCACAAGAATATAAAATTAACATTTGCTCTTATCATTTTCGGGTTGGCGATATGGCAATTTACCGAAGGGTACATCGGTAACGGAGTTGCTTTGATATTTGCCACACTGGCGGTTTTGTTTTTATATGTAAGAAACGAATATTTGTTATTGGCTTTTCTTCGATTGAGAAAAGAAGACATGGACGGTGCCGAAAAATGGCTCGAAAAGATTAAAAAACCGAAAGCTCAATTGATAAAACCACAAGAAGCTTATTATTACTTGTTAAAAGGAACTTTAAATCAACGCAAAAATATTACTCAATCCGAAAAATATTTTAGACAGGCCTTGACAACCGGTTTGATGTTGGACCATGACAAAGCTATGGCAAAATTAAATTTGGCAGGAATTGCCATTGCCAAAAAACGAAATCGCGAAGCCATAAACCTACTGCGTGAAGCCAAAGAATTGGACAAAAAGAAAATGTTTGCCGATCAAATAAAAGATTTACAACACCGTATTGACCCCATGACCTCGCGACGTGGTTCAAAATTTGTACCGAAAAAGAAAAAAAGACGCAAATAATTTGGTAAATTAATACAATGATAAATGGTGATCTTCTGCTTTGTATAGAGATGAATTAGATAAATTTTATTTTGATAGAAAGAGCAGGGACTTTATCATTTCATTGTGCAAAGGACAAATTATTGTAACGGTCTTTTATATATGAAACCATGTTGGGTCTTTTTATACATATTATTATTGGGTATTTGATGGCGTTTTTGGGTTTGATGTCGCCCGGATTATTGACAATGACCACTTTAAACACTGCAATTGATCGGGGAAAAAATGAAGCTGTAAAGTTTGCTTTGGGGGCTGTCGTTCCCATATTCATACAGGCACATATTGCTCTGTTGGGAGCCGAATATTTACAAGCTCATCCGCAAATAATCAAAGATTTTTCAAAGTTTGCCGTTTTGATTTTTTTTACCATTTCCATTTTATTTTTTCATCAATATAAACAACGTAATATCAAGGTCAAAACTTTTCATTTTCATATACAAAATAGTTTTTTGTATGGCATGTTGGTTTCACTGTTTAATCCGTTGGCAATTCCTTTTTATTTTACATATAGCACATTGTTAGAGATGCAAGGTATTTTGGTTTTGCATGAGCCGTATATCAGTATTTTTGTATTGAGTGCGGTTTTAGGAGCTTTTTCCATACTATACATTTATGCCCGTCACGCACCTCGATTATTAAGTCGTATCGGTTTGGTTGCCAAACATTTCAAATTGATATTGGCAGTAATAATGTGTGTGCTGGCGCTTGCTTCGTTGTTTAACGGTTTTCGTTAATTAGTTGTTGAGCTATATGGGTGCCTTGTTTGATCCGATCGGCTATGCCGACACCGTCTTTGACGCTTCCGGCTATTATTAAACCGGGATATTTTTTTTCAATTTCAATTATATTTTTCAAACGTTTTTCGCTATCGGCACCATACTGAGCGATTGCAACCGGATAATAATGTAAGTGAAACAATTCGGGTGAAAAATCAGATAGGTTCAAAAGTTCCGTTAATTCTTTTTTTAGTAGTTCAAACAATTGTTTTTCATTTAGTTGCACCAATTCTTCTCGGCGTGTTCCTCCCAAAAAGACGGTCAATAGTGCCCCTTGTTTCGGGGCTCTATTTTGAAAGATGGAAGACATAAACAAGACGCCCAAAATGTTTCTTTTTTCTTTCATGGGAATAAGTCCTCCAAAAGCTTTTATGTCCATACCTTGCCAATGATTAAAACCTATGGAGGCTTCAACCACTCGGGCGTATTTCAAACGGGTAATATCGGCTATTTCTTCGGGCAAAACAAAGCTTAAGATTTTGGAAAGTGTTTTGGCATTAATGGTTGTGATTACTTTGTCAAAAGGTCTTTTGTTAATCCAAAATCTATTTTTTTCATATTCAATAATAATGTTATTTTGGTTTAACTCAATATGATTTTTGCCTATTTCGTCGGTCAGGGCACTTACAAGTTCGTTCAAACCTCCTTTGAATGAAAAAATAGCTTTGTTTATCCTTTTTTCTTCGGGCGATTTAATTTGACGCACTTTGGCTACGGCTCCTTTGATAAAACTTCCGTAAGTTTGTTCAAGCTGGTATAATTTGGGTAAAGCAAAACGTGGCACCAGATAATTCGGGTCGCCGGCATAAATACCTGATATAAAAGGATCTATGGCATAATCGAGAAAACTTTGCCCCAAACGTCGTTGCACCATTTTTGCCAAACTTTCATTGGGATTGGTTCCTTTGGGTATCCAAGGTTCACGCAATACTTTGAGTTTGTCGGAAAAAGTAAATAAAGGTGTTTTAATTGCCGACCACAATCCGTTGGGTAGTGCATGCCAAGTGTGGTTTTTCCAAATCAATCTTTTTTGAGCGGTGGCAGGTGCTGTTTCAAGTTGTACTTTGTCGTGTAAACGGTCTATAAGCGAAAGTACTTCAATGTTTGACAAGACACCCGAATTGGGACCTGTTTCATACAAAAAACCTTTTTCGTAATGAGTATTGATGACGCCACCGGTTCTATCTTCTTTTTCAAAAATGGTAAAAGGTATTCCGGCTTTTTTCAAATAAAATCCAACGGTTAAACCGGTAATTCCGGCTCCTATTATGGCAATCGGTTGTTTCATGAGGCTTAAGTTAGGCTCATACGAGCTTTGGGGACAAGATTTAAGTCGCTAAACATTTTTTCGCGATATTTTAAATAACCTACAATGGCAATCATGGCGGCGTTGTCGGTAGTATATTCAAATTTGGGTATATAAACTTTCCAATTCTTGTTTTTTTCGGCTTCAATTAGTGCTTTTCTGATACCCGAATTAGCCGAAACACCTCCGGCAATGGCAATACGGTTGATTCCGGTGGTTTCGACAGCCAGTTTTAATTTGTCCATTAATATATTGACAATGGTGTATTGAATGGAGGCTGATAAATCGGCTAAGTTTTCATTGATAAAATCGGGATTTTCTTTGGTTTGTTTTTGCAAAAAATACAAAATGGAAGTTTTAAGTCCGCTAAAACTAAAGTCCATTCCGGGCACTTTTGGTTTGGGAAATTTGTAGGCTTTCGGGTTACCTTCACGTGCGTATTTGTCGATCAAAGGACCGCCGGGGTAGGGTAGTCCCATTATTTTGGCAGATTTATCAAAAGCTTCGCCCACGGCATCGTCGCGAGTTTCTCCCAATATTTTGAAATCAAAATAATTATTAACTTGCACAATTTGTGTATGTCCACCGCTGATAGTCAGTGCCAAAAACGGAAATTCGGGCAATTTCATTTCATTATCTTCAATAAAATGAGCCAAAACATGGGCTTTCATGTGATGTACTCCAATCATCGGGATGTCCAAAGCCAAACTCAACGATTTGGCAAACGATACACCGACCAACAATGAGCCTAACAGTCCGGGACCTTCGGTAAAAGCAATTGCCGACAAATCTTTGGGTTTGATACCTGCTTCGCGTAAAGCCAAATCGACCACCGGAACAATATTTTGTTGATGTGCACGAGAAGCCAGCTCGGGAACTACACCGCCGTATTGTTCGTGTATGACTTGATTGGCTACTTTGTTACTGATTATTTTTCCGTCTTTTAAAACAGCAGCAGCCGTATCGTCACACGAAGATTCTATTCCCAAAATATAAATAGGTTTTTTATTTTTGTATTTTGAATTTTCAGGCATAAAAATTGCTATTTTTATAGGCAAAATTAATACTATCTAAGCGATATCAAAAGGTTTCTCAAAATATTAACGCAAATATTAATTATTATACTGATAATCAGTTTGTTATTGGGTATAATGCTGGCTATTCCGGCTGTGCAAACCGCTATTGCCCGACGTTTAACCCGTCAAATAAATGAAGACACGGGTGTAAATTTATACATAGACAAAGTCCAAATAACACCTTCAGGTGCCATAATCATCAAAAATTTTATAGCTCGCGATACACACAACGATACGATTTTTTTTGGCAAACGCTTACAAACATACATTAGAAATCCGTGGAATATTTCCCAAACCAATTCGTTGCTCTTGGGCAAAACGCATATCGACGGTTTGGTCGGAAAAATTATTTATTACAAAGGCGAAAAAAAATCGGGTTTGGATAAATTTATCGCACAAATTGATGGAAAATCTTCGGGAAAAAAATCCAAAACGCCGTTTAAACTTCATATAAGCAAAATAGGTTTGACCAATTCGCACTTTCAGTATCTCGACTACAACAGAAAATATAACAAAGTGCTCGATTTCAATTATTTGCACGCAAATTTGAATGACTTTTTACAACAAGCCGATTGGGTTTCGTTTGAGGTTGAACAATTGCAAATGCTCGATTATCGCGGTATTCAAATTCAAAATTTAACAACCGTTTTCAGTTATGACAATCATCATATCAGTTTAAACGATTTTAAAATGGATACCGATTATTCGTCGGTAGATATGAATCTTACCTTTAGTTCGCCCGACAAAGGATATGCCGATTTTAACGACCGTATCCTCCTTTCGGGACATATTGATGAAGCTTATCTTTCGACCAACGATTTACTTAAACTTTCGAGTGGATTTGCTCCCGAACACCATTTTAGTATCTCGACCGATTTGGGCGGAAGCTTAAACCGATTGTCTTTGAAAAATTTTGAAAGCGTATCGGACAATAACATCGAACTGGACGGTAATTTATTGCTGATTAATGTTTTTGATAATCAAAAATTCAATATTCGCGGTGATTTAACAAAATTGAAATTTTCATTTGACAAACTTCGCCAAATACTTCCCAAGACCATACAAAACAACATTCCGAACAAACTTTATGCCCTTCAAAATATAAGTGCGGAAGGTTTGATTGATTACGGAAAAAGTTTTTTAAAGACCGATTTAACAATCAATACCGGTTTAGGCAACTTGACTGCCGAAGTTCAAATGAAAAACTTAGACAAACTTAATCAAACCGCATATTCGGGGCACATAAGAACCGAAAATTTTCAACTACAAGCTTTGATAAACGAAAAAATCAACGATATATCGACCGATTTTAACATCAGGGGCAAAGGTTTGACGCTTCCGTCGTTAAATACAAACTTTATAGGCACTATCAATCATGTCAATTACAATGATTATGATTATAAGAATATAACAATTAACGGTTTTTTTAAAAACAAACTTTTTCAAGGACAATTTGAAATAGCCGACCCTAATTTGGAAATGGATTTTACCGGATTAATCGATTTTTCACAAAAACAACGCCGGCTCGATTTTTCATCGGAGATATGTCGAGCCAATTTGTATGAACTCAATTGGTCCAAAGACGAATTTGCCCGTTTGCAAGGTAATATCAATATGCAAGCGGTCGGAACCGGAATAGATGATATTACAGGCAAATTGCAGGTTGAAAAAGTGCGATACAAAAATCAATACGATACTTATGTTTTTGATGATTTTGTAATAACTTCGAGCTTTGATGAGCAACAAATACGTGCCATTGACTTCCATTCAACCGATATTATTGACGGTTATGTCAATGGCAAATTTAAGTTTGCCGACATACCCGTATTGCTTAAAAATGCTTTTGGAAGCGTCTTTGCCAATTACCAATTGCAACCCGTTTCCGATGAACAATATATCAGTTACAAAATCAATATTCACAACAAAATAGTCGATTTGTTTAATCCTAAACTCAAAATTGCTCGAAATACTTATATCAAAGGAAAAATCAACTCAAAAGATAATAAATTGAAAATGAGAATGTTGTCGCCTCAAATAAGTTTTGGAAATAAAGTTTTGAAAAATCTGAATATACGAGTGGACAACAAAAACCCGTTGTATAATATTTTTTTAAAAGTTGATACCGTAGATGCAGGTTTTTATCGTTTAACGCAACTGCGTTTGTTAAATACCACCATAAACGATACTTTATACTTAAAGACCAAATTTAATGGAGGTAATAAATTTGAAGATAAATACGATTTGTCTTTTTATTACACCATGGACGAGATGCAAAATTTTATCTTCGGTTTGCAACAATCCGGTTTTAAGTTTAAAAGCATACCTTGGCAAATAAATCCTACCCAAAATATCGATAAAGTTTTTTACAATCCGAAAGCCGATTCATTGCTCGTCGATGATGTCGGAATTATACATGACGCCGAAAAAATAGCTTTTTCGGGTTATAAAACATCGCAAAAAATGGCTTTTGATGTTCAACTCGACAGCATCAATTTGGCACATATTACGCCCGAATTAAAAGATTTTGAATTTGAAGGTTTGATCAATGGCGATATTCATATTGCCAAATACAACAACGAAATATTACCTTCGGCGGTTTTACATGTCAAAAACTTTATACTCAATAACCAAAATTTGGGTGATGTCGATTTAAAAATTAACACTTTGAGAGGCAATAACGTTTTTGTCGATATGACAATTGTTAAAGACGGTTTACAACAATTAAAAACCATAGGTTATGTCGATTTAAATAAAAAAGAACCCGAAGTAAACGCCTCATTAATACTTAACGAATTTTCGGTAACTCCTCTTCAAAAACTATTTGATGATATTTTTGCAAACATAAGAGGTAGTCTAACCGGAAGCGTGCAAATAAAAGGAGGCATAAACAATTTGTCTTATGACGGCAAATTGTATCTCAATGATTTCGGATTGAAAATCTTGGCTTTAAATACCGATTATCAATTCAAAAACAGAAGTGTGTTGTATTTGCACGACCAAACTTTTGAACTCAAACAAGCTCGGTTTTTTGATGTAAAAAATAAAACGGAAGCTACTTTGACAGGAGTTATCAAACATCACAACTTTGACAATTGGTATTTGGATTTGAATATTACAACCGAAAACATGCTGGTACTCGATACACCGCCCGACCCGCTGGAACTGTTTTACGGAAAAGTTTTTGCCGGCGGACAAACACGCATATACGGTTATGTAAACCGGTTAAAAATCGATGCCAATATGCAAACCAAACCTCAAACCAAATTTGTAATTACTCTAAGCGATACCGAAAATCCGGGTGAAAATGATTTT
>JAMONO010000086.1 GCA_027065715.1 Flavobacteriales bacterium
GTATTATCCTGAGCGAAGCGACAGCGAAGTGAAGAATCTAATTTAATAAACCAACCCGAAAACCAAAGATTGCCACGGCGCTCATGTCTCGCACCTCGCAATAACAACGTATTGTTAATCAAATCGTTACGTAATAAACAGTGTCATTTCGAACGCAGTGAGAAATCTTTTTCTCTTTGGTAAAAGATTCCTCAGTCGTTGCACTCCTTCGTAATGACATTTGTCCTAAGCACCTGTATCCGATGCCCGTCATCTGACACCTATCAACCAATTTCAATTGATGGCGCAATTAATCCCGAAAGGAGTACCGAACAATTCTGCATCAATAAAATATTGGTTAACAACAGATTGCCGCTATCAACTAACAGTAATTTTTATTAAATTCGGGGCAGAAACTTTTTGTTTTGCTTTGGTATAACACCACTTTTGTTTAATTACGTTAAACAATCCTAAAATTTAACCGGTGTTATATCAAAAACAATTATATTTGTTGCCAAATACAGATACTTATGTTCAAAGCAATTCTTATTTTTATCCTTATTTACTACGTATTTAAACTGATTATGCGCTTGTTGGCGCCGTATATGGCTCAAAAAATGATGGAAAAAGCCGCGCGTAATTTTGAAAATCAGTTTAAAAATCCATACTACAAAGAAAAGCCGGTTGCCAAAGAAGGCGAAACTATTATTGAGAAAAAACCAAATGAAAACACCTCCGTTTCAAATAAAAATGAAGGTGATTATATCGATTATGAAGAGGTTGATTAGTTTATTTCGGGGCAGCCTATTCTTACCAATTGTTGTTTACAATTAAAATTATAACCCAAGGTTATTTGATGAAAACCACTGTTACTGATAGGTGTTTCGCCTAAATCGTATGTGTAAGTGTATGCAAAAGTAAATTTGCTGATTTTAACTCCCATGATAGGCGTAATATTGTGGTAAATAGCTTGGTTTACTTGGTCGTCCCAATCCTTGCGATAGGAAGCTCCGAGATAGAAAATGTTGCTATCGGTCATATTGAAATAAAATTTCATATTCATATCGGTAATAACTTGTCCCGAATATTCTTTATATTGAGCCATAACCGAAGGTTCGATATGAAAGTTTTTACTTCCCAAATAGTAACCGATGGAACCTACATAGTTTCTCAAATTGACTTGTTCGTATTTTGAATACAAATCACGACTTATCAGTAGGGCGTTTTTTAGAGTGGCATTAAAAAAGAAACCGCGTACATGGTATGAAAATCCGAAATCGACATTGTAATATGATGCACTTTGAACCACACCGGCTATTATCGGGTCAAAACGATTGGGGTCAAAACCGGTTTCGTCCAATTGGTTCTGCACAAACATACCGGCAATACCAAATGAAAGTTTATTGACATATTCGCCGTTCCCAAAATTTAAATGGTGCGCAAAAGCCAATTGTAAACCTTTTTGTGAATGATAGCCGTTACGGTCGTTAAAGATAATGGCACCAATTCCGTTTTGTCCTTCTTCGCCTAAGTGCGTATGAAAACTAAATGTTTGTAACATCGGATTGTCTTGTATGTCAAACCATTGCATGCGTCCGGTTAAGCGTACCTTGGCACAACTGCTGGCACCGGCCATGGAAGGGTGCAATAAAAACAGATTGTCGGACAAGTAATCGTGATATATGGGTATGCCTTCTTGCCCGTAAGTTTTGTAAGTAGTAAAATATAGTAACGCTAAAAATAGAAATAATATTCGTTTCATAATTTTTTAAGTTGGTATTGTTTATGTTTTTTTTTGATATAAAAAATCATCACCTTTCCGGTGCCGATTGTCATTTATACTAAAAAACGCATAAAAGTATAAAATATTCTTTAAACTCCATAATTTATTCTTTAAAAAAAGAATCAACAAATTCAATTTTATCAAATTCTTGCAAATCTTCAATTTTTTCTCCTACTCCTATATATTTAACAGGTATTTGAAACTGGTCGGATATTCCTATAACCACACCGCCTTTGGCTGTTCCGTCCAGTTTGGTAACGGCTAATGAGGTAACTTCGGTAGCTTTGGTAAATTGTTTGGCTTGTTCAAAAGCATTTTGTCCTGTTGAACCGTCCAAAACCAACAGAACTTCGTGTGGTGCATCGGGTATGATTTTTTGCATAACTTTTTTAATTTTTGACAACTCGTTCATCAGATTTATTTTATTGTGCAAGCGTCCGGCTGTATCGATCAATACTACATCAATATCATGTGCTTTGGCAGATTGTAAAGTGTCAAAAACCACCGAGGCGGGGTCACTGCCCATTTTTTGTTTGATAATGGGTATGTTTGCTCTGTCTGCCCAAATTTGAAGTTGGTCAATGGCGGCGGCTCTAAAAGTATCGGCGGCACCGAGCATAACTTTTTTTCCTTCTGCGGTAAATTTATACGCCAGTTTGCCAATAGTGGTGGTTTTGCCTACACCATTAACTCCAACAACCATAATGACGTAGGGTTTGGTTTTTTGTATATCAAAATTTTCGGTTGGATTTTGAGCTTCGTTTTCGGTAAGCAAGGCGGCTATTTCTTCGCGTAATATTTTGTTGAGTTCACCGGTGCCTAAATATTTGTCGCGTGCAACTCTTTTTTCAATTCGTTCAATGATTTTCAGGGTGGTATCAACTCCTACATCGGAGGTAATCAATACTTCTTCAAGTTCGTCTAATACGTCGTCATCTACTTTGGATTTTCCGGCTACGGCTTTTGAAAGTTTTGAAAAAAAACTGTTTTTTGATTTTTCGAGCCCTTTGTCAAGACTTTCTTTCTTTTGTTTGGAGAATATTTTTTTAAACATAATGTATGTTGAATTTAATGGACGAATATACTATTTTTTGCTTATAAATTCAAACTAAAAAATCCATTCGCAAGAGCGAACGGATTTGTTTATGTTGTTTGGTTTTTTTTACAATTTTATTTCTTAAAAAAATCTTTGGCTAAATCAGCGTTTACGATTTTTTCTTCAAAGACATAAGCACCTGTTTTAGGTGATTTCTTCATGCGGATCACTTTGGTATATTTTTTCGATCCGGTTTGTAAGGTTGCTACTGTTTTCTTTGCCATGTCTTAATTATTTTATTTCTTTGTGTAAAGTGTATCTACGTAAAATCGGGTTGTATTTTCTCAATTCAAGTCTTCCCGGTGTATTCTTACGGTTTTTGGTGGTAATATATCGGGAGGTTCCGGGCATACCACTGTCTTTGTGTTCGGTGCACTCCAATATAACTTGCACTCTGTTACCTTTTGCTTTCTTTGCCATTTCTTTCTAATTTTATACGTTTCTTTTTAGATAACCTTTTGCTTTTGCTTCTTTGATAGCAGCAGCAACACCTTTTTTATCAATAATTTTTAATCCTGCTTTACTTACTTTTAAAGTTACCCAGCGGTCTTCTTCAGGAATATAAAATTTCTTTTTAAAAAGATTGATATCAAATCTTCTTTTGGTTTTGTTATGGGCGTGAGAAACATTGTTTCCCATCATAACTTTTTTTCCTGTAATTTCGCAAACTCTCGACATCTCGCTATATTTTTATGCTTATTCAAAATTGAGTGCAAATTTATAAATTATTTTTTATTATACAAAGCTTTTAATGATATTTTTCGTCGTTTTTTTTTGACAAAAAAATTTGTTTGTTACTTGCCGGGAGATTAAAATAATTTATATCCTAAATTCAACCCTAATCCTCCGTATGTTGATATATTATAATTTAATTGTATAAACAAACGTTCAAAGTCGGCACGAACTCCCATATCAAATTTTGTTCGGGTAAATGTACCGGACAAGTCCAACGGATCATCGACATCTTCGGCAACTACACTTCCTATACCAACCGGGTCGGCTATATAGACGGGGTATCTGCCTGTAACTTGTATATTTGAGCTTCCTACATTGTATCCGCCTCCGGCAAAAATCGTAAAGTGTTCTCCTATTTGATAGTCGGCATAAGCACCAAATTGAATACTTGTAAAAAAAGTATTTAAGGCTTGGTTATCGTAAGGTCCTGTTTGATTACCGGTTGGTGTAACGGGACTGTAAACACCATTGGGTTGCACGTTGAGGTCGGCATGTCCGTACAAATAAGAGGCACCGGCTTGCAAACTGATGCCAAAATCCGAATCACGCAATGATTTTATAAACATCGCCATATCTTGTTGAAAGGCAAGCCCAAACATACCAACCTTTAAGTCGGAGGTAGGCACTTGCACGTAGGGTATAAAATGAGCGGTCAAATTGGTATATTTCAGTCGATAAGTCGCACTTAAAAAGGGAAGCGGCAAAGCCGATTTTTGTCCGCCCCCCGGCGTATCAAATTCTATCAAAGGACGTCCCAATAAGTCTTTTTGTTTGGAAACCAAAGTAATAACTTGCAACGAGTCTCCAAAAACCGTGGGAGTTATGTGCCGGGTCGGATCTTTGGGCTCTAAATTTTGCAATCCTATTTTATCGACATCAAAACTTAAATCTTCGGAAGGAACACTTACATAAGCCAATTTTACCGAAAGTAACAAATGACGTTTTTGCTCTTTTTTAATTTTGGTGTAACTTACATCGGACAAACCGTAAACAATGGCTTTATTAATGGGGGTGATATAAGCATTGACCAGTTTGGCTCCGTCGTCCAAACCGGCTTGAATAAGTTTGGCGGTATTAATAACTTCTTGTCCGTAACCGTATAAACTTGCCCATAAAATGAAGATTAATAAAAATTTTTTTTTCATAATACGATTATTTATGATGCAATTACAAAATTAATAATTATATAATGGTTTAGCGTTACAAAAGTTTCAAAAACAACTCGATTAAAAATAATATTTAATTCCAATATGCAAACTGTTGCGATATTGTGAAACAAGTTTGTAATTGTTGATACCGGTTTGAAACCGCCAGTGTCCCGAAAAATAGTTTATGTTAAATTGGCTGTTTCTAATGGTAACCGGTTCAAAATAGCTCCATTTGATCAAACCGTCCACGCTGATTTGATTTCCAAAAAACAATTCGGTTCCTATATCGTAAACAAATCCGCCGGTATTGTTTGGGGCTTCCGAAAACATTATGCCAATTCCATACCATAAGTCAAATTTTTTGGTTCTGATACGGTGGTAATTCAATACAAATCCGGTTTGGGATAAAAAATAGCGGTTGTCGGGTATGCGTTGTGGCAGATGCACAAAACTTCCGGTGAAGTCGAGACGTTTGGCAAGGCGTAATTGGGCTTGCCAATGTCCGAAAAAATATTGTTGTTGGTCGAAAGCGATGTTGCCGCTTATTTCCAAACGAAACGGAACCGATTCGTTTTGGTAGGTATAATTTCCTTCGTTTTTGTCAAAATACGGATACGGTGTCAGGGCGGCATGGTGCATGGGAGTATTACGTTCCCAATAGGTTTCAAACAAAATACCGTAAGTTATTTCCGAAAAAAACCAATATACGATGTCGGTCAAAGGATTATAGTTTTCGGTTTGTCTTGTTTGAACCGTAGTGATTAGCGGTTTTGTTTGTAAATTATTTTGCGAAAAAATCGATTGAACAACTAATAATAACAGAAGTAAAGCAATTTTTTTCATCCGGTAAATTTTATTTTACCATGCAATAATTATTCCATGTTTATCGATTATTTCTCGATTTGTTTTAAAAAAAACTAAACAACAAATGTAATAAACCGGTAAGTATCCAAACAGGAAAAAAAATACAGGAACGAATCAAATATTTTTGAAATGAAATTTTTTAATGTTTTTACAGGTTCACGATAAGTTATTATTATAATTTGGTATAAAAGACGAAAAATTGCAAATAATAACAATATACTCAATACAATCAGCAGCAAGTTTATAACCAAATCGAAAATATGCATGTCAAAATTAAGGTTTTTTGCCTTGATGTTTAAATCGGTTGTGCGTCCATAAGTAATAACGGGGTTCTTGACGCACTTGTTGTTCGAGTTTTTCTACAAAAATATCGGTAAGTTTGTAGTCGGGAACTGATAGAGGTTGGTCTGTTATCAATTCGAATTTTACTTCGTAATAACCTCGTTTAGTTTTTTTTATGTTCATAAAAACATAAGCGGCATCGTATTTTTTGGCTAAATCTTCGGGTCCGGTATGCACCGGCACGTCTTTTACACCCAAAAACGAACGCCAATATTTGCCGCGGTGTAGTTGAGGAGATTGGTCGGAAAGTAAACCGAGAATAAACTTTTGATTTTGGTTTTTAAACTGTTCCAACGAGCGTCTTAGTTGTTTGGTTTCAATAAGTCTGCCACCAAAACGCTGGCGGTTTTTGAGCATCAGTTTTTCAAAATAACGATTGTTAATTTTAAGATAAGTTGCCACCGGAAAAGCTTTGGTATGCGTGGCTAACGAAAATATCCATTCCCAATTGGCATAATGTCCGCCTACAACTACAATGTTTTTCTCTTCTTCTGTCAGTTTGTTTAGCAATTCGACATTTATAAATACAAATCTTTTTTGCATCTGAGATAACGGCATGTGAAAAGCTTTAATCATTTCGACAAACATGTCGGAAAAATGTCTGTAAAAGGCTTTTTCGATATAAAGGCGTTCTCGGTCTGATTTTTTTGGAAATACCAAAGCCAGATTATTTCGAACAACTTTTTTGCGATAGCCGACTATTTTATACATTAATATATATAAGAGGTCGGAAAAACGATATAATACCCAAAAAGGCATGTATGAAGTTATCCAAATTAACGGATATAATAAAAGGAACAATAGTAATTGCACAATCAATTTTTTTGTTAAATTTGAATAAACAAAGTTACGGCTATATTTTAGTTTTTAAAAATCGGAATAAACCTCTAAATATTTTTATCATTTGACATGCCTTTGCAAAAAATAATCATATCACCGGTCAGTCAATTGTATTTGTGGCACGTTACCGAAGATATTTCGCAATTGAAATTTCAATTACGGGTGATTTCGCACGATTATCTGAGGTTTAAAAATGAAATACATCAAAAGCAAAACTTAGCCAAACAGTTGTTAATTAGTTATTTAAAATTACAAGATAAGTTAAATTATTTACCTTCGGGCAAGCCTGTTCTGTCCGGCGGACAATATATTTCTATTTCACACAGCGGCTATTGGGTAGGTATTAGTTTGTCGCGAGTACCTGTGGGTTTGGATTTGCAAACACAACAAAACAAGTTGCTAAAAGTTGCTCCCAAATTTGTTCACAAAAGCGAACAACAATTGTTTGACAACCGGATTAACACCCTGCAATATATTTGGACTGCCAAAGAAAGTATATACAAATTGGCGGGAACAAAAACACTTTCTTTAAAAAACGATATACGATTGTTGTCAATTGACAGCTTGCTTCAAAAAGGAACGGCTTGTTTGCAGCATAAAAAAGAAGTTTCGTTGTTTTTTAACAAAATAACTTCCGGTTTGTTAAGCTGTCAAGCCGTTTTTCGATGATTGACAATTGAGTTATATCGCTTTAAAAAGCTTTCTTATCTTTGCATAAATATTCTTTTATTGATGAGTAAAAAATTGATTCGTCCTTCACAAATAGCCGGTGCACTTAAGCTTGATGGTTTCGGAAAACTCGGTATCGCAACGGGGTGGTTATTGATGCACTTATTGGGTATGCAAAAAATCAATCGTATATATGACAAAATTAAACACTTGGAAGGGCTCGATTTTGTCAATGCCATTATACAAAAACTCAATATAGATTTTGAAATACCCGAAGAAGATCTAAAACGTATTCCCGCAAACGGTGCTTTTTTGACCGTTTCCAATCACCCTTTGGGCGGATTAGACGGTATTTTATTGCTCAAAATTATTTTGGAACAACGTCCCGATTACAAAGTTTTGAGTTCATTCATTTTGAAAAATATCCCTCAACTACAAGATTTTTTAATAGAACTTAATCCGAGAGACGAAAAAATTTCGAGTTTAAAAAACGCTTTGACACATTTAAACGATGCACATGGCTTGGGGTTATTTCCGGCAGGGGAGGTTTCCACTTACAAAAATGGAAAATTGGTTGTAGATAAAACATGGAACGACAAAGCCCTAAAATTGATATACAACGCCAAAGTGCCGGTGGTTCCTATATATTTTCACGGGCGCAACAGTCGTTTGTTTTATTTATTGTCGCGATTGCACCCTGTTTTACGAACGGCAAAATTGCCTTCGGAAGCCATTTCGGATATGAAAAAAACCATTAAAGTCAGAATAGGCAAGCCCATAACACCCAAGATGCAAGAAGGTTTTGCCGACCAAAATCTATTGGGTGAATTTATCCGAAAAAAAACCTATATCCTTGCCAAGACATTTGAACCCAAAGGTTTGAAAGAAATCATAAAAATAAAATCGTCGGGCAAAAACAAATCAAAACCCGTGATAGACCCCGTTCCGGTTGAAAAATTGAGACGAAATATTGAGACTTTGACCCGAAAAGGAGCCCTTTTGTTCGAAAAAAACGAATATGTAGGATTTTTGACCGATGCCAAAGACATGCCTGATTTAATGCGAGAAATAGGACGTTTGCGTGAAATTACATTTAGAGCCGTCGGAGAAGGAACCGGCAACGAAATTGATATGGACAAGTATGACAAGTATTACAAACATCTAATTCTTTGGGATAAAAACAAACACCAAATAGTGGGCGCTTACCGAATGGGATTGGGACGAGAAATTTTTGAAAAATACGGTATCAAAGGCTTTTATCTCAGTGAGTTGTTTACTTTTGACCCCGAACTATACGATATGATGAGCAAAGCCATTGAAATGGGACGTGCTTTTATTGTAAAAGAATACCAACAAAAACCCTTTCCGTTGTTTTTGCTCTGGCGAGGAATTATTCACACTACTTTGCGCAATCCCGATCACGAATATTTGATAGGTCCGGTAAGTATCAGTAATAAATTTTCAAATTTTAGCAAATCGTTGATGATTGAGTTTATGAAATCGTATTTTTACGACCCATATACCGCCCAATATGTACGTCCCAACAAAGCCTTTAAAGTGCGTTTAAAAGAAGAAGATAAAACCTTTATTTTTGATACGGCAAACAAAAATTTATCAAAATTTGACAAAATTATCGACGAACTCGAACCCGAAAACCTCAAAATACCGGTTTTGCTCAAAAAATATATCAAACAAAATGCCCGATTAATTGCTTTTAATGTCGATCCAAATTTTAACAATGCCATTGACGGTTTAATGTATATCAAAATTTCCGATTTGCCCGAAGAAACCGTTAAACCTGTTTTGGAAGAATTTGAAAAACAATTCGAATAGGTTTTTTATAGCTTTTTATCCGACTACAATCTTGTGATTATTATGTATATTTGTCCAAATTCAATTTGGTATGACAAGATATGTTTTTTTTATTTTTTGGTTTGCTTTGTCGGGACAAAAACTTTTTTCGCAAGAAAAATTATGGCTGTCCAAGACCAATAGTCAAATAAAAATTCCCTTTACACATTTCGATTATAACGATTTTGAGTCGCAACTTTCGGACAGTGTGCATGCAGCTGTCAAACCATGGCACTATTTTGAATTGAACCGGCAACAATTATTAAGCAATTATTTGTCTTTGACAAAAACAAAAAAAACATGGTTGGGTCGCAAACTTTTTAATGAACATTTTTTTGCCATAACCGGTTCGGATTATTGGATTAGTATTGACCCCGTAGTAGATTTGCGTATGGGTAAAGACAATTTGACTACCCAAGATTATGTTTTTCAAAATACGCGTGGTATTCGTGTTGAAGGTTCTTTGGGTAATAATTTTTCATTTAGTTCGACCATAGCCGAAAATTGGGCGCGTTTTCCCGTATTTCTCGACCGCTATGCATGGGCTACCCGTCCACATGTTATCCCCGGTTACGGTTTAAACAAAAGTGAAGACCCGAATTTTGTCGATTATCCTTATGCCGAGGGCTATATGGCATACAAACCAAGCAAGTTTTTCTTTTTTGAACTGGGACACGGTCATCATTTTATTGGAGACGGATACCGCTCTTTGTTCTTATCCGATAACGCCGGTGTATATCCGTATTTTAAAGTGGAAGCTACCTTTTGGAAAGTAAAATATACTACTTTTTGGACGGCTTACCAAGATATGCGTCCCGAAGTAACGGTAAACGGTGTTTTTAAAAAGAAATTTTCAGCCGTGCACTATATCGACTGGAATGTTTTACCTAAGTTAAACATAGGTTTTTTTGAAACGGTGGTTTGGTATAACGAAAACCGGCGCGGTTTTGATGTCAATTTTCTCAATCCGCTTATTTTTTTCAAAACCGCCGAATATGAAACCGGTTCGGGTGGTTCCAATACCATGCTGGGATTATCGGCTAAATACAACTTACCTTATCAAATCAGCCTGTACGGACAATTTGTTTTGGACGAAATGACCGTCGATAAGTTTTTTAACCAAAAAACTTATTGGGCAAATAAGTTCGGTTACCAAGTCGGAATCAAGTATTTTGATGCTTTCGGACTGCCTCATTTGTTCTTGCGTGCCGAATACAATACCGTTCGTCCTTATACTTATGCACACAATACCATAGCCAATTATGCACACAATTACCAAGCACTGGCACATCCGTGGGGCGCCAATTTTAAAGAAATCCTTTTTGAAACACAATATCGCAATAAACGTTGGTTTGCCCATACAACTTTGAGTTGGGGCAAAAAAGGTTTTGATTTTGTCGGCGAAGACAAAGCTTATGGCGGCGATATTTATCACTATATTCGTCCCGAAGACAAACACAATCAGGTATATACCTTGCAAGGCAATGTGGGACAAATATTTATGAACCAAACCGAAGCCGGATACATACTTAATTCGGCTTCAAAACTCAAAATTTTCGGAGGTTTTATCTATCGAAAAACTAGTATTGAAAAAGAAATACAGACAGTTAAAAACGAAACGAACAAATATGTATATTTCGGTCTCAAATCACATTTATGGAATGATCATTTTGATGTTTTTTAAACAATAATAAATCTTTAAATTCAAAATTTAATAATGAAAATAGCCCTGGCTCAAATTAACGTAATTATAGGCGATTTTGCATACAATACCCGCAAAATGTTGTCGTATATTGACAAAGCCCGAAAACAACAAGCCGATATAATTGTTTTTCCCGAACTGGCAACAACCGGTTATCCGCCTCGCGATTTTTTGGAATTTTCGGATTTTGTCGAAAAAGCCGAAAACAGTATCGAACAACTCAAAAAAGCTTCTCAAGATATTGCAATTGTTGTTGGCAGCCCGACGTTTAATCCGGTGATCGAAGGCAAAGATTTGTATAATTCGGTAGTATTTTTATATCGAGGTGAAGAAATTTACCGTCAACACAAAACCTTATTGCCAACCTATGACATCTTTGACGAGGCACGTTATTTTGAAGCGGCAAGTCGGTGGAATATTGTTGAATTTAAAGGCAAAAAAATAGCTTTGAACGTATGTGAAGATTTATGGAATTTGGGCAACGAAAATCCGCTTTACACCATTAATCCCATGGATAAGCTCATGCCTTATCAACCCGATTTTATCATTAATGTATCAGCCAGTCCTTTTGATTATACTCATGCGCGTGAACGAATTCGAGTTTTAAAACAAAATGTTAAGCAATATCAAATACCACTTATCTACGTCAATCATGTAGGAGCACAAACCGATATAATTTTTGACGGAGGCTCATTGGCTCTCGGTGCCAATCAAAAAGTTTATAAAGAACTTCCGTATTTTGAAGAAACATTGGAGGTGATTGATATAAACGAGTTGCAAAATCCGCTCCGTGAACAGCAACAACCCAAAGAAAAAATTGCCTTAATACACGATGCTTTGGTGCTGGGCATAAAAGATTATTTTGGAAAAATAGGCTTTCAAACTGCGGTTATCGGTTTGTCGGGCGGTTTGGATTCGGCGGTAACAACGGTACTGGCTGCCAAAGCTTTGGGAAAAGACAAAGTACGCGTTTTGTTGATGCCTTCACAATTTTCGTCTGAACATTCTGTAAAAGATGCCGTAGATTTGGCAAACAATCTTGGTATTCGTTACGATATGGTGCCTATTCAACATATTTTTGAAACTTATCTCGATCAACTCAATCCGTTGTTTGAGGGAAAAAAATTTGATGTTACCGAAGAAAACATACAAGCTCGCATACGGGGTAATTTGTTGATGGCAATTTCTAACAAGTTCGGAAATATCTTGCTCAACACCAGTAACAAAAGTGAGATGTCCGTAGGTTACGGAACTTTATACGGCGATTTAGCCGGTGGAATTTCGGTTATTGCCGATGTTTATAAAACCGAAGTTTACGATTTGGCAAGATATATCAATCGCAAGCACGAAATAATACCTGTTCATACCATTCAAAAACCACCTTCCGCCGAATTACGTCCCAATCAAAAAGACAGCGACAGTTTACCCGATTACGATATCTTGGATACCATTTTAAAACTTTATATAGAAGGACGCCAAAGCCCGCAAGAAATTATGGCATCGGGGTATGACAAAACACTGGTAAATCGTATTTTGAAATTGGTCAATCGCAATGAATTTAAACGCTATCAAACAGCTCCCGTTTTACGGGTCAGTCCAAAAGCTTTCGGTATGGGACGACGTATGCCTATTGTGGCAAAATATTTGGAGTAATATCAAATAGATTTATAAAATAAGCCGAAATATTTCGATTCCCAAATTTCCTGACCAAATATTGGGCAAATTTGTCGTTTTTACATAATATGACTTCAAATTAACAATGTTAAATAAGAATGTTTTTTAGACATTAAGAAAAATTTGTTACCTCAAAAATATTTTGATAATTTTGTCAAGAAATAAAATTCAAGAATAAATTATCAAATATGAAACAACCAATAGGATTATTTATCAAGCAATTAAGAAAAGAAAAAGGACTTACCCTTACTCAATTAGGAGCCATTTTAGGGATAGACAGCGGATTATTAAGTAAAATTGAAAACGGAAAACGAAAGTTAGACGAAAAAGTTTTACCCAAACTCGCAGAAGAATTTAATCTTGATTTTGAAGAGTTGAAAAATGAATATTTAAGCGAAATTATCGCCCAAAAAATTTATTCTGATAACTATTCTACAAAAGTTTTACAACTTGCAGAAGAAAAAGTAAAGTATTTCAAGCAAAAAAATGTTAAACAAATTTCTTTAAATCCAAATTAAGTATTAGATTGTCGTAATGAAAGTCTGTTGTACAATAAAATCAGCAAGTTTAATATTGATGCATAGCCTTAGCTATGGTGAAATATTAAACTTGAACGAAGTGTCTGAGTTTGAAGTAGAACAGGCTTGTAATAGATTATCTGATACTTATTTTGGATTAAACCTTTAAACATCAAATCAATGCTGACAAAAGAATACATAAGTGAATTAAAAACAAATGGAAACGGAGATTTAAAAGCACTCATCAATAAAAAAAATGATGATAAAAGCGTTTTATTTGTGCTGGAAAACCTCGGTTATTTACCCAAAGATTTCGATGATAGTTGGGTAGTAGATTTACTAAAAAGCAAACATAAAAAAATAAGATTAAACGCCGTTAAAACATTAGGAAAAGTTAAAAACGAACAGCATATTTCCAAATTATTGGACATAGCAAAAAACGATGAAGTTACTGAAATTCGTAGAGAAGCAGTATCTTCAATCGGCAGAATGCGAAGCAAAAAAGCCATTCCTGCACTTATTGAATTATTAAATGATTACGACCCGAAAGTGGTTACCCAAGCCATTAGAGCCCTACTCGTTTTCAAAGGAAATGAAGAAATTGATAATGCTTTAAAAAAATTAATCGACCACGAAAACGAAATGATACAAATGGTTATCAATAAAGAATATTTTGCTAAAAAATATATCAGCAAAGACAAACTAAAACATCCTCAATCTTATGATTATTTAAAAAACAAAGTAGTATTAGGTGATGTTCGGGACATATTAAAACTTATTCCCGATGAAAGTTTTCATCTTACATTCACCTCACCACCTTATTATAATGCCCGTGATTATTCAATTTATCCAAGTTACAAGGCTTATTTGAAATTTTTAGAAGAAGTTTTTCAACTTACCTATGACAAAACCAAGGAAGGTAGATTTTTAATCGTCAATACATCGCCTGTAATTGTGCCGAGAATTAGTCGCCAATACGCATCAAAGCGCTACCCTATTCCTTTCGACATTCATCATTTTTTGGTAGAAATGGGTTGGGAATTTATCGATGACATAATATGGGTAAAACCCGAAGCAAGTGTTAAAAATCGTAATGCAGGATTTTTACAACATCGAAAACCGCTTGCTTACAAGCCAAACGCAAGAACCGAATATTTAATGGTTTACAGAAAACAAACCGATAAACTAATCGACTGGAATATAAGGCAATACGATTGGCAAACCGTTAAAGAAAGTAAGGTCAAAGACGGCTACGAAACATCAAATGTTTGGAACATTGACCCAAAATACGATAAAATTCATTCGGCGGTTTTTCCTGTTGAATTATGCAAAAGAGTAATAGAATATTATTCATTTAAAAACGATTTGGTTTTTGATCCTTTTGGCGGTAGCGGCACACTCGGTCGAACAGCCTTAATGTTGGGCAGACATTTCTTCTTGACCGAAAAAGAACCGAAATATTTTGAATATATGAAATCGTTTCTAAAACAAAAACCGGACAAAATATTCAAAACCAAACCGACTGAATTTTTAACTCTTGATGAATTTAAGAAAACGATAAAATGACATTAACACAGCAAGTAACAAAAAACATCATCAAAAAATTATTAAAAGGTGATGATTACAGAATTGAAATTGTAACTTTAATCAATGCCGAATTTTTACAGTTTGCCATTGATTTTTTCAAGAGCGTGGCGGAAGCAAAATTGAACAACCGAAACATTGACGTAGATTGGTATAAAAAAGAAATGTTGGATTTGGATTTATCCCCCGATGAAATTGCAATAAATTCAGGCTTAAACAAAAAGACAATTACCAATATGTATAATTCGGGAAAAAGAGAAATTGTAATTGAAGCCGCTTACGAACATTATGATACCTTGTATAATGCTATTGATGAACTGACCAAAATTGAAGATTTAAACCTGACTTTGCAAATTAAGTTTAACAAAGTTAGTGTAGAATTGAATATTAACGAGAGCTTAATTGTTATCAATACGCTTGCCGTAAAAAGAGCGGCGCTACGTGGCGGATTATGGAGTACTGCGGGCAAACAAACCGAAGGACCTCTAATGATCACCTTATGTAAACTATATGATGTTCCCGATGAATATTATTCCATAAAACCAAGAGCCAAAAAAGTAAAAAAAGGTGATGTAAATCGCGAAGTGGATTTTTACTTAAAAACCGGAGATAAAGAATACAAATGTGAAGTAAAACTAATGGGAAAAGGAAACCCTGAAAGTGCAGACGCTGTGATTGCCAGAGATAGTGCTGTTTTTGTAGCCGATAAATTATCAGACCAAAACAAAGCACAATTAGACCAAAGAAAAGTTGAATGGGTAGAATTAAGAAGTAAAAAAGGATTTAGAAAATTCAAAGAGATATTAGATAAATTCGGTATTCCTAACAAAGAATTTGATGAAAAGAAATTAGATGAAAAGATTGATAAAATACTAAATGAATTGTTTAAATGACGGTGTTAAATAATTTATCTGATATATTTGTTTAGATACGATAATCCTGTGGAAACTTTTCTTTATATACATATCAAGCAACACAAAATCAGATATTTATTACTGGTAATTGGCGTTGTGTGGTTTTATTTTTTGCTTCCGAGCCCCTTGTTTCAATCTCCTTACAGCACTTTGGCTACTGACCGAAACGGTAGTTTGTTGGGTGCACGTATTGCTTCCGACGGACAATGGCGTTTCCCTTTGAGTGACAGTTTACCTTACAAATACCGACAGGCTGTTGTACTATTTGAAGATGCTTGGTTTTATCGTCATCCGGGCATAAATCCCGTATCGTTATTCAAAGCTGTTATACAAGATATCAAAGCCGGTAAAATAGTGCGAGGAGGAAGCACGATAACCATGCAGGTAGCCCGAATGGCACGCGGCAACCAAAAGCGAAATGTATATCAAAAGATTATGGAGATGATTTGGGCTTTGCGTATCGAATTGGCTTATTCAAAAAAAGAAATTTTAAATATATATGCTTCGCATGCTCCGTTTGGTGGTAATGTGGTCGGATTGGAAGCAGCAGCATGGCGATATTTTGGGCGTTCTCCCGATAAATTATCATGGGGTGAAACGGCTGTTTTGGCAGTATTGCCCAATGCACCTTCATTGATATACCCGGGCAAAAATCAAACAAAACTACTCCGTAAACGCAACCGGTTATTAGACAAACTTTATAGCAAACATATTATTGACAGTGTAACTTGCGAATTGGCAAAATCGGAAAAATTGCCTCAAAAACCCGGAGCTTTACCCCAAATAACTCCTCATTTGTTAAATAGATTGCCACAAGGTCAAAAAACAAAAACCACCATAAACAAAAGTTTACAATTGCAAGTAAACGAACTAACCAAAAGACACCACAAATATTTAAGTGCCAATAAAATTTACAATATGGCGGTATTGGTAGTATCGGTCAAAACGGGCGAGGTGTTGGCTTATACGGGCAATGTATCCGAAAACAAAAAGGATAAAGGCAGCGAAGTAGATATTATCTTTTCGCGACGCAGCACCGGCAGTATCTTAAAACCTTTTTTGTATGCATGGGCACTTAAAGACGGTTTGATATTGCCACATAGTTTACTCAAAGACGTGCCTACACAAATAGCCGGATATCACCCCGAAAATTACAATAAAACTTATGACGGTATGGTTCCTGCCGATGAGGCTTTGGCACGTTCGTTAAATATACCTGCCGTTCGTTTGTTGAGAGATTACGGATTGGAAAAATTTCATGACAACTTACAACAAATAGGCTTAAAAACCATTGATAAATCGGCAGGACACTACGGACTTACATTAATATTGGGAGGCGCAGAGACACGATTGTGGGATATGGTAAAAATATATGCCGGTATGGGACGTAGTTTGAACCGTTTCGGACAAACAGGACAGTATTATAAAGACAATTATATCGATCCGGTTTGGAAAACTCATAAGAATTTGTTCCAAAATTCGAAGGTAGATGACAATCCGCCTTTTGGTGCCGATAATATTTGGTTTGTATTTGAAGCCCTTGCTCGCAAAGATCGTCCGGTTGAAGGCGACGATTGGAACATATACCGGTCAGCCCGTAAAATTGCTTGGAAAACCGGCACCAGTTTCGGACACCGCGATGCTTGGTGTGTAGGTGTAACCCCCGATTATGCCGTTGGGGTTTGGGTGGGCAACGCTTCGGGTGAAGGACGCCCGGGATTGACCGGAACACAAGTGGCGGCACCTGTTTTATTTGACGTTTTTAAACTGTTACCCCAACAAACAACTTGGTTTCAAAAACCCGAAATATTGTTAAAAAAAACCGCTATTTGTGCCCAAAGCGGCTATTTGGCAAGTGCAAACTGTGAAAAAATATTAATCGAACAAATACCTCAAAACGGCGAACGAACCAAAGTATGTCCTTATCACAAAATTATACATCTTAACCGTGAAGGTACCCGTAGGGTAAACAGCGATTGTTATCCGGTAGCAAACATGCAAACCCAAAAATATTTTGTGCTACCGCCTGTTGCCGCTTGGTATTATCGCAAAAAACATAGCAATTACCACCCTTTGCCGCCTTGGGATAGCAATTGTTTACCTTTCAACGAAAAAAATATGGATTTGATTTATCCTAAAACGGGCGTACAACTGTTTTTACCCAAAGATTTTAACAAATTGCAACAAAAAGTCGTGTTTAAAGCTGTTCACAGACAATCGGATGCCAGCATTTATTGGCATTTAAATGAACGTTATATCGGGCAAACCAAAGGCTTACATCATTTGGAATTATACATCAAGCCCGGCACTTATACCCTTACTCTGGTAGATGACAAAGGCGAAACATTGACACGTCAATTTGAAGTGGTTGTGCCTCGTTAATCACATTTTTTTAAGATATTTTTGAAAAAAAACTTTCGTAAATTTAAAATCACTTATTGAAATTGCGTTAGTTCGTTCCCAAAAAAAACTTATTTTTGACCACAAATTTTTTTTATGCTAAATTTATCCGATGTTACCATACGCTTAGGCGGCAATGATATTGTTCGTAAAGTGAGTTTTCAACTTAATCCGGGGCAAAAAGTCGGTTTAATTGGTCGTAACGGAGTAGGCAAATCGACATTGCTCAAAGCCATAAACGGCGATGTGGAAATTGCCGAAGGACAAATATCATTGCTCAAAGGCACCCGTATCGGTTTTTTAAAACAAGATATCGAATTTGACAGCGGCACAACGGTGTTGGAAGAAACTTACAAAGCTTTTGACGACCTTTTGCAGTTGGAAAAACAATTGCTTCAAATTGAAACCGAGTTGTCCGAACGTGCCGATTACGAAAGTGAAGCATATTTAAATTTGCTCGATACATACCATCGAATACAAGAAAAATTTCGTGTGTCGGGCGGGTATCAATATAAAGGTGAAGTCGAAAAAGTATTAAAAGGACTGGGCTTTAATTCCGGCGATTTTGACAAGAAAGTCGAAACATTTTCGGGAGGTTGGCGCATGCGTATTGAATTGGCTAAAATTCTCTTGCAAAACAACGATGTGCTTTTGCTCGACGAACCGACCAACCATCTGGACATCGAAAGTATATTGTGGTTCGAAAATTTTTTAAAAAACTATAAAGGTATTGTTATGTTGGTTTCGCATGACCAAATGTTTTTAAACCAAGTTACCAATCGAACCATCGAATTGACCCGAAACAAAATTTATGATTTTCCAAAGGCCTATTCCGATTTTATGAAAATAAAAGCCGAATTGATCGAAAAACAACAACAAACTGCCAAAAATCAAGAAAAAGAAATTAAAGAAACCGAACGACTTATCGAAAAATTTCGTTACAAAGCCACCAAAGCGAGTTTTGCCCAATCTTTAATCAAAAAATTGGAAAAAATGGAACGTATCGAAGTCGATGCGATTGATAACAAAACCATGAATATCAGTTTTCCGGTGGCAAAAGCTTCGGGCAAAATTGTTTTTGAAATAGAACATCTTGAAAAAAAATACGAACAAAAAGAAGTTTTAAAAGACCTTAATTTAATCATAACCAAAGGCGAAAAACTGGCATTTGTAGGTCAAAACGGCACCGGCAAAACCACTTTGGCAAAAATATTGGTAGGCGAATTGAAACAAACCGCCGGAAAACTTAAAGTGGGGCATAA
This sequence comes from Flavobacteriales bacterium, assembly GCA_027065715.1. GTDB lineage: Bacteria > Bacteroidota > Bacteroidia > Flavobacteriales > Flavobacteriaceae > WGBX01. The sequence continues at coordinate 19,362 of JAMONO010000086.1, forward strand.
TGTCAAAATAGGTTATTTTGCCCAAAATCAATCGGAATATTTGCAACCGGATTTAACGGTATTGGAAACCATCGAAGCGGCTTCGGACGATACCAATCGTGTCGGATTGCGTGATATTTTGGGCGCCTTTTTGTTTTCGGGCGACGAAGTGCATAAAAAGGTCAAAGTATTGTCGGGAGGAGAGCGAAACCGTTTGGCTCTTGCCGTTATGATGTTGCAACCGGTCAATGTGTTGATTATGGACGAACCGACCAATCACCTCGATATTCACTCCAAAAATGTTTTGCAACAAGCCTTAAAAACTTTTGACGGAACCTTGATTGTAGTTTCGCATGACAGACATTTTTTGCAAGGATTGACCCAAAAAACCATCGAATTCAAACAAAGAAATATCAAGGTATATTTGGGTGATATTGATTATTTTTTGAAAGAACGTCAAGCCGAAAATTTTAGAGAAATTGAACAAAAGAAGGCTCAAAATATACGTTCGAAAAACAAATCTGCTAATAGTGATTATGAAATGCGAAAAGCCAATCGAAAACGGTTAAAACAATTAAAAAATAAATTGCAAAAAATAGAATTGGCAATACAAGAACAAGAAAATACTCTTGCTCAAATGGAAACACAGTTGGCTGCTCCCGAACCTCCTGCCGAAACTTCTTTTTTTGAAGATTACAATCAAATCAAAGAGAATTTGGAGCAACTGATGAGCCATTGGGAAATTTTGCAAACCGAATTAGACGATTTGGAAAAGCAAATCGGTTAATTCTTGTTTATTGGTTCGGGTTTAACCGGATTGGCTTTTAAAAAGGCTTCCAAATTTTTCACTTCATAAGGTTCGGCTATTATTTCATTTCGATTATTTAAGACAAAAAAGGTCGGTGTGGCTTTGATATGGTAGGTTTTTACGATGGGATTGTCCCATTTTTGTAATTTTAATCCGTGCACAAACTCGGGATAGTATTGATGCTCGCTGCTCCAAGGATATTTTTCGCTTTCCAAGCCAATGGCAACAACGGTAAAGTCGGGACGTGCTTGCATCAATTTTTTTATTTTGGGCATGGCATGTAAACAGTGCGGACAGGTAGCGCTCCAAAAAATCAATAAGGTATATGGCTTTTGTGCCGTGTATTGATATAATGTATGTTTTTTTTCGTTCAAATCGGTAAATTCAAAATCGGGGGCTTGTTCTCCGATACTGAGCCCTATTTCGTCCAAAATGTTTTGCAAATTTATCTGTTTTTGCTCCTCGGGGGTCATTTTTTTGATGTATTTGTCTATCAAAAGTTTGGATACGCGTCCGTCGGTATTGACAAATGAAGTGGTTAGTGAAAATATAATATTGTTGCGATAATTTCGGTTGTTAATCAGCGGCAATATGCGTTCTATTTTTTTTAAATATTCAAGATGTTGAGTTTGAGGATTTTGAGGTGGATTAAAACTAAATACATAATCATTTATAAGGTCGATAATAATATTGCTTCGTTGCAAATCGTTGTCGTTAAAATTCAAATAATCAAAAAAATGTTTGTCTTTGAGGTTTATGTAAGTTTCTGTCGGCAAGAGTGAATCGGGGAAAAATCTTTGCATATTTTTGATGTATTTTTCGGCTAACAGCCCCTTTGCATGAGTTTGGGTTTTTTGTTGTAAACTATCCAATTGTTTTTTTAGATTTTTGTATTGAATTGCATCGTTGTGGTTTGCTGTTTTGTTGAAGAGTTTTTTTTCGATGCGATGCAAAGCTGCGGTTATTTTTAGAAAACTTTTGCGATAGGGCAAAAAAACTTTGTTTTCATTTGATTTGATAACTTCAATACGGTTGTTTTCAAAAGGATAGACATTTAACGAAACAGTTTCGTTGTTGTAGATAAAATAGACAAAATTATTGGGATTCATGTCATACATTAACAAATATAGCCCCGGTTTACGTCCTTTGAGGTTGTAAACAAAAAGACTGTCTTTGTTTTGTTGTTTGTTATTGATGTAAGATTGTTTGACATCTTTTAATTCGTACAAAACCGTCCAAGGATATTGTTTGGCGGGGTAAATATGCACTTGTAAACTGTCTTGTGCTTGCAGACCGGTGTATAATATTGTGATTAATAGAAAAAAAGTGTTTTTTATCTTCATTTGGAACCGTATTTGTTATTTTCCGACTTCAAATATCATACCTTTTTTTGTAAAATAAAAGAAGTCGCCTTAAAAAAAGACGACTTCATACAAAGGATATGATGAATGTTTATACAATACCTTGTGCCAGCATAGCATCGGCTACTTTGACAAAACCGGCAATATTGGCACCTTTTTCGTAATCGACCCAACCGTCCGGTGTTTTGCCGTATTTGACGCAAGCTTCGTGTATATCGTTCATGATACGTTTGAGTTTTTCATCGACTTCTTCGCGTGTCCAACTAAAACGCAATGAGTTTTGGCTCATTTCCAATCCCGATACGGCTACACCGCCGGCATTGGAAGCTTTGCCGGGGGCATACAAAATTTTGGCTGCTTTATACAATTTGATAGCACCCGGTGTTGAAGGCATGTTGGCTCCTTCTACTACTGCTTTTACACCGTTTTTAATCAATTTGGCAGCATCTTCTTCATTTATTTCGTTTTGGGTGGCACAAGGCAAAGCAATATCAGCAGCTACTCCCCAAGGACGTTCACCTTTGAAATATTTGGCATGGGGATATTTATCGACATATTCGTATATACGTCCGCGTTTGACATTTTTAAGATGCATAACAAAAGCCAGTTTTTCGGCATCAATTCCGTCGGGGTCATAAATATAACCGCTTGAGTCCGAAAGGGTAACGACTTTGGCACCCAGTTGGGTAGCTTTTTCGGTGGCATACTGAGCTACGTTGCCACTACCCGATACCAAAACAGTTTTGCCTTTAAACGAATCGCCCAATGTGTTGAGCATTTGTTCAGCAAAATATACTACACCGTAACCGGTGGCTTCGGGACGAATTAATGAACCGCCAAACGAAATCCCTTTGCCGGTTAATACGCCTGTAAATTCATTTTTCAGTTTTTTGTATTGACCGAACAAATAGCCTATTTCGCGTCCGCCAACGCCAATGTCTCCGGCTGGCACATCGGTGTTGGGACCGATATGACGGAACAATTCGCTCATAAATGATTGGGCAAAACGCATGACTTCGGTATCCGATTTGCCACGGGTATCAAAATCGGAACCTCCTTTACCGCCTCCCATGGGTAAGGTTGTCAATGAATTTTTAAAGGTTTGTTCAAATCCTAAAAATTTAAGGATACTCAAATTAACCGTTTCGTGAAAACGCAAACCTCCTTTGTAAGGTCCGATTGCCGAATTAAATTCGACACGGTAGCCACGATTGACACGGGTTTGTCCTTTGTCATCAACCCAAGGAACGCGAAACATTATAACACGTTCGGGTTCAATCATTCTTTCCAACAACATTTGATTGTTGTATTTGGGATTTTCCATAATGAAAGGAATAACCGCCTCGGCAACCTCACTTACCGCTTGCAAAAATTCGGGTTCGTTGGGATTGCGGTGTTTGGCATATTCCATAAAACTGTTAATTTGTTCTTGATACTTATTGCTCATGATGAATGATTTAATGAATTAGTGCTTGAAATTAAAACTTTTTTTGAATTGTGCAAGTGATAAACCATTGTTTTTTGATTTTTTGTTAAATTTTTTTTGTTATGTGTTTTTTGTTACAAAAAAAGGCTGTCTTCAAAAAGACAACCTTTAATGAATATACGATTGTTGGTAAAATAAGTGGTGTTATAAAATTATTAAAGGATTGAAAAAAATCAAGATTGATACATTTTTTCTCTTAATTCTTTTACTTTTTTATCGGACAAATATTCGTCAAAACTCATCAATCGGTCGATGGTTCCTTTGGGTGTAATTTCAATAATTCTATTTGCTACCGATTGGGCAAAAGCGTGATCACGGGTGGTAAAAATAACCGTTCCGGGGAAATTTATCAACGCATTGTTGAGTGCTTGTATCGATTCTAAGTCCAAGTGATTGGTTGGTTCGTCGAGTAGCAATATATTGGCTTTTTTCATCATCATACGCGAGAGCATGGCACGTACTTTTTCGCCTCCCGACAATACTTTGACCGATTTTAAGGCTTCGTCGCCGCTAAATAACATTTTGCCCAAAAAGCCTCGCAAATAGACATCTTCGCGTTCTTCGTCGGTTTTGGCAAACTGGCGTAGCCAATCGACCAGCGAAAGGTCTTCGTTAAAATATTTGTCGTTATCAGCCGGCAAATAGGCTTGGGTAGTGGTTACGCCCCAGCGGTAACTGCCTGTATCGGGTTTCGAATTTCCGGTAACAATTTCGTAAAAAGCGGTAGTTGCTCTTGAGTCTTTTGAAATCAATGCGACTTTATCGCCTTTGTTCAGATTGATATTTATTTGTGCAAACAACAAATCTTCATCTATGCTTTTTGATAAATTATCGGTTTCGAATATTTGATCACCTGCTTCGCGTTCGGGTTGAAAAATGATGCCCGGATAACGGCGTGACGAAGGTTTTACATCGTCAATATTAAGTTTTTCAATCATTTTTTTACGAGCGGTTGCTTGTTTTGATTTGGCTACATTTGCCGAAAAGCGTCGTATAAATTCTTCGAGTTCTTTTTTTCGTTCTTCGGCTTTTTTGTTTTGTTGTGCTCTTTGTTTGGCTTTTAGTTGGCTGGCATTATACCAAAATGAATAGTTTCCGGTATAAAAGTTTAATTTGCCATAGTCAATATCGACCGTATGAGTACTGACGGCATCTAAAAAGTGCCTGTCGTGTGATACGACAATAACGGTATTTTCATAATTTGCCAAAAAATCTTCGAGCCAAGCTATGGTTTCAAAGTCCAAATCGTTGGTGGGCTCGTCCATTATCAGAACATCGGGATTGCCAAACAGGGCTTGTGCCAGTAATACACGCACTTTCATTTTGCTTTCGAGTTCTGACATTTTGGTATAATGCAGGTCTTCGGGGACTCCTAAGTTCGACAATAAAATAGCGGCATCGCTTTCGGCGTTCCATCCGTTCATTTCTTCAAAACGTTCTTGTAGTTCTCCCATTCGGTTTACTTCTTTGTCCGTAGGGTCGGGATTGGCATAAAGTTCGTCCAGTTCGCGTTGTATTTGGTATAAATCTTGGTTGCCCATAACAACCGTATCCAAAACGGTATAGTCGTCAAAAGCATTGTGATCTTGTTTTAATACCGACATTCTTTTGCCGGGTTCGAGATGTACTTTGCCGGTTGTGGGTTCTATTTCGCCGGACAATATTTTTAAAAAGGTCGATTTTCCGGCTCCGTTGGCTCCGATGATGCCATAAGTGTTTCCTTTTTTAAATTGGGCGTTTACTTCGTCAAATAAGACCCGTTTTCCAAATTGAACGGATACATTGTTTACTGATAACATAGGCTATTTTAAAATTTTTGCAAAATTACAATTTTTAATTTTACCGATTAATATATTTTATTGTCCATTTTGTTTTGAAAAATATTATGGTGAAAGGAGGCAAAATAAATCAAAGTTGTTTTTGCACCCATTCGTTTACGGCATCGAGCAATTCGTCAATGTTTTCTTGATGACGTCGCGGCGTGTGTCCTTTGGTAATGGTCGAAGCGTTGTTTACCAACAAGCGACTGACTTCGCTCCAATTGATAAAATTTCGTATATTTTTTACATGTTTACCGGTTTGAGAGGCTTTTTTTTGTTTGATTTTGGGTTCAATAACCATTTCTTTTAATTTGGGACGGTTAATGACATAAGGTTTTTCAAAGGTGATAAAAATTTTATCGTCTTTTTCTTTCAGGGTGAAGTTGATTTTTCCGGTTTCGATGTGTAAGAGGTTTCCTACGGAAAAATCAACGGTTGTTACAACTTGTAAAGGAATTCGTTTGCGGGCTTTTACTTTCATTTTTCTTATTTTTTTATATTTCTCTTTACAAAGATATTTTAATTTCGTTGAATTTTACGAGATTTTTCTAATTTTAACACTTTATACCAAATCGATTTATAAAATGGTGTTGTCTCAAAAGGGTTTAATAAATATATTTTGACAAAAAAACAATTATTAACTCACCGATTTTCAGGTTAAAGATTTCTCGCTGCGTTCGAAATGACAGGTGTCAGATGAGGGGTGTAAGATGCCGGATGATGAGGTGTAAATGTCATTCCGAAGGAGTGAAACGACTGAGGAATCTTTTACCAAATAGATAAAGGTTTCTCACTGCATTTGAAATGACGCCATTTATTACGTAATTCTTTGACTGGCAACACGTTGTCATTGCGAGGTGCGAGGCACGAGTACCGTGGCAATCTTTTGTTTTGGTGTCGGTTTATTGAATTGGATTCTTCACTTCGCTGTCGCTCCGTTCTGAATGACAACACACTTCACTCCGTTCGGAATGACACGACACTGCTGTTAGCTTATTCTGTCAATTTAGGTTATTTTTTCTATTTTGCAAACATAGGATGACAGATGATTCAATCTTTTGAGACAGTCCCATTCCATAATTGTAATTGGTGTTATAAATTATTTTTATGTGTTAAAATATTTTAATTGGATATTTTGCCCGTCATAAACCAGGTATGAAAAATGTTCTAACCAATCTCCCGTATTAAAATATGTAGATTTATTGTCGATAGACATTTTGAGGGGCAGGTGTCGGTGTCCGAATACAAAATAATCGATTTGGGGTTGTTTGGTTAGATATTCCATGGCGTATAAGTATAACCATTCTTGGTCTTTACCGTGAAAAATCCGATCGTATTCACCGCTAATCAGTTTATTTTTTTGTGAGAAATAACGGATTAATTTCAAACCGATATCAGGATGCAGCCAACGAAAAAGAAATTGAGCTACGGGGTTTCGAAAGAGTTTTTTCAGTAGTTTGTAGTTTTTGTCTCCGGGACCTAAGCCGTCACCGTGTCCCAACAAAAATTTTTTTTGATTGATAACAAAGATTTCGGGTTCAAAAAATACGGTGAAATGAAGTTCGGTTGTTAGGTAATTGCGCATCCACATATCGTGATTGCCGACGAAAAAATACACGGGGATATCGACATCGGTTAGTTCGGCAAGTTTGCCTAAACTTCTTACAAACCCTTTGGGTACGGCACTTTTGTATTCAAACCAAGCATCGAACATGTCGCCGAGTATAAACAAGACGCCTACATCGGATTTGATAATTTCGAGCCATTGAACGAAACGTTTTTCTCGTTGTAAACTCGATAAATTTGCGTCCAATCCGAAATGGTGGTCGGAGACAAAATAGGCTTTTTTGCCCGTAGTCAGTTTTATGTTCTTAGTTTTGGTCATCGGCAAACCATTCGGCATAAGAAGTTCCTGTTTCATATAAACGCAGGTGGTGTAGTTTGATATTTTCGGGTAAGTGCGGAGCAATACGTTTTGCCATATCTTGAATCATCATTTCGCCGGTAGGTTGAAAATCGACCGACAAAATATGATGACCGCGTTCTTTTAAAAAATCTCCTATTTCTTTATACGATGTATTTTTGTTTAAAACCAAAGCATGGTCGTAATCGTTGATAACGTGTTTTTTTACAATTTCTTTCAGGTCGCCAAAATCGATTACCATGCCGAATTTGACATGGGTCGAGTCGGTGATAGGTTCACCTATAACCGTTACTTCGAGGGTATAGCTGTGTCCGTGTACATTGCGACATTTGCCGTCATAACCGGATAGGGCGTGTCCGGTATCGAAATGAAATATTTTGGTTAGTCTGATTTTTGCCATACGTGAAGTGTTTTTTAATCGTTTTTTTCGTTAAATTCGTCATCGGTATCTTCATTTCCTTTGTAAGTTTTGGTAAAATACCAAATCATTAACATGGTTATGCCAAAACCGAGTATAACCGGCAAAAAGGCAGTTACCCAATAACCGATTTGATAGCCGATGTCTTTTTCCGTTAAAAACATATAAATGTGCTTTTGTGCAAAGATACGTGAAAATATGTGAAATGTAAAAAACCCGAAAAATCAATTATGAAATAATGAAGAACGGGGTTTTGTGTCAGATTGAATGGAAATGAAATTTACTTTAATAATCCAATGATAGTCAAATACTTATAAGTTTCGGAGGCGAAATTATCAATATCACCTTTTTTGATATTTAGCATTAAATCGTAAAGTTCTTCGGGATGAAAGTATCCGACTCGATAATTGGCTTTTATGGCTAGGGAAAAATATTTTTCATACAAATTACTCATACCGGTAAAGTCGAGTAATAGGTCGAAGTCTTTTTTTAAAAATTCTATTATTTCGGGACTTTTGATTTTGCCAAATGTCGAAAAAACATCTTTGGAAGCAACAATACCGCGTAATTCGTTGTAGTGGTCGTTTTTGTTTTTAAAGGTAAAAATTTCAAATTGACTGCTTTTTAATCCGAGAGTTTTTTGGACTAACTTAAGATTTTCAAAGTTCAGATTGGAGGTAGGATTGTTTAAAACGGCAATTTTTTGAACCGGTTTTATTTGCACGTTTCGTTTTTCAAAAAGTTTTTGCAACTTTTTGGTTTTTTTTTGAATGTTATTTTCTTTCAGTTTAAACAAAGTTTTGTTGTTTTTTAGACAAGGTAAAAATACGGTTTTTTATTTGAAAACAATTTTTTTGATTAGTTTTTCTCCCAGTTTTTCGTTTAACAAATTGATAATCTTTTCTTTACCTCGATTTAATTCTTCACGCAACGCCGACGAAGTCAAATATATGTTAAGTTGTCCGTTCTGATAGGTGATATTTGAAGTATAATTGGCTATGGTTTCACTCATGATTTCGGCCCATAGTTTTTTTATTTGTGCTTTTTCGAGCCCTTTTTTCAGTTTTTTTTCTTTGCGTAGGGCTTCAATAACTTGTTTGATATGTCGGGTGTTTTTGCTAATGTCCATAAAAAATACTAAAAGGATTTAGTTGGTAAATCAAATTTGTGCTTAAAAGACTTTTCATTGTTCATAACGAATTATTATGTCAAAAAAATTGTTTTTTTGTTTTTTGGTTTGCTTTTCGAGACAAATTTTATTTTTGTTTTAAAACTCGCTGTACGGCATTGTATATACCTTCGGCATCTAAGCCGTATTTGTGCATCAATTCGTTACCTGTTCCCGATTCGCCAAACAGATCGTTTACCGCTACAAATTCTTGTGGAACAGGGTGTTGGTTGGCAAGTAATCCGGCTATGCTTTCGCCCATACCTCCCAAGCGATTGTGTTCTTCGCAAGTAACTACGGCACCGGTTTTTTGAGCCGATTTTAAAACGGCTGTTTTGTCGAGGGGTTTAATGGTATGTATATTGATTAAATCGACGCTGATACCTTCGTTTTCCAATTTTTGAGCGGCTTCTACGGCAGCCCAGACCAAGTGCCCTGTGGCAAAAATACTAACATCGGTTCCTTCGTTTAAGACAACCGCTTTGCCTATTTCAAAAGTTTGATTTTCGGGGGTAAAGTTAGGCACTTTGGGTCTTCCGAAACGCAAGTAAACAGGACCATCGTATTGGGCAATAGCCAGTGTGGCGGCTTTGGTTTGATTGTAGTCACATGGATTGATTACAACCATGCCGGGTAGCATTTTCATCATACCCAAATCTTCGAGAGCTTGGTGCGTTGCTCCGTCTTCGCCTACGGTAAGTCCGGAGTGTGAGGCGCAAATTTTTACATTTTTTTCGCTGTATGCCACCGATTGTCGGATTTGGTCGTAAACTCTTCCCGAGATAAATTCGGCAAAAGTTGAAGCAAAAGGTATTTTGCCTTCCAAAGTAAAACCGGCAGCCATTCCTATCATATTAGCTTCTTGAATACCTGTGTTAAAAAAACGTTGGGGGTGTTGTTTGGCAAAATCGCCCATTTTAACCGAACCGGTTACATCGGCGGTTAGGGCTACGATATTTTCGTTTTGATTTCCTAATATGGTCAGGGCATCACCGAAGCCCGAACGTGTATCTTTTTTTTCTTTATAGGTATATTTTTTCATAGTTTGTTGTTTTTGTTGTTGAAACACCAATTGGTTGTCTTTAATGTTTGTTTTATTGCCAAGACGTTTATGCGGATTGTTTTGTCTATAATATTAGTAATCGCCCAATGTTTCGGGTAATTGTGTCAAGGCTTTTTGGAGTTGTTCGTCGTTAAGTGGTTTGCCGTGCCAACGGTAATCGCCTTGCATAAAATCTATCCCGTAACCCATTTGAGTGTGTAGCAAGACCGCTATGGGTTTTCCTTTTGCGGTCAATGATTTGGCTTTTTTAAGTCCTTCTGTAACGGCTTGTAAATCGTTGCCTTGTTCTATATTGACGACAGTCCAATTAAAGGCTTCAAATTTGGCTTGCAAATTCCCCAAGCTCAACACTTCATCGACGGTTCCGTCAATTTGGGCGTTGTTGTAATCTATGGTTGCTATTAAATTATCCACTTTTTTGGCACCGGCATATAATACGGCTTCCCAAATTTGACCTTCTTGCAATTCGCCGTCGCCGTGCAAAGTATAGACCAAGTGCGGGTCGTTGTTGAGTTTTTTGCCTTGTGCAACTCCCAGTGCCACAGATAAGCCTTGTCCCAATGAGCCGCTTGCTATTCTGACTCCGGGCAATCCGTCGTGAACGGAAGGGTGTCCTTGTAAACGACTTCCCAATTTTCTAAAAGAAGCCAATTCTTTTATGTCAAAATAACCTCGTCGTGCCAAAGTGCTGTAATAAACCGGAGTGATGTGTCCGTTGGAAAGCAAAAAAACATCTTCACCGGTGCTGTTTATTTTATAATTTTCGGGTTGTGCTTCGAGAATATTAAAAAATAAAGCGGTAAAAAACTCTACGGTTCCCAATGAGCCGCCCGGATGCCCCGATTGCACACCGTGCACCATTCTAACAATGTCTCTTCGTATTTGTGCAGGCAGTTTGTTTATATCGTTGTTTGTCATGGTAATAATTTTTATGATTACAAAATTACATTAAATTTTACATATTTATATATGACGAAAGTGCATGTTTAGAGTTTTTTTGCAAAAACTAACTTTAAGTATAATTCGGGCTTTTTAAAAATTCTTTTAAATTTAACGTTTGTAAACAAAAATAATTTATATATTTACAAAAAAATAAAGTTTAAATAAATAATTATGAGACTTGTAATTTTTTCATTTTTATTTGTCATTTTGATTTCGGGCTGTAAAAAAGAGGATGAAAGGGAAGTATTACCGATAGAGGGAAAATGGAATTTATTGAGTTTTTCCGTCGGTATGCATCAAGAAATTTACAATAAAGGTGAAATTGTATGGGAGTTTAACAAGTATGATGAATTGATTGTAACGATTAATACTACATTGCCTTCCGATAGTGAATTGCCTGTTAAACAGAATGGTACTTATCCTTATGTTGCTTCCAAAGAAGTTATCAGTATTGGTGGTACACAATATGCCGTTAGCAGAGAAGCCGGGATTTTAAAACTCGACCACAATGCTGCGGCGGACGGCACTTTACTGGTTTTTGAATTGGCAGAATAATTTTTTTTGTATTGTTAGCAAAAAGCTCCGTTTATTGTATAACCGGGGCTTTTTTTGTTTTTGAATAAATGTGTTTTCGATTTGGGATTTTTTTAGAAGCTTGGTTTTAGCCTTTTTAGAGTGATTTATACAGTTTTGTGATGCAAAATAAATCTCCCTGTAAAAATTTCATTAAATTTATATTTTACACTCAAAAAAATAAATGTAAATGAATTTTTGGAATATAGATGCAGAAATAAGTTTTTTCATAGAAGCATTAAAAAACTTTGCTTCGCCTGAACAATTATTTTATCATTTGAAAGACGGATATTTAGCTTATGTTCCCAAAGGAAAAAGTACTGAAAGACAAACTCTACAAAGTAGAAATTCGTTAATAGGACAATATACGGAAAAATGGAGTAAAGATTTCTTTAAACCAATAGCCGAAAGTTTAGGTTTATTTGCCGTTAATGGTGTTGTTTGTCCAGAACTTGGATTAACTAACCGAAGTGATGCCGATCTTGCATTTTGCACAACAAATAAAACAAAACAAAAAGCCGAAAATATTAAATTACTCTTTGAAATAAAAATGAGTATTGTAAATAATTACAAATATGATAGCGGTAAAATAGAGTATATCGGTGATTACAAAACACATAAAGAAAATCCTTCATTACTTCGCTCTGATTCAATGTTAAAAGCAATCGAAAAATCAATAAATATCAGAGTTTCAGGAAAAGATTCAAGAAAAATTCCTATAATAATTCTTGGAAATAGCCCGATTACAAAAAGCTATAAACAAAAAGTCGATTTTTTGAAGCAAGCAGGAATTATTCAAGGTTTTATATCAGTATATCCAAACCCAACCGATAATTTTATTAAAAAAACAGCAAAAAACGGTTTTTAAACATTTGATAATTATGATAATTTAAAAAAGTTTATTACAGATTTGACTAAATCCGATTTAAACTTTTTTTCATCAATGTTGCCCAAGAAAAAATTAGGACAATTTATAACATTATCAGCACAAGAAAAAGATGATATTGCAAAGGCTGAAAGATTTTTAACTCTAATAAATCAATAAAAAATAATGAGAAATACAATAATAACAGGAACAGGAACAGGCACTAAAACAAGTTCATTTGGAACAAATGGACGAATAAATCACGATTCAAGCAAATTTTATGATTCAAAATTATATAAAGAGTTTAACAATAATAAAAAAAATCCCGATGCACGGTAACATCAGGATTTTATATAAACTGCCGGCCTACTAGGGCTTCCCGAAGTATTTCGGGATAAACTTCTCGCCCTAGAAAAAGTTTAAACAATAACAAAAATCCCGATGCACGGTAACATCAGGATTTTATATAAACTGCCGGCCTACTAGGGCTTCCCGAAGTATTTCGGGATAAACTTCTCGCCCTAGAAAAAGTTTAAACAATAACAAAAATCCCGATGCACGGTAACATCAGGATTTTATATAAACTGCTGGCCTACTAGGGCTCGAACCTAGACTCTTCTGAACCAAAATCAGACGTGTTGCCAGTTACACCATAGGCCAATACCACTTAAAAGTGGTGCAAATTTATAGCTTTTTTTTTAGTTGCCAAAAAAAATAATAAATTTTTTGTTTCTTTTTTTGGTTGCGCCTCAAGTTTAATAAAAATTACTGTTAGTTGATAGCGGCAATCTATTGTTAACCAAGATTTTATTGATGCAGAATTGTTCGTTACTCCTTTCGGGATTAATTGCGCCATCAATTGAAGTTGGTTGATAGCTGTCAGATGACAGGTATTGGATACAGGTACTTAGGACAAATGTCATTACGAAGGAGTGCAACGACTGAGGAATCTTTTACCAAAGAGAAAAAGATTTCTCACTGCGTTCGAAATGACACTGTTTATTACGTAACGATTTGATTAACAATACGTTGTTATTGCGAGGTGCGAGACATGAGCGCCGTGGCAATCTTTGGTTTTCGGGTTGGTTTATTGATTTAGATTCTTCTCTTGGCTTCACTTTGCTCCGTTCAGAATAATACATTTCGATAGGCGTCGTTACTTGTTTCTATTGGCATCTACCAAAAAAAACTCCCGAAATATCAATTCATCATATCATCTCTCGAAGTATCGGAACATACAAATTATCTGCTAAGATAACAGTGGAGCCAATAAAAACAATTAATATATTCCGATTTTACAAAAGCGCCTTTTGTAGCTGTTTTTGTATTTGCTTAAATTGTTCGGGAGTAAACGACAACTTTTTGCCAAAATCCATATCACTCATATCCTGCAAAGGTATCAGGTGCACATGCACATGAGGCACTTCCAAACCTACAACTGCCATACCTATTCGTTTAACATCTGGAAAAACTTTTTCTTGGGCTTTGGCTATCTTTCGGGCAAATTTCATCAAATCCAGATAAGCTTCTTCGGACAAATCAAAAAGTTTGTCCACTTCTTTTTTGGGAACGGCCAATACATGTCCTTTGGCATTGGGAAAAATATCCAAAAAAGCAATATGATTTTCGTCTTCGGCTATAATGTATGCCGGTATTTCACGATTGATAATTTTGGTAAAAATTGAAGCCATATTATTTTTTTTTAGGTATTTCACTAACAAAGTTAAATATAAAATTCATATTTTTGTCATAATTAAAGGCAATTTTTTTGCAACAATTCTAAAAAATCCGATAATACTCGACCATTTAGACTTTATGTGTCATGGGTTGAAACATGAATAAAAGTTATTACTTTGAAATAATTGGAAGTCGGATATTGAAACCAAGATACACAAATGTTCAAATCTTGTGATTATTATGAAATTTTAAAACTATTTGAAACAAATAAAATTTAAAAATTCATGTTACGAATATTTTTTCATCATCAGAAATTATTAGCATTTATTTTGTTGTTCACCTCAATACATATCAAGGCACAAAAAATTTTTTCGGTTCCTTACGAAAGTCAAGCCGACATAAAAGTATATGTCGTTCCGTATGAAAGTCAAGCTGACTTATTGGTTTACAAAGTCAAATACGAAAGTCAAGCCGGACAAAACAACGGCAAGTGGTTTTTTGTTTCTTATGAAAGCGAGGCTGACAAACGAATATATTTTGTCGATTATGAAAGTCAAGCCCAATTAAAAATTTATTTTGTCGATTATGAAAGTGAAGCCGGCTGGCGCGATAAGTCAAAAATACATTTGTTGTATTAGTTTTTTCTCCTGATATTTTCCTCGTTTAACAAAGCTTTTCCCATATAACGCAACATTACTTGTGCTACGGCAATTACATCATTTTCGCAATATTTTTTGATACGTTTCAAATCATTGTCTTCATAATATATACGTGCTACATCTTTTCCTTCTATGTCATTTTTGGGTGAAGGAATTTCCAAAATATGAGTTAATAATTCTAATGAAGTATAGTGTTTATAGTCGCCAAAACGCCATAATTCCATAGTATCGCAAAAAGAGGTTTCCCAAGGTTTTTTGCCAAAAACCGCCAATTGTTTAGGCACTTTTATCCGGTTAATAATCATGCGTCGTGCTATATACGGAAAATCAAACTCTTTGCCGTTGTGAGCACACAATTTTAAATCGGCACGTTGAAAATATTTGGTATTGAGCAAATCGGCAAAATTTTGCAAAATTTCGGTTTCGTCGTGTGAAGCAAAAGATTTCAATCTAAACTCACTCCCGTCGTCTTTGACAAAAAAACCGACGGAAATTACTATAATTTTGCCAAACTCGGCCCATATACCCGCCTGTTCATACAAATCTTCAAGAGTTTTATCATCATTGATACGGTAACGTACTTTTTTCTCAAACAACTTCTTTTCAACTTCCGGCAATTGTTCAAATTGATAAATTTTTGGAATGGTTTCAATGTCAAGAAACAAAAACCGACTTAATTTGGAATGATTAAGCATAGATAAAAAATTTGACAATCAAATATACAAAAAAACTTCAATACCTTAATA
>JAMONO010000087.1 GCA_027065715.1 Flavobacteriales bacterium
TTTGCGTGCATATAAATATAATGTATGACTTTCTATTTCAATATCCATTACTTCTTCAAAATCTTTTTTTATTTGTTCGATACGCGGATCACAAAATTCAATGATTTGAAAATCGTCCAGCATGATAATATGGTCGTGATTTTTGTTGTAATAGCTTTTTTCATAAAAGGCTTGCACTTTGCCAAATTGATGTTTACGAACCAAACCGGCGTCTAACAACAATTCCAATGTATTGTATAAAGTGGCTTTACTTACTTGAAATTGTTTTTCTTTAAATGTTTTGTATAAAAAATCTATATCAAAATGTTCGTTTAACTTGTAAATTTCTTCCAATATGGCGTAACGTTCCGGTGTTTTTCTATGCTTATTTTCTTCCAAATATTTGGTTAGCAACGATTTAACTTCTTCAATCTCTTGCAAAATAACAGGATCTATCGTTTTGTTGTCAGATTTTTTAGCCTTCATATCCGGTCTGTTTTTGATGATATAAAATTAAAATATTTTTCTTGAACGAGGGTTATAATTTTTTCAAACTTATCATAGTTTTTGCACATACTATTAACAAGTCTTTAAAAACGGAAGAAGATAAGAAAAAAGTTAAACGTTGAACCGGAAGTGCATAATGTCTCCGTCTTGAACTACGTATTCTTTGCCTTCGACCCGCATTTTTCCCGCTTCTTTTACTTTGGCTTCCGAACCGTATCGAACAAAGTCGTCATAGGCAATGACTTCGGCACGTATAAAACCTTTTTCAAAATCGGAATGTATTACTCCGGCGGCTTGCGGAGCCGTTGCACCGACGGGAATAGTCCAGGCTCTAACTTCTTTTTCTCCGGCGGTAAAATAGGTTTGTTGTCGAAGCAATTTATATACGGCACGAATTAATTTGTTGATACCGGGTTCGTCCAATCCCAAATCGTCGAGAAACATTTTGCGTTCTTCATAAGTATCCAATTCCATTATATCGGCTTCGGTAGCGGCTGCCAACATCATTATACCGGCATCTTCGTCTTTGATGGCTTCTTTGACGGCATCGACGTAAGCATTGCCGTTTTGCAATGAGGCTTCATCGACATTGCAGAGATACAAAACCGGTTTATCGGTCAGCAGTTGATATGTTGCAATGTATTTTTCACGTTCGTCGTCGGCAAAATTCATGGCACGGACGGATATGCCTTTTTCCAAATTTTCTTTTATTTTGAGCAATATTTCGTATTCTTTTTTGCCCTCTTTATCGCCGGTTTGGGCTTTGCGTTTGACTTTATCAATACGTTTTTCAACGGTTTCCAAATCTTTAAATTGCAATTCGATATCAATGATTTCTTTATCGCGAACCGGATCGACACTTCCTTCGACATGAGTGATGTTTTCATTGTCAAAACAACGCAACACATGAATAATAGCATCTGTTTCGCGTATATTTGCCAAAAATTTGTTACCCAATCCTTCGCCTTTGCTGGCTCCTTTAACCAACCCCGCAATATCGACTATTTCGACCGTAGCGGGCAAAACTCGTTGAGGTTTAACAATTTTTTCCAAAGTTTCCAATCGCGGATCGGGCACATTAACCACTCCTACATTGGGTTCGATAGTGCAAAACGGATAATTTGCCGATTGGGCTTTGGCATTTGACAAACAATTAAATAAGGTTGATTTGCCAACATTTGGCAATCCTACAATTCCGGCTTTCATAGCAATAATTCAAAATTTGCACAAAGATAAGATTATTCTCATAAAAAAAACCGCCGAAAAAAATTATTCGACGGTTTTTTTACATTAACCAAAATCAAACTCAAACTATGAATTGCATCAAATATATTAGGTTTAATTTATTGAATTTGAGATGTTTAATTTTACCAATGAAAAATAATAACGTTATATATTTTTATTGCATGGCATTGTTTCGGTGTCTTTTTATACAAATTCCAATCAAAAGATTTGTTGTTGCAAAGCATTTTCGGATATCAATTACATCGTTCGTTTGATGAATTTATAATACTGTCAAATTCTGTTTGTGAAATATATTGCGGTGTATAAGTTTCGCCCGCA
Organism: Flavobacteriales bacterium; assembly: GCA_027065715.1. Taxonomy (GTDB): domain Bacteria; phylum Bacteroidota; class Bacteroidia; order Flavobacteriales; family Flavobacteriaceae; genus WGBX01. The sequence goes on from JAMONO010000087.1 coordinate 2,050, forward strand.
TTGGTTAATTGTCTGTAAAAAGCTCTCATGTGATTGCGTGAGCCGCATGTCAAATTGTCAAATACATCTAAAATATCTTGTTTGTCGGTCATTGTTGAAAACTTTTCCAGATCGAATATATCCAAATCTTCAATTGTAGCACCTACCTTTAGAGCTTCTGACAATGATACATCGCCGTCGGTTGTTAATTGCATATATAAGTTTTGTAAATCTTGATTACTAAATTCTCCGGCACCGGGCAGTGCGGGGTCGGGAATTCCGTATTTGTTTAACAAAGTTAAAACTTTATCCATGTGCATTTGTTCGCTGTTTGAAATATTATCAAAAACTTGTTGTCCGTATAGGTCAAACAAATAATCATAGACATCACGTGCCAATTTTTCTTCTTCGCGCATCTGTATCAACATATTTTTTTCTTCCGGTGTTAATTGTGCGGTTTCATTTTCTACTTCATCGCCTTCGGTTGAACACGAAGTTACGACAGAACCGGTTAAACTTATCATTAATAATACGATACCGACAGACCATTTTTTCATTTTTTTCATGATTTTTATTTTAAAAGTTATACGGCAAAATTAAAGCAAAATTCTTACCGAAATTTACATTATCTTTACTTTTAAGCAAATTTTAAGCTTGGTATTTCGTTGTAAATTAGTTACTTTGCAAAGTAAAAAAACACAAAAACATGGCTCATATATTGATTATTGAAGACGAAAAAGGCATCAGCGATTTTCTAAAAGAAGGTTTAAGTGAAGAAGGATATGAAATAAGTCTTGCTTCGGACGGCGAAAAAGGATTGCAAAAAGCAATGAACAATTCGTTTGATGTCATCTTAATGGATTGGATGTTGCCCAAAATTCAAGGTATTGAAGTTACCCGAAAACTTAGAGAAGCCGGAAATCAAACACCCGTTATTTTTCTTACGGCAAAAGATACCGTGCAAGATACCATATTGGGACTACGGAGCGGTGCCAACGATTATTTGAAAAAACCATTTAGTTTTGACGAACTTTTGGAACGTATCAAAGTTCAATTGCGCAAACCTCAATCCAAAATCAATCATATATTAAGCCACGAAGGAATAAAAATAGACAAAGACAAAAGAGAAGTCAAAATTGATAACCGTGAAATACATCTTACCCAAAAAGAATTCGACCTGCTTTCGTATTTATTGCAAAACAAAAACAAAGTTTGCACACGCGACGAAATACTCGACAAGGTTTGGGATATTCATTTTGACTATGACAGCGGTGTTATTGATGTTTACATCAATTCATTGCGAAAAAAAATCAAATCGGTCAAAGATGTCAATATTATAGAAACGGTTCGGGGCGTAGGATATATCGTAAAAGACTAAATTGATTTTGTCCCGCATACAAGAACCCAATATTTTTTTGATGTATATTTTTATCAACAAACAATGAAATTAAATTTTAAAGAACGTTTGGCAAGTTTGTATCTAATAAGCACGGCAACCATTATCGGATTGTTGTTGTTGTTTATCATATTTACGGTCAAACAAAACGTATTTAAACAACTGGACGAATATCTCATCAGCGAAGTAGGTAAACATCAAAGTGATATTGTTATAAAAAATGACACCTTACACTTTAACCAAAATGCTTGGATGGAACGCGAACACCAAATGCTCGAAATCAATCCGGTATTTGTCGAAATAGTTGATAATAAGGGGAATGTAATTGAAAAATCGCCCAACCTAAAAAATAAACGCTTGCGTTTTTATCCAAACAAAAATCAAGATTTTTCGAGTTACAGATTAGATAGTATTCCTATTCGGCAATACCAAAAACAAATTATTAAAAACAACAAAAGTTACGGTTATCTCATCGTTGGCATGTCGCATCAAAATGCCCGCTGGATTATGCAAAAACTCAAAAAAACTTTGCTGGTAGCCTTTCCGACCGTATTGGTCTTACTTTTCTTTTGGGCACGATATATTGCAGGACGCAGTATTAAACCTGTTAAAAACATAACCGAAACAGCCAATTTAATAACCCAATCCAATTTGCAAAAACGAATTCAACTGCCCGAACACAAAGACGAACTATACCTGTTGGCGAAAACCATTAACCGGCTTCTGGACCGAATTGAAAAAGCCATTGAACGCGAAAAACAATTTACTTCGGACGCCGCCCACGAACTCAAAACTCCACTGCAAGTAATGAAAGGAAATATAGAGGTTCTGCTCCGAAAACCGAGAACAGCCGAAGAATACAGCAATAAAATAAGTAAGTGCGTAAAAGAAATTGACCGAATGTCTCATTTGACAGACCAATTGCTTCTGTTGGCACGATTTGAAAGTCAGCAAAAAGCCGTTGATATAAAAAATGTATCACTCGACGAAATTATCGAACAAATTGTTCAAAAAAAATTATGGCAAATCGAAAACAAAAATATTCGTTTCAAATTTGAAATACAAAATTTGACAAGCGTCCGAACCGATGCTTATTTACTGCACATTATTTTGGATAACTTAATAGCCAATGCCATAAAATATACCCCGCAAAACGGCACCATTCGTATAGTTTTGGGCGACAGATTTATCAAAATAGGCAATAGCGGCGAAACCATTCCCGATACCGAACTAAACAATATATTTGAACGTTTTTATAGAGCAAACGCACACCAAAAACCACATATAAAAGGCACGGGATTGGGACTATCCATTGTAAAAAGATTATGCGAAATCTTAGACCTGAAAATAAATGTAACTTCTCAAAACAATTGGACGGAATTTGAAATAAATTTTTAATACTAAACAACAAAAAATATTCACAAATATTTTTAAAATCGATGGTTTTTTACAACAAAACATGTCATTTTGACAAAAAATAAGCCAATAATACACCATATTTCACAAAAGTTTATTATATTTACTCAATAAATAATAAACCGAACATTATGAAATCCAAAAGTATAGGTGTTATATTGGCCTTTTTGGTTTGGAGTGCCGGCAGCACATATTGGTATGTTTGCAAAATCAAAGGTTTTTGTGCCACTCAAAACCCTTCGAGTGTCCTACAACAAGAACCCGTAAAAAAACAACCGATAACAAAAATTACCCCAAAAGATTTGCTCTACTACAACAAAAATGAAGTCCAACCTCAAATCAACAATCAAGAAGAATGGACGGCAGAAATAAAATCTATTGCTCAACTCAAAGCCGAAGGTAAAAAATTGCGTATTGAAGCACCTTATTATCAAGATGAACACAATCCTACAACTTACGACAATTTGGGATTGGCACGTGCCGAAGCCGTCAAAAAATTGTTTACAAAATTTTTGGATACCTCACTAATTTTAACACAAGGAAAACTCGAAGGTCAGCAAGCACCGGATATTATCAATGCTTATAAAAACAGAATACATTGGATTACTTTCAATAACAATGTAAAAGAAATAAACGGTAAAACCCTGATATATTTTCCTGTAAATTCAACCCGTGAGATAAAAAATAAAGCCATAATAAATTATCTAAATGAATTGGCAGCTTATTTGAAAAAAAATCCGAATTATCGTGCAATCATAACCGGATATACCGATAATACCGGAGATGCCCGACACAATCAAAAATTAGGATTGTTGCGTGCCCAACGCATACAAAAAGTTTTGGTAAACAAAGGGGTAAATCCAAATAATATAACTGTAAAATCGGAAGGAGAAAATAACCCCATTGCCGATAACAATACCATAAAAGGACGGCAAAAAAACAGAAGAGTAGAAATTGAAATCATTAAAAAATAACAAACTATGAGTATATTAGTAAGCGGACTTTTCAGCGCAGCTGATTCTTATGGAAAAGGAACAGCTACAACAGAAATTATAATAATGTTGCTGGTAGCTTTTATACTGGGCTACTTACTTCGATATTTTTTATCGAAAGATGACAACGACCAATTGTCATACGATGAGTTGTATCAAAAATATGTCAATGTAAAAGAAGAACTAAAAAAATGTAAAGCTCTTATTTCGAGCCAAACTCCAAAAACAAAATCCCGTCAAGAAATTTTAATGCCCGAAAACAAAGAAACCATCAAAAACGATTTGAAAAAAATTGAAGGTATCGGTCCCAAAATAGAACAATTGCTCTATGCCGAAGGCATATATACATGGGACGCACTATCAAAAACCGAAGTTAAAGCCATACAAATCATTTTAGACAATGCCGGTCCACGTTTTAGAGTTCACAATCCCGAAAGTTGGCCCTTTCAAGCCGGCTTAGCCGCACAAGGCAAATGGGACGAATTAGAACGTTGGCAAGAAGAACATAAAGGCGGAAGATTTTAATAAATTACTTCAATTATTTAATATCATATTTGCTTTATCACACACTATACCGGTAATACTTAAAATCATAAAAAAAATATTACCGGTATTTTGAAGATAATTTGTTTGTCAATTAATAAGAATGATTCTATGTTATTTTATTTGACGACACGATGTTTGGGAAGATGCCGATTAAAACGGGGTAATAACACCCACCGAAGCCTGTCATTCAAAACGGAGCGAAGTGTGTTGTCATTCAGAACGGAGCGACAGCGAAGTGAAGAATCTAAATCATTAAACAAAACAAAAGATTGCCACGGCGCTCGTGCCGCGCCCCTCGCAATGACAACATACTGTTAATCAATATATTAAATAACAAAGTGTGTCATTTCGAACGAAGTGAGAAATATCTGTCTATTTAACAAAAGATTTCTTTCGCCAACTCCGTAAGACGCCATACCTAAACAACATATATGGTTGAATGTCCAACCGCCAATTAGCGCTAACAACTAACCGCAAATTCCATTAAATTTGCTGTGGAACTATAACAATAAAACCGATGAAACATAGTATAAGATATATTGAATTAAAAACAGGATATGACGACAATGGTCCGGCATGGATTGCAAAAATAACTTATTCAAAATCGAGAAAAACAATATACTTTAACCGTAAAAAACTAAAAAAAATAAAAAGGGTGGGCTCCATGGCAATTATCGCGATATTGAAACCGGTGAAGAATATTGGATATCGGGAGTTAAAAAAAACGGACAAGACAGACATTGGAACGACAGCGGTAAAATAACAATCGACGAAAGTATTGTTACGGAATATCTTAAACTTGTTAATTTTGATTCGATAAACAATAAACGTTACAAAATAACAAAAATAAATAGTAAAGACTTAGATAAATGATTCCAACAAATAGAAAAGGATCTAAAACACAAGTAGCTAATCATATGAATTCCATAACGATTAAGGATAATATACTTTGTTGCACTCAAATGATACAACGCCGCATCACTTCGATCCGAATAATAGACATCAACATATAATATTCTGTATAACAACAGATTATCTTTATTGCAAAAAGTATATCTACCCAAAAGTATATACCAAAAAAACTACAAACGTTTTAAGATTTTAAAAGTTTTGGTTTTTTGATTGGTAAACCAAAATTTAATCCAATACAAGCCGTCTTGCAAATTAGATAAATCCAACAGTTTTTCATTGATTTTTTGACTCTTTAACAAACGTCCGTTTATATCAAAAATTTCTACCTTTTGAATGTTGATGTTTTGTTCGTTATACAGCAAAAACAATTTATCGGAAACCGGATTTGGATAAACACTAAATTGATTTTGCCAATAATCGGTAATGCCCAAATGATTAATCATATCGTTGAAATCGGAAGTTGTGCCGTGGTAACTATCCAAATCGACATTGCCAGAAATACCGTTTACACTACCATTCCACGAATATTGTTTAAACAACCAATCATTCCAATTGCCAATATCATTGGGCGGTGTATTGGGAGCGGTTCCGGGTTTGGCTATCCACAAAGGATAGACGTTTAACGAAGCGTTTAAAAAATTGGCATAATGAGAACTCAAATAAATTACAGGGCGAACACCGGTCAAGGCTTCTACTCTGTTCATCCAAGTTTGAACCCAGTTGGTCAAATATTGCGACGAATAAATCTGATCCAAATGAGTATTGGCATTGGGGTCTTCAAAATCCAATACAGGTGGCAAAAAACCGTTTCCTATAAAATTGCCCGCAACACTGACAAAATGGTTGGCTTCGTCGGTTGCCGAATTATTATCGGGACGGGCAAAATGATAAGCACCCATTATAACTCCGGCATTGACACCATTGGTCATATAAGTTTGAAAATTGGGATCATCGTAGGTAAAACCTTCGGTAGCTTTAACAAAAGCAAAAACTTTTCCGTCATTTGCCACCAAATTCCAGTTAATAGTGCCTTGATGATGTGAAACGTCAATTCCCAAAGGGGTTTGCGAATGAACTATTGATGCCAGAAAAAACAATAAGAATGTAATTTTTTTCATCGTTGTATATACTTAATAAATTGTTTAAACATTTTTGCCGAAATCATATCATTTTGATAGCGATTCAAATCTATTTCCAAGCAAGATTGGTCGGAATTCAAAATAAAATATTTTTCTCTGATAATCGGATTAGACAACGGATGTCCTTTACCGTCGGTTTTTATATTTTCGACAAACCGAATTGCTTGTATGCCGCTAATTTCGGTTAAGACGGCTTTTTTTTCATAACTCAATTTCAAGTAGTAATCATAAGTGGTTTTGCCATAAGGAGCCGGTCTTAAAATAATATGAATCGTTGCTTTTTTGGACGGGTCTTCATAAGCGGTTTCTCTGCTTCTGATGTTACCTTTCAAATCTTCGGCTTTTACATCATCAATGATTTTAATGTAAGATTCGGGAATTAAAAAATTGTAACCGTAAATTTGAACCGATTTTTTTGCTTCCTTTTGCGTCAAAGGTTCTGTTTCTTGTTGGGTATTTTTGGTTGTTTGACAACTTACCAAAAACAATACTGCCAATAAAAATATATTTGTTTTCATTCTGATTTCAAATAATTAGTTGATAGTAAAAATACACAAAAAATTGTTGAATTTACTAATAAAAATCATTCTTTCCTTATTTTTTTTAACAAATCTTCCGGTTTTGTGTCTTTTATATCCACTACTTCAATATAGTGGTCTTGCCACAATCGCAGCACTTGTTCCAATATCCGTTTGCGCACTACAAATATCATATTTAAACGGTCTTTTTGCAAGGCTTTTTCGATGACTGTAAACCAACCGCTTCCTTTTAATTCCAAATAACCCACTTCATCAATTACCAACATGTCCAATTTATTCAAATCAAAAGCAATTTGCTCGTTACAGCGTTTCAATACTTTTTTTGAGAAATAAAATCGTCCTACCTTTTCGCTGTCAGGAATGACCTCACGGGTGGCTAGTAATTGTTTTTTGCCGGATGTTAAATTTTCTATTTCAAAACCGTATCGCTCACCGTTTTTATCCAAACCGTGAGCTATAACACCTCCAATGTTA
>JAMONO010000088.1 GCA_027065715.1 Flavobacteriales bacterium
ACTTCTTTTGACGTAACCGTTAATCCCGTTCCCGCCGTCGATACACTGCCCGATGTAACAGCATACAATCAATATGAGTTGCCAACAATTACAAACGGTGATTATTATACCGAGCCTATGGGACAAGGAACAGCTTTATACCCCGGCGATATAATCGAAGAAACAACAACTATCTATATTTACGCAGAAACCGGTATGCAACCCGACATCTGTTTTGATCAATCTTCTTTTACCATAACAATTATACATCAATTTGTATATCCCCTGTTTTTTACGCCCAACGGTGACGGCTTCAATGATAGTTGGGGTATTTACAACCCTGCCATGCTAGATGATTCAAGTCTTATCCATATTTATGACAGATATGGAAAATTGGTGGCAACGATTCATGCCAATATTGAAAAATGGGATGGAATGTATAACAACAAGGCTTTACCGGCAAGTGATTATTGGTTTACGGTAACTTTAAAGAACGGTAAAGAATTTAAAGGTCATTTTGCTTTAAAAAGGTAAAATATAAACTAAATAAACAAATCAATTGAATTATATTGTTAATAAAATGAGGTATTTCCAAACAAAGAAATACCTCATAAACAAACAACACATATAAAAAAGAAACAATAATAATTCACCAGGTTTCTTGGTGTATGATTACCCAAGCGTAAGTGGTTGCACCTGTCTGCACACACATTTCGACATACGAATTATTGCTGTCGGCTCTGTAACGAATGGTTCCAACTTTATCGGCAGTTGCCGTATCGGTATCATTTGCCACTTGTATCCCTCCGTTTACTTGCAAAGCGGATTTGGGTGTGGTAGTACCAATTCCTACTTTACCGTTTAAAACCGTTTTGGTGATGTTTGCATCACCTATAATCACCGAATTACTGCCCAAACCGGTTACATTAGTTCCGATTACAATTTCGTTAGTATCCCCGCTTGCCAAGGCTTTGGTATTGGAACCTACAAATACGCTTGATGACACATTGGTCATCGGATTAGCCGAAGCATCAAAAGTTCCCGCCAAATAACCTATGGCGGTATTATTATTTCCGGCAGTAATAGTAGCTATTGCTCCTGCTCCAAAAGCCGAATTGTTTATTCCTGAATTATTTGATGCCAAAGACGAGTTACCCGTTCCGGTATTTCCCGTTAAAGTTGCGTTATTAATACCTGAATTACCACCCAAAAAAACAGAATTACTCGAAGTAATACCGTCTGTTAAATCGTTAATTTGTTGTGCACCACCGCCACTTGCAGGTGTTTGCCACGAAGCATTACCAAAAACATCGGAAGTCAATACTTTTCCTGCTCCGGGCGAACCGCCTGTAATTCTTATTGTACCGTTAATATCTACTCTTGCCGCAGAAAAATCACCGCCAATTAATGGCGTGTTTGTAGCCGAATTGGCTATATACAATTTATTGCTTCCGGTTTCACTGTTTCCCGCTCTGTAACCGATAAAAACATTTCCCGAACCGTTGGAGTGTAATCCTGCTCCCCTACCGATTACCGTATTTTGATTTCCGGTTGTGTTGTTATATAAGGCTCCTAAACCTACGGCAACATTTTCGCTTCCTGTTGTATTAGTAATCATTGCATTGGTACCGACTACCGTATTGCCGTTTCCGGAAGTATTAGCCATCAAAGCACTATTACCAAAACCTGTATTTTGATTGCTTGTTCCGTCGTCACTGGTACCGGCATTAATACCTGCAAAAAGAGATGAATTGTCGTTTTTTCCGTCGGTTAAATCATTAATTCCGCCGTTAAATGAAAATACCGTACCGGTTAAAGACAATCCCGTACCGGCCGAATAGGTAGTATCGCTGTCGTTTGCCGGAACCCAATTTGTTCCGTTCCAGCTCAATATTTGATTGGTAGCGGGTGCAGTAGTAGAAGTATCAACATCTGATAAGTTGTCAATTCCGCTGTTTAGCGAAAATACCGTACCGGTTAAATCCAGACCTGTTCCTGCCGAATATGTTGTATCGTTGTCGTTGGCAGGCACCCAGTTAGTACCGTTCCAGCTCAATATTTGGTTCGTAGCGGGTGGTGTAGTAGAAGTATCCACATCTGATAAATTATCAATGCCACTGTTTAACGAAAACACCGTGCCCGTTAAATTTAAACCTGTTCCGGCTGAATATGTTGTGTCATTGTCGTTGGCAGGCACCCAGTTCGTTCCGTTCCAGCTCAATATTTGTCCGGTAGCGGGTGGTGTAGTAGAAGTATCCACATCGGATAAATCATCGATATATTGCGCTCCGGTTTGTATGCTTTGCCACGAAGCCAAACCGGTAGCGTCGGAAGTCAAAACCTTTCCCGTGCCGGGATTTCCGCCGGTAATTTTAATGGTTCCGTTTATATCCACTTGCGAAACGGAAAAATCCCCGCCGATTAAGGGGGTGGAAGTAACAGAATTAGCGATGTACAATTTATTGTTTCCGGTTTCATAGCGACCTGCATGATTACCGATAAAAACATTTCCGCTGCCTGTTGACGAAAATCCGGCTTCATAACCGATTGCCACATTTTTTTCTCCGGAAACATTTGATTGCAAACTGTTATAACCTATGGCGGTGTTCATATTGCCACCGATAGTTGATTGCAAGCTGTTTCTGCCCATTGCCACGTTGTACATACCCGTAGTTACTTGTTCCAAAGCCGTGATACCTACCGCCGTATTTTGATTATATCCGTCGTCGTTATCGCCTGAATATTGCCCGAGAAATACGGAAGTGCCGTCACTGTGGGCATCGCTTAAATCATTAATTGCACCGGCACCACCGGCAAACTGCCAAGAAGCCAATCCATTAGCATCGGATGTCAATACCTTTCCGGCGCCGGGATTTCCGCCGGTGATTTTTATCTGACCGTTAAAAGTTAAGTCACCCGTAGCCAAATCACCTTTTATCACCGGAAAACTATTTCCGATATACAATACATTACTACCGGTTTCACTTTGTCCGGCTTGCAATCCTATGAAAATATTATTGCTTCCCGTACTGTTTACTCCGGCTCTGTATCCAATGGCAAGGTTATTACTACCGGTTGTATTATTTTGTAATGCTTGGTAACCTATTGCGGTATTATTGTCCGTGTTACAAAAATTCAGGGCAAAACCGCCCACTGCCACGTTTTTGGATTTTAATGTGGCAATATTTGTTGTGCCTACCAAAGCATTGGTGCCTACCGCTACGTTATAATTATTCAAAAAGGCACCAGCTCCATATCCCACACTTACATTGGCGAAATTATCGGTAGTAGAACGCCCCGACAGATTGCCGATACATACATTATATTCATATTTCGAATCCGTAATTTGCGGAATCCCTTGATGAGACATGGCATTTTCGCCAATTATTACATTATCACCGGCAGAATAGATACCTTGCGCCAGATTACGCCCGACAGCCACATTGTGTTCCGCCCATTTCAGGTCGTAAAAAGCTTTGTATCCGATAACGGTATTTTGTGATAAATCGCTGTAAGTTCCACCGGATGCCCAATTTCCGAAATGATACAGTGCTTCATTACCGATGATTACACTTTCATGCGGAAAAAAGTCTTGATGGATATTATCCATAAGCGCCTTATTCCCGATAATAACCGAATTTATAGAATGTCCCGCTATCAATGTACTGTCTCCCACAATGATACTGGTATCCGATGTTCCGTTTTCCAAAGCACTGTGCCCTATTACCACGCTACTCTCACCGGTATGTTGTGATTTTAAGGCTTTATTGCCAATGGCTATCAAATTTTTGGGGAAAGTTGCAGGAAAGTTATTTATTTTTAAGGAATCGGCACTGAACAAAGCCGATTCGCCTATGGCTATCAAATTGTTGTTTTCGTATGTATGAAACAAAGCTCTGTTACCGATAGCGATATTATTATTTCCGCTTCGGTTACTGCGCAAAGATTGGTAGCCGACAGCGGTGTTTGATTTTCCTGTTTGGTTGGCATAAAGAGCTTCATATCCCAAAGCATTATTTTGATTGTTGTTGCCGTCATCTACCACACCGGCATTTAATCCGAGAAATACGGAAGAACCGTTATCGGTACCGTCGGCATCAGATTTACCGTCCAACAAATCATTTATCCACAGCGCACCGTTAAATTTGTTCCAATTACTTCCGTTATAGTAATAAAACCCGGGGGTATTATCCGTTTGATAAATCATCAATCCGTCAGCGGGATTGCTTATGGCATCGCGTTGGGCTTGGGTCATACGCGGGATTAGAATACCTTTATTATTGCTTTTTACGTCGAGCATGGCAGAGTTGTCGGGTTGACTGCCGTCGGTGTTTATGCCTACTTGGGCTTTCATATCAAGTATTGTAAATAAAAAAATAATATTTGTAATTAAAAAAATGAGGAAGCTTTTCATAATGTATTTTAGTTTAATAATATTTCTTTTTGAACAATTAAATCATCAACCTCAATTCGCAATTTTACTTTATCAATATCTTTATCTATATAAATATTTTTGAAATCGACATCCGTCAAAGTTAGTTCTTCAATCAAATTGTCGTTCATATCATTAATAAATATTTTTGCAATTTTGATTTTTTTATCAAAAGCTATTATAATGTTTTTGTGAATACCATAAGTAAGTATCATGGGCTGATTTTTATTTAATCAAAAATATATCGGTTATCAAATAAAAACAAAGTTGGAAGGTAATCAAAAGGTACTCATTGATTGATTTTTTTTGGTTTTAGTGTTAATTTAGTTGATTATTGACGAACCGGTATCCCGAAGTTTCGGGAGATGAACCAACATACTGATATTTCGGGAGATATTTTGGAATATACCCTTTGAAACGAGTAATAGCGTCTGTCGAAGTGTGTTGTGTTATTCTGAACGGAGCGAAGCGAAGTGAAGAATCTAATTCAATAAAACAACACAAAAACAAAAGATTGCCACGGCGCTCGCACCTCGCTCCTCGTAATGACAACGTGCTGTTATTCAATATATTAAATTATAAAACATCTCATTTCTCACTTCGTTCGAAACCTTTTTTATTTGGCTAAATATTTCTTTTACCCAAATTCGTAGTAAGACGTAATACCAAGACAACAGATATATGCGTGGTAGCCACAAATCAGTTCTATTAATTTACAGCAATTCAATTGAATTTACGTAGGAACCAAAAAATCTAATATTTTTTGCTATCTTTGGTGTTGTAAAATAAATCATTAGCGTGTAGCAGCTTGCTACGTATCCCTACACCGCCATTAGCCATCACCAAAAAGAATACAATGAATGATAAACAAAAAAAATATTATCTCATACTCATAAATCTCATTATTGGAATAATTTTGATTATCTATGGTATTCTTAATCCCGTAAAGCCGATAAATAACTTCAATAGTGGCGATACAAAAATAACAATCATCGAAATAAATAAACTTTCCCAACCAAATTATGTGCTAATTTTCGGTATTGTGTTATCTATCCTATCTGTATTCTTGTTTATATTTAACTATTTTTCAAAACCAACAAATCAGAATACTTCTAAAACGCTAACAAAAAAAGAAATTGAAATATTTGAACTTCTAAAACAAGGTAAAACGAATAAAGAAATTGCCTCGGAATTATTTATAAGTGTCAGCACAGTTAAAACACACATAAACAACATATTCAAAAAGCTTAATATTTCAAATAGAAACGAAATTACAACCAAAAATTAAAGGGACTAGTACCAAAATCCACCCTATTGCCTTACATTTTTCTTCCCTGAACAAGTAAATTTGCTACATAATAAGATTGTGAGCTATAAAAGGCTTACCTATTTGCTAACTTATTAATATTTTAAAAATAAAACCATTATGAAACAGATTACTATAACGTTAGTGACCTTATTTACACTTATGTCATGTAAGGCTCAAACCCTTAAAGTTACTTATAGCGAAAAAATGGATTTAACAGAAAAACTAAAATCCATTGATAACCCTATGATAAAACAAATGATTATAGAAAAAACAGGGAAACCGAAATATTATGAGCTTATTTCAAGTAATGGAATTTCAATTTATAAGAAAAGTGATAAAAATAGCCAAGATGCCGGTAATGATAATAATAGTGTTACAGTAATCGGCGGAAGCGGTGGAGAATACGTGATGTATAAAAATCATAAAGACAAAACATATACCAATCAAACGGAATTTATGTCCCGCACCTTTTTAATAGAAGATAGCTTACCTCAATATGATTGGAAAATTACCAATGAAACACAAAAAATAGGTGATTATTTATGCAAAAAAGCTGTATTAAACGACGGCAAAAATAAAATCATTGCTTGGTTTACTTCCGAGATACCGGCTAACGAAGGACCTCGTAAATATTATGGATTACCGGGATTAATTCTTAAACTTGAAACAGGTACACTTATCATTGAAGCTGTAAATATATCATTCTCAAAAGAAAATATTGAAATAAATAGACCCACAAAAGGAAAAAAACTAACACAAAAAGAGTTTGATAAAATCAAAGAAGAAAAAATTAAGCGTTTAACAGGTGGCAAACAAAATGGTGTTCAAGTTATTAAAATGTAAAATATCATTTATTATCATATTTTTTGTGCATTTTGTTTCATTTTCACAAAATCAAATTAGTGGCAAAATAACATCATCACAAAAGGATGTTTTATCCTTTGCCAATGTAATGGTTTATGATGAAAATGAAACAAAATTGCTTGCCTATGCTATTAGTGATGATAATGGAAAATATCAATTGGAATTGCCCAATGGCATTTTCATATTTAAAGTGAGTTATCTCGGTTATAAACCCGTTTCATTAAAAAAAAATATTACAAAAAGTGAAATAATAAATTTTACTTTGCAAGAAGACGTTGCAAGTCTAAAAGAAGTAGTAATCAAAGCAAAGTCATTGGATGCAATTGTAAAAAATGATACCATAAAGTATAATATCAAACATCTGACAAACGGCAATGAAGAGAATTTAAAAGAAGTATTGAAAAAATTGCCCGGTGTTGAAATTGACGAGAATGGAAAAATCAAAGCTAATGGAAAAACCATTGATAAACTTTTAATCAATGGTAAAGAATTTTTTGGCGACCAACATCAATTGGCAACGGAAAATATAAGTGCTGAAATGGTAAAAGGAATTTCTTTATTGCAGAATTACAGCGAATTTTCTGATATTGACAATCAAGATAATGCTAATAAAACAGCAATGAATATTGAAATTGACAAAGATTATAAAGGTAAAATAAAAGGTAATTTCTTGTTGGGGGGCGGATACAACAGCAAATATGAAGTTAACGCAAATTTATATTCTTTTAAAAATAAAACTAATTTGTTTTTTATTGCTTCGTCAAACAATATAGCCAATCAAACATTATCCATTCAAGATTATATCAATTTTCAAGGCGGGATAAACAAATTTTTATCGGACAATTCAAATACAGCTACCATTTCGGGAGATGATTTACCATCGTATTTGTTTGCTAAAAATAACAACAAAGAAAAAAACGAGCACTTTTCGGCATTAAATTTTTCATATAATCCTTCCAAAAAATTTAAACTAAACAGCTATATCATTTTTGATAAATCTGAAATTTCTGATGAATTATTTACAAAACAAACTTATTTCCTAAACAATCAAGATGTTACTTATAACCTAACCAATGTATCCGAAAAAAAATTGTTTATCAACAATTCTTTTATAGATGCCATTTACAAGCCATCAAATAAATCGATATTTGAATATACATTAAGCATATCGCCTCAAAATAACCAATTTACAGGTAATGATAATTTCACTACACAATATTACAAAACATCAAAAGAAAATAACAACCTCACATTCAGTCATTTATTTAATCTCAAACGAATTATTAAAAAAAACTTGCTTTCAATTTCATTATTCCAAAGCAGTAATAACAAGGATGAAAATATGTCAATAAAGTCAAATGATGAATTTCTTAATTTATCTTTTATTAATGATAATTTTTCTGCCGAACAAACCATAGAAAATAGTCAAAGCAATATTGGGATTAATACCTACTTGCAAAGAAAAGTAAATAATCAATTATCTATTAGAGCCAAATACAACGCTGTTTATACGGAAAAATCATTTAAGTCAAATACACAAAATAGTTATTTTAGTAATGACTTAGGATATAATGTGTATCAAAATGTCATAGGTTTTGATTTATTTAATCATTCAAACAAATTTATTTACTTTAAACTTGGAACAAATTACAGTTTTTTTAAAATCAACAAGGAATATGATGAAACATACCTTTTACCGAATCTGAAAGTAAAATTTAACTTCAAAAAAACACATAATTTATCATTGACGTATAACAGAAACATCAAACTTCCAAAAGTAAATAATTTTGTAAATGAAAGCTATATCGGTAACTATAATACAATATTTGATAATCTTGATGTAAAACCAAATACAATCACATTAAACAATAATTATGCTTTGAATTACTTTATATATGATTTATTTTCGGGAACCTTAATAAGTTTGGGTAGTTATTACATCACAAGCAAAAACCTAATAACGAAAAATACAATATACCACACGGAATACAACACAAATTATTTTACCACAACAAATGATGATAATAAATTTAATTCATACTTTTTATTTGACAAAAAATTTAGTAAAATTCCATATAATTTAAGATTTAAAAGCACATTATCCCTAGCCAATTCACATAATTACATCGAAAATGCACCAAACAAATACCAAACCCAAAATATAACCGGTGGCATACAAATAGCCAGCAACTATAAAAAATCAATCTTTAATTTTGAGTTTGGTTATGAATGGCAAGATAATCAATTGACAAGTGAGAATGTTAGTATTAAAGAGAAGTTAAAGCAAAACAAAATCTTTTTAAATATATATTTCACGTATAAGAACCTTTATTTATCAATAGATAACTCAATAATGGAATATAATTCAACAAATTTTGAACAATCATTTGTAACAATATCGCCTTATTTGAAATACAAATCAAAAAACAAAAAGTGGTTATTTTATGTCAAGGCTAATGATTTGTTAAATTTTAATAACAATTATATTATCGAGAATAGTGTTTTTGATAACTATTTAGAAGAAAGAAAGACAGCTACAATCGGCGGTTATATTATAGGCGGACTAAAATATAAATTTTAAGAGAAAGGCTGCCAAAGTATATACGTAATCGTTGCCATCAATTAAAAAAATGAAATCCATATCAAAAATATTGCTATTGTGATTGGATTAATATTCTTACATATTTTTCTTATGTTTTTGGAAACATTAATTTGGCATAAGAAATAGAAAACAAAATATACCGGACATGCTCAGATTTACCGTAAGTGTTTAATTCA
>JAMONO010000089.1 GCA_027065715.1 Flavobacteriales bacterium
CCTAAACTGGTTTGGAGCCGTTATGATTTTGTCCCCGGCGACACGGTCATATTTGAAGACGGTCCCGCAGACGACGAAGAAGTAGGCGAATTTCCCAGTCGTTGGGACTTAAAAGAAGGCAACGCCGAAATAGCCGAAGTGGACGGCAATATGGTTATCGTCTTTCCGCATGGCGGCGAAATAGTCCCTTACTTAAAAAACAGCAAAGAAGATTATTTGCCCGAAGTATATACCATAGAATTTGACGCATATTATCAACCGGAAGACCCCAGAAGAGTATGGATTAGCTTTTACGATTCAAAAAACCAAAAACGAATTGGACAAGATATCACTTTTTATTATTATGGTATTAGATATAAAGACAGTGGCAGCGATTACAAACCCGATAAACCCAAAGGCGGTTGGCGGCATTTTGCCATTGCGGTTACCAAAGACAAGCTCAAAGCTTATATGGACGACCAACGTTTGGTAAACATTCCGCATATAGGTTTTAATCCCACCGGCGTAACACTCGAAGTAGATGGTTATGCCGCCGATAAAGTTTTCGGATACATAAAGAATTTCCGTATTGCCAAAGGCGGCGTCAAATACTATAAACGCGTGATGACCGACGGTAAAATCATCGTCAACGGTATCAAATTCGACGTCAATAAAGCTACGCTTAAACCCGAAAGTATGGGACCTATCAACCGTATTTATAGGCTGATGAAAAAACAACCGAACTTGCGTTTTAGCGTTGAAGGTCATACCGATAGCGACGGCGACGAAGCTTTCAATTTAAAATTGTCAAAAGAACGTGCCAAAACCGTGATGAACAAACTCATTGGCATGGGTATTGACAAATCACGACTAAAATATACCGGCTGGGGCGAAAGCAAACCCATCGATAATAATAATACGCCCGAAGGTAAAGCCAATAACAGACGTGTTGAGTTTGTCAAATTTTAATCTGTTCAAAATAAAACCGCCTCAAAAAAATTGTCAAAAAATCAAAGACTTTTGTCGTGAATAGAGGTAAGTTTATAATCTATTGAGGCGGTTTTATTATCAATATTAAAAACAATCTGATGAAACATATTTTTTTGTTGTTCGGTCTTATTTTTTTTCGGATAGGATTGACCCAAAATATACAAGGCAATTGGTTGCTTACCCGAATTGAGAGTTCCAAAGAGTCAAAAAATCCTTATCTGACAGTCCGATTTAACAAAAACGGAGAAATGTTGATAAGAGATTATAAAGTAGCCGCTTGGCGACAAGACGGCAACAGGCTCTATTTTCAATCGGATATAGACCCCAAATTATCGGGAGAAGCTACAATTTTGTCGTTGAAAAACAAGCAATTGGTATATCAAAAAAATCAAGAAAAATATTATTTAACCGCTTATAATCTCGACCAAATCAAAAAAGATACCGTCTATCACCGGCTATTGGGCGTTTGGCAAATGGAAGGAAATGATACCGGAGTTATTGAATTTTACCCCGACGATTCGGTTACGCAATTGGTCAGTTTTGACAATGGTAATATGATATCTAATGCGCAGTGGCTATATGTACCCGACCAAAAAGCAATTGTAATCCACGGCGATTTAAACGGTCCGGAAGGCAAAAACACTTTGATTGAAATAACCGATCGGTCGTTGCAATTTAAACACAATGGCACTTTATACCGACTTCACCGTTTGCCACGGATAGAAAAACCACAAGAAACACTCGATTTTACCTATGAACAGGTTGAAAAAAATCAAACAGATATTTATGATTTGCCGTGGAGCGACGAAGCTCTTTTCGGATATTTGTCTTCGATCAAAAGTTTGTCATACACACAAAAAGTTTTTGAAAACAGCGTGCATACATTTATAAGCAACCGAATTGAAGTTAAAATTAATGTAAATCAACAAAAGAAAGAAATAAATTTTACTTATTATTTGCTAAAAAATGACGATTATATAAAAACTGGTGAACAGCGAAAAGCTTTTTTGCAAAACGCTTACAATCGTTTTTTTCCTCAAAAAGACATAGCCCCGTTTCGGGTGGTAAATAACTTTGAAACCCTTAATATAGGTGGAAAAGAATACGATTGCACCGTAGTGGAAGGTTTTGACGGAGATACTAAAATCAAGTATTGGATGATTAATAGTATGCCCGGAGTTTATGCCAAAATCATTATTCAAAATAACGACATCTCTAATTATATATTATATCAATGGAACGGTGATTAGGATCGGCTCTGTAAAGACGCCCCAATTGGCGTATCCACACGCCCAAGCTGATATATACCCCATAGATGTATCTTAAAAAAAAAGAAAAATAATGAAAAAGACAATTATCATCATCATTATCCTGTTACAAGCCGCTATAACAAAGGCTCAAAATAACAACAACCAATTGAACCCCGAACAAACTATGCAAGCTGTTCAAATACTTATTTCATTTGATGAACAATTTGACAACGGCGCACCCGAATCGTTAAAAAAAGCTAAGTTTAATGAGTTTGTTAATCAACTATATCCCGAAATGTCAACCGAAGATAGAGAAAAAGCTTACAAGGTAGTCAATTGGTATATCAAAGCTTCCAAGGCCCAAAAAACATCAATTAATACCAATGCCGATTGGCAAAAACAAATGGAAGCCATGATAAATGAAGCCGATGATAAAAAAGAACAAGGAATGCAGGCGTTAAACGTTCAAATTCAAAAACTAAAAAATATGTCTTATAGTGAATACAAAAGTTATGTAACCAATAACGGTGAAATATATTTACCCGAAAATGAAATTCAACAAGCTTATAACCAAATGCACAAAAACGACGGCAAACAAGTGCCGGTAACACCGGTTGATAAAACCAAAATAACCAATCCGATTCAAGCTATCGAAATTATCGAACACCCCGAAAAGCATACTTATAACGAATTTAAATCAGCCATGCGGTTTTTAAGCCCCGATATCAGCGATGAAGAAATCAAGCATACTTGGGATAAACTAAAAAAAAATAATCAATAAAAACAAAGTGAAAAATTATGAAAAACAACAACTTACTTAAATTTAGCATCGGATTATTAGTAATAGGCTTTTTATTTACCGCATGCAAAAAAGAAGACGAAACCAATCAAGAAGAAGTAGCATCAAACTACATAAAAATGAAAATTGATAATAATTCCGAAACAATATACAAAGATAATTTTTCGGCAATGACCATCAATGACAAATTAATCATTGGAGTGTCCGATAATACAACCGACGGTGATATTCAACTTACAATGGATTCATCAATAGCAAACGGAACTTATACATCGAATTTTTTAATCAGTCACGGTGTAAACGGGCAAACTGTCTTTGCAACTGTTACCAATGTATCAAACAAAAGTTTAACCGTTACGACCCACGACACGGCAAACCGTATCGTTAAAGGGAATTTTTCTCTCGATTTTACAGACAATACCACCCAAACAAGCAGACATGCACAAGGTTCTTTTGAGGTAAAATATAATTAAATGAAAACTTTGTTTAAATAAAAAATATAGTATCATGAAAAAATCACTTTTTTTTATTCTCACTGTTTTGATTACCGGAATGGCTTTTGCGCAAACCGGATTTAATTACAAAGCCCTTATAACCGACAATGGCAATGTGCTTGCCAATACGCCGGTAGATATCAAGTTTACCATTTCAAACAGTCGTCCTTTGGTTATCTGGCAAGAAGAACATACCGGACTTACCACCGATGCCAACGGAATTGTAGTTGCCTATATCGGCGAAGGAACCAAAATAGGTGGCGTAGCCGCAACTTTTGAAGATGTGGGTTTTTCGCACTCCTATAATTTAAAAGTCGAAGTAAATATCAACGGAAACGGCTACCAATTACTCAGTGATAGTGATTTGAAATTTGTTCCTTCGGCATATTTTGCCAAAAAAGCCGGTAGTGTAGATTACAACAACATCAACAACATACCGGCAGATTTAGCCGACGGCGATGACGTCGATGACGCCGACCACGATGCCACCAACGAATTACAAAATCTTTCGCTTAGCGGAAACCAATTGAGTATTTCCAACGGAAATAATGTAACTTTTAACGGCTGGGATACCGACGCTTCCGACGATGTAACCGAGCTCAACGATTTGTCCGATGTTCAAATAAGTGATAATTCCATATTTATCGGTTCCAACTCCGGTATTAATGATGACGGTACTGCTAACCGCAATTTAGGTATTGGCAACTATTCTTTGAATGAAAATACCTCAGGATACGACAATACGGCAATTGGGTATCAAACACTCTACCATACAACTACCGGGTTGGGAAATATTGCAATGGGAAGTTTTGTCTTAAAAAACAATACAACCGGAGAAAAAAACATTGGAATAGGCGTATCTTCTTTGGAAAAAAATACCGACGGAACAAGTAATATCGGACTGGGTTCACATGCGCTTTTTAACAATCTTAACGGAAGCTCCAATGTGGCTATCGGACGTGCTGCAGGTTATAATAGTACCGGTAGCGGAAATGTCTTTCTGGGATATTATGCCGGATACAGCGAAACCGGAGATAATAAACTTTATATCGCCAATAGCAATACTTCCACACCTCTTATTTACGGCGATTTTTCATCTTCCGAATTAACGGTAAACGGAAGTCTGGCGGTAAAAGACGGAAGTCAAGGTGCCGGAAAAATATTTACCAGCGATGCCAACGGTAAAGGCACTTGGCAAGATGTAAGCGCTTGGGATACCGATGCCTCCGACGATTTTAGCGGTGATTATAACGATTTATCTAATACACCCGATGTCTTTCGTATAGAAGGAACATCAAATACAGCTACTTCTTATACAGATAATATTCAACACCAAGGAAATATGATTATCGGAAGCGTTTTTTCATCTTATGGTGCTGACGAATCATCTTTAAGAATACAAAGAAGAATAGATAATAACGATGATTCTTATGGTATTGCAAATGTACAAAGTGGTACAGGAAATGGACAACATTCTGGAATATCAAATATAATTTCAGGAACCGGTAACGGAGGTCAATATGGTATTTCAAATTTTATTGCCAACACCGGTTTGGGTAGTCATTACGGAACTTATAATAATTTACAAGGTACCGGTGCCGGAAAACAATACGGTACTTCAAACTATATAAGTAATAGCGGAGATGAAAAACATTACGGAATAACTAATGAATTATACGGTTCAGGTTCGGGAAAACATTATGCAGTTTATAATGTTTTAGGAGGAAGCGGAAGCGGTAATCAATATGGTATATATAATAAAATTAATAATTCAAACAATACATACCATTATGGAATTGTTAATTCATTATCAGGTAACGGAACAGGAATACATTACGGTATAAGAAACTCTTTAAGCGGAAGTGGTAGTGGAGCACAATTTGCCGAAATAAATTTTGTTAATAATACTGGAGATGGTTTACATTATGGTAGTTATAACAGTTTAACGGGAACCGGTTCGGGAATAAAATACGGCGTATATTCTAGAATTGATGAAGACGCCGGCGGTTCACATTATGCCGTATATGCCGAAGCAACCAAAGACGCTCCCGATGTATATGCCGGCTATTTTGTAGGTGATGTAAACGTAAAAACCGGTAACCTGAATGTTGAAGATAAATTAACCGCTCCAATCAGTGGCGATGCCGACATGAAAGCTTATATCTACGGATTTATAACTACAACCGGAGATATGATTGTTCACTCCAGATCGTCTGATGGTTTTACGGTTTCAAAAATAGCAACCGGACAATATAAAGTTACTTTTACCGAAACAGGAATTGCTCGTAATCAATATATCGTAGTTGCAAATGCTTATGCAAGTTCAAGTCCCGAATTATTAACTTTTCAAATGTTTGACGGATATTTTTATATCAACTCGTGGAATTTATCGGGTAACAGACAAGACACTGACTTAAATTTTGTTGTGTATAAAAAGTAATGACTATTTAAACACAAAAAAAATAAAACATGAAAAAAACACTTGTATTTATTATGTCAGCCGCAATATTTTTTACGGCTTGCAAAAAAGACAATAACGAAGATGACCAATTGGTCGAAGACCTTCAATACAGTTTAAAGTTTACCAATCCTATTGACAATTATGAAGTGGCACTGGGCAGCAAAGTCATGTTGTGCATCGAACCGGATGATAATATGTCTTACTACGATTATGAAAAACATTTTTATATTGACAATCAAGAAGTTAATCTTTCCGAAATCGATGTAAACAATATCGACAACATCTATTACAACAACTATGCATTTGAGTGGAATGTTACCGGATTAAGTCTTGGTAACCATACCTTAAAAGTAGA
This sequence comes from Flavobacteriales bacterium, assembly GCA_027065715.1. GTDB lineage: Bacteria > Bacteroidota > Bacteroidia > Flavobacteriales > Flavobacteriaceae > WGBX01. Next base: position 6,329 of record JAMONO010000089.1, read on the forward strand.
AATGGTAAACGACGGAACCATAGAAGCCCGTGACGAAATTACCGTAAATATTGTCAATCCTCGTTGGGAAGAAATCGATATTTCAACCTTAACAGGCGGTGATGATTACTATATCAACGATGTATTTTTGTTAAACGACCACACCGGTTGGATAGCGGGTTATAATTCTAACGGAACCAAGTTTTTGCTCAAAACCACCGACAAAGGCGCCACTTGGCAAATAGTAAACAACAGTTTGTCAATAGAAAAAATAGCTTTTTACAACGAAAATACCGGAGTGGCAATTGCAGACGTAGGAAAGGTTTACAAAACTTTTGACGGAGGCAACAGTTATTTTTTGGTAACGGATCCCGCCACCGGTGCATCTTTGTTTTATGATGCTTATGATGTGGCATTCAGTCAAATGGCAGGTGAATATCAAGTAACATCACCCGATATAAACGGCAACAACAAAGTATTCCGTGTCAGTTTAACTGATAATGACATTATACAATATACAGATGTTATGCCCAATTCGAGTCAACTTTTATACGAAATAAAATTTGACGCTGCCAACGGGTTGATTTACGGCATGGAAGAAGATGCCACAGATTTGCAATATATACAATTAAGCAGCAATAACGGTCTTAACTGGCAGGGTGTTGCCATTCCGGCACCTTCCGATTGGTTTGGTGGCAACAACAACTTTCAAGTGGAAGGCGGCGCTATTTCCGGTAATAAAATATGGCTTACAGGTGGTGATAATTCCGATTATTTATCTGCCTTTTCGGCTGTTTCCAATGACGCAGGCAATACATGGAATATTCTGGAAGTGGATAACAAATTGGCGTTTGACACAACCAGCTTATTTGATGTAGCCATCGCCGACAATGGAGCTTATGCCATAAATTCTTCGGCAAAATACCAACCGGCAATGTATTTTTCCGACAATGACGGCAATTCGTGGAAACCCCTGTATGAAGTTACCACCCCTACCGAAGATCAACATATCAATTTTGTAGCTTTTAAAGGAAGTGATTTCGGTATTGCAACCGGTGAAGGTGTATTATACAGATTTATTTCCAACTAATTGATAAATTAGACTAATTGGTATGCCGATACAAAAACAGGGCAAGGACACACAAACATCATAATTAAATTTACAACAAAAAAATCCCGGTGAAAAATCATCGGGATTTTTAAATATCTATTCAATGCAAAACCATTTACAAAGCACCGATGATGTGTTTCAAATCGCCTATTTGATTTTCCCACAACATTCGGGTTTCTTCCTCTTCGTCTTCATCACAAAAATCGGTAACCAGCAATGAAACGTCTTTTGTGAGTTCATCAACTACTATTTTAAACTCGATATACGTGCCGGTTTCCTCATCATTTTCGTCTAACCATTTGTATTTAACCCTTTCATTGTCTTTTTTGGCGGCAACCTTAGCTTTTTCTTCAGTATCGTCCCAAATAAAAGTATAAAATTTGCCTCTCGAATTTACATCGTCGGCAAACCAACCGCTTAAGCCGCTAGGAGTTGTCAAATATTGAAAAATCATGCTCGGAGAAGCATGTATGGGAAATTCCATTTCAATTTTAATTTTTTTACTCATAATCTCGGTATTTGAACGGCAAAATATAAAGAAAAATTTAATAATAAAAATTTAATGTAGTATTTTTGTCATAATTCAAATAAAAATCTATGATAACACAAGAACAACTCAAAGATTTACAAAAACGTCTCACCGCTTTAAACCACTATCTTTGACATAGCCGGCAAAAAAATTGAAGTTCAAAACGAAGAAGAAAAAACCGGAAATCCCGATTTTTGGACCAAGCCCGATGAAGCCCGAAAAGTAATGAAAAATATCCGCTCTCAAAAAAAATGGATAGAAGATTATGAAACGGCTCAAGAAGCTTTTGACGAGTTGCAAATACTCTATGATTTTTATAAACAAAATGAAGCCGACGAACAAGAAGTCGAACAACAATACCAAACGGCAAAACAATTGATTGAGGATTTGGAATTTCGTAATATGCTTTCCGACGAAGCCGACAGCCTTAGTGCCGTATTGCAAATTACAGCCGGAGCCGGCGGAACCGAAAGCAACGATTGGGCAGAGATGCTCTTGCGAATGTATTTGATGTGGGCGGATAAAAACGGCTACAAAACCAAAGAACTCAATTACCAAGCCGGCGATGTAGCCGGTGTCAAAACAGTAACTATCGAAATAGAAGGCGACTATGCTTACGGCTACCTCAAAGGCGAAAACGGAGTGCATCGTTTGGTGCGAATATCGCCTTTTGACAGCAATGCCAAACGACACACATCTTTTGCTTCGGTATATGTATATCCTTTGGTCGATGATACCATCGAAATTCATATCAATCCGGCTGACATTAAATGGGAAACCATGCGTGCCAGTGGTGCCGGAGGACAAGCGGTAAACAAAATTGAAACCGCTGTGCGTTTACGCCACGAACCATCGGGAATTATCATCGAAAATTCCGAAACCCGATCTCAACTTGAAAATAAAGAAAAAGCCATGAAATTGCTCAAATCGCGTTTGTATGAAATTGAAATGCAAAAAAGAATGGAAGAACGCAATAAAATAGAAGCGGGCAAAAAAAAGATAGAATGGGGTTCACAAATACGTAATTATGTCATGCACCCCTACAAACTCGTTAAAGATGTGCGAACAGGACATGAAACATCACAAGTTGATGATGTTATGAACGGAGAAATTGACGATTTTCTCAAAGCATACTTGATGATGATGGGACAACGAAACGAATAATAGATTGTTTTATTTGAACAATATACCGGTAGTGTAAGTTGTTATATTTCATAGCACCTAACCGTTTGAACATGCCGATAGACAGAAAAAATAAACAATCGGCAAATTTCGTTACAGGTATTGATAAGCGCTTTTAAATGAACAATTATACATTAAATAAATAAATATGAAATTTCCTTATGCCGAACCTTTTAAAATAAAAAGTATTGAA
>JAMONO010000090.1 GCA_027065715.1 Flavobacteriales bacterium
GCCACCTTACCGGTAACCATGGAGCGGGTCGAAGAACATATCGGTGTAGATAAAGAAGTATCGAGTTTTGTATTACCCGTAGGTGCCACGGTCAATATGGATGGAACCAGTTTGTATCAAGCCGTTGCTGCCGTATTTATCATGCAAGTATTGTGGCCCGACGGATTGGGATTTGCCAACCAAATGACCATAGTCCTTACGGCTCTATTGGCTTCAATAGGTGCAGCTGCCGTGCCCGGTGCCGGAATGATAATGTTGGTAATTGTTTTGGAAGCCTTAGGATTTCCTTCCGAAAAACTACCCGTTGCTTTGGCATTGATTTTTGCCATTGACCGCCCCTTGGACATGATGCGAACAGTTATTAATGTAACCGGCGACGCAACCGTATCAACCATCGTAGCAAAATCAGTAGGAAAACTGCACAAACCAAAACCCAAAGAATGGGACGATAAATTGAAAAAAAGTTAATACCGGACATTTACCCAATGAAATCATTACTAAAAAATGAACACGTAGCCGCCGTATTGTTACTTAAATTTTGATAACAATTTTCGTGCTTTTTTTTCGTCTTTTTGCAATTGATTTTTCAAAGCTTCCAACGATGAAAATTTTTGTTCGTCACGCATGCGTTGCAAAAAAGAAATTTGCAATTCTTTATCATACAAATTGTTTTCAAAATCAAAAAAGTGCACTTCTTTGATCTGTTTTTTTCCATCAATCGTAGGTCTGAAACCAATATTCATCATACCATATACAGGTTGTTCGTTTATAACTGAACGAACCAAATAAACCCCTTGTTTCGGAATTAATTTATATGAATTTTCAACCTCGATATTGGCTGTCGGAAAACCCAATTTACGTCCCAATTGATTGCCTCGCACTACTTTACCCGTAATAAAATACGGATAACCCAAATATTTGTTTGCCGTTTGAACGGCACCTTCTTTTAATTGCCGCCTTATCAAACTCGAACTGATATTTTGACCATCCAGTTGAACGGCTTCGATACGGTGGGTAGTAAAACCGTATTTATCTTCTAAACCTTGAATATAAACAAAATCACCCTGCCTGTCTTTCCCCAACCGGTGGTCATAACCTAACAACAAATCTTTCATGTGCAGATTTTGTGTTAATTTTTTAATAAAATGCTCAGGTGTATAAGCGGCAAATCGACTGTCAAATTTTTGAACCACCAAAAAATCCAAACCCTCTTTTTCAAGCAATTGTTTTTTTTCTTCCGGTGTATTGAGCAAACACAATTCTTTGTTATTAAAAAAATGACGCGGATGCGGATCAAAAGTTACCAACACAGTCTTACCTCCTTTTTGATTGGCAATGTTTTTTAATTGTTGCAAAATTTTCCGATGCCCCAAATGAACACCGTCAAAAGACCCAATGGTAACAACCGCAGGCTGATTTATATTCAAAAATTCATCTGTCGAATTTATAACTTCCATACTTGTTATTTTAACTTTCGTCAAAGACAAAACATACATTAAATTATATGATACGCTTAAACAAAACGAATGCAAATTTAATTATTTATGTTACCAAACATAATTTTTTTTGTATTTTTATCCAAATAAACAAAATGAAAACCACAACATTTTTTATCATATTAATTTTCTTTATCTTTTCATGTCAAAATAAAGGCGTGAAAACTGTTCCGGTAAAAAATATTGTATTGGATCATATAGACATTTATCCGCAACATCCGGGTTGCAAAGAATATTTTGAAAAAAATAAACAATTGGCTTGTTTGAGCCGCCGAATTAACAATTTAATACAACACGATATTGAAAAATATTACCAAAAGGAATTCCGAAAATTTGACGATACCCTTTGGGTATTTTTCAAGATTGACACTTTGGGATATATACATTATATTAATATAAAAAAGAAAGATACGATATATCATTCAAACCGATATGCACAAATTTTTCACCAAATAGTTTTGCATATCCCCAAAATGAAACCGGCAATTTATCACGACCGAACAGTTGAATTTGAGTTTAAAATACCCATCGTCCACCAAATCAAAACCAAAAATACCCAAAAATGACCAAAGAAGAAGCCTTAAAACGCATAGAAAGCCTTAGAAAAGAACTTAGAGAAGCCAACTACAAATACTATGTTTTGGCACAACCCGACATGAGTGATTTCGAATTTGACCGAAAACTCGAAGAATTGCAAAAACTGGAAGAAGCCTATCCCGAATTTGACGACCCCAACTCACCCACGCGACGTGTTGGCGGTGAACCAACCAAAGAATTTAAAACCGTTCGCCACAAATACCCTATGTTGTCTCTCGAAAAATCCTACAATATCGACGATCTGAAAGACTGGATAAACCGAATTACAAAACTTGTAACCGAAAAATTTACATTTTGTGTCGAACTCAAATATGACGGTGTTTCGCTGAGTAACCAATATATCGATAAAAAACTGGTACAATCACTTACCCGCGGCGACGGTGTTTTTGGCGACGACGTAACCAACAATGCCCGAACCATCAAAAGTCTTCCGTTGGTACTGCAAAACAACGATGTGCCACAAGAAGTATTTGCTCGCGGCGAAGCCATGATTTCGAGACAAAATTTTGAAAAAATAAACAAAGAACAAGCTCAAAAAGGTCTCGAAACCTATGCCAACGCCCGAAACCTGGCTGCCGGAACCCTTAAATTGCTCGACCCAAAAATTGTTGCCGGTCGCAACCTCGACTTTATAGCCTATTTTATGCTGGGAGACAATTTACCGGTCGATAATCAATACGATGCACTAAAAAAACTCGAAGAATGGGGATTTTTTGTTCCACATGATTACATCAAAGCCACCAACTTGGACGAAATCATGGATTTTATCCTCGATTGGGGTGTAAAACGCTTCGATTTTCCTTATGATACCGACGGAATTGTTGTAAAAGTTAATGAATTTGACATACAAAAAAAATTGGGTAACACCGCCAAAGCACCCCGTTGGGCTATGGCATACAAATTTCCCGCCGAACGTAAACTTACCCGATTGATCAGCGTAGATTTTCAAGTAGGTCGAACCGGCAAAGTAACACCCGTAGCCAATTTGGAACCCGTACAACTGGCAGGCACCATAGTCAAAAGAGCCACCTTGCACAACGAAGATAATATGAAAAAACTCGATTTGCATGAAGGTGATTTTGTTTATGTCGAAAAAGCCGGTGAAATAATTCCGCAAGTAGTCGGTGTAGAAAAATCCAAAAGAAAAACCGATGCCAAACCCATCCGATTTATTGATCATTGTCCCGTATGTAATACGCCGCTAATTAAACAAGGTGCCGACTATTTTTGTGTAAACACCACCACCTGCGAACCTCAAATAAAAGCCCAAATAGAACATTTTGTCAGTCGAAAAGCCATGGATATAGACGGCTTGGGTCCCGAAACCATCGATTTGTTATACAAAGAAGGACTGATACACAATATCGCCGACTTGTATGACCTTAAAACCGAAGATTTAAAAGACTTGGAACGACTGGGCGAAAAATCGGCACAAAATATCATCAATGGCATTGAAAAATCAAAACAAAAACCCTTTGAAAAAGTTTTGTATGCCCTGGGTATCAGACATGTGGGAGAAACCGCAGCCAAAATTATCGCCCGCCATTTTCAAAATATAGACGCTTTAATAAAAGCAAAACCCGAAGAAATAACAACCATAAAAGGAATTGGTGAAAAAATAGCCGAAAGCATAAAAAAATATTTTACCAATCCCGAAAATATTGAACTGATAAACCGTTTAAAACAAGCCGGATTGCAATTTGAAATAAACAAAGAAAACAAAAAAATCATTGATAAACTTCATGGTAAAAAATTTGTAATATCCGGCACTTTTCAAAACTTTTCACGAAACGAACTCAAAGAAAATATCGAAAAAAACGGTGGCAAATTGGTCAGTTCAGTCAGTAAAAATATCGACTATTTGTTAGCCGGTGAAAAACCCGGACCTTCTAAAATCAGCAAAGCCCAAAGCCTGGGCATACCCATAATTTCAGAACAAGAATACTTAAAAATGACAAAATAATCTTCAAAATTCCGAAAAACACCCAAATATCAAATATTAAACATTTGGTTTACATATATAGGTAAATTGAAATAATGTAAACCCAATAAAACAACTTATGAATTATACCAAATAAGTTGTCAAATCGTATATTAACAATGTAAAATATTAAAAAAATAAAAATATTTTCCAAGTTTTTGCAACGAATATAAAACAATCGCTTACGTTTCTTAATTTTTATCTAATATATTTATAAATTTACACCCAAATGTTAAAATTTATGTATATTTGCCAATAAATTAGAGGAAAATGAGAATCATAAAACGTCCGATCCCAATTAATTCGGAAATTCAATTAGACCCATTTAAAACCATAATGAGCAAAACCGATCGAAAGGGCATAATCGAATACGCCAACGATTATTTTATGGAAGTATCGGAATACAAAGAATGGGAATTAATGGCACAACCCCACAATGTTATCAGACACCCCGATATGCCCCGAATAATATTCAAAATTTTATGGGATAGGTTATTCTTAGGTGAAAATATACACGCCGTAGTAAAAAATTTGGCAAAAAGCGGACGTTACTACTGGGTAGTTACCGATTTTCAAACCAAATACAATGATGACGGTAGCATTCGAGCCTTTTATTCAAGAAGAAAAGCCATACCCTATCACGTAAAAGATTTTTTTGAAAACTTTTATAAAGAACTGAAAAAAATCGAAGATCAAAAAGGTATGGAAGCTTCTGCCGCCTATTTAACCGGATATTTTGACGACAGAAAAACCACGTATGACGAGTTCATTCTTGACATGTTTCAATTAAGCCATAAAGATTTTATGGCATACATGACCGCCGAAATATCCGATGAACAAATGTTGGGTAACCCAAAAATAACACCCGAAGAAGCTATTAACAAAACGAAAAGAAAAAGAAATTTTTTACATAAATTATTTCATTAGCAATAAATATGTTAAATTTTAGCAAATAAAACCAATCAGAAGATTTTTTTAATGTAACAATTGTTATTTTATCAAATAATTAAGATTTGAAGCTTGTTATATAAAAAAAAATTATTATTTTTGTCGGCTTTTAATTTTAAAAAATGAACAATGATCAGACCTGTGCCTGTAAATGAGGAGATTAAATTAGATCCTTACAAAACAATAATGAGTAAAACCGACAAAAAAGGTATCATTGAATACGCCAATGATTATTTTATGGAAATATCGGGTTACAAAGAATGGGAATTGATGGGACAACCTCACAATATATTACGACACCCCGATATGCCCAAAATAGTTTTCAAATTGTTATGGGATAAACTAAAATACGGTGAGCCCATGATTGCAGTGGTAAAAAATTTGGCAAAAGACGGACGTTACTATTGGGTAGTAGCCGACTTTATTTCCAAAACCGACAATGAAGGAAATGTAATAGCTCATTATGCACGCCGCAAAGCAGTGCCCGACGAAGTAAAAAAAGAAATAAGTGAAATATACGAAGTTTTGCTTAATATTGAAAAAAACAGAGGAATGGAAGCATCAGGCGCCTATCTCGAAGGATATTTGGAAGACAGAGGCTTAACTTACGAAGAATTGATATATCAATTATTCGGCTTAAGTAAAGATCAATTGCACGGATATATGACTTCCGAAATCAGTGATGACAGCCTGCAAGGCGGCGGTGAAGTAAGTATTGAAAATGCCATAAAGAAAACAGCCAAAAAGAAAGGATTGTTTAAAAAACTATTTAAGTAATTAATTATGTTTGACGTAGAAAAAAGTTTAGAACCTGATATCACACTTGTATGTAAACTGTCAAAAGACGGTATTATCAAGTTTATCAATAAGCACTATTCCGACATTACCGGTTTTTCCGAAACCGATTTGGTTGGACAAAGTCATGAAATTATTCAGCACCCCAAAATGCCCAAAATTATATTGGACAGAGCTTGGGACGCTATACGTAATAATAAACAAATATATCTGATAAGTAAAAATGTTACCAAAAACGGAGAATATTTTTGGACAATAGCCGATATCAATTCAAAAATTGCAGAAGGAAAACCAACGGCAATTTTCATCAGAAGAAAATTTTTGCCTTATGAATTAAAAGAAGAATTTTCAAAATTGTATGAAATATTGTATGGTATAGAAAGCAGTGGCGGAGGAAATGCCGTTGCCGCCAAATATCTGTCCGGTTGGTTGGAAGATCGAGGTAAAAGCTATCAAAATTATATTATTTCGGCTTTTGGAGGACAAAAAAATCTGAGAGACTATATGACCTCAGAAGTCAGCGATAAAGAACTATTCTCATCTGACCCGACAGATATGAATATTGATGAAGTATTAAAATTTGTTAAGAAAAAGAAAAAAAGACGTTTTTGGTAAGGTTTTTGAAAAATATTTTTAGAGAAATAGATATTAAAACACAAAGCTATGACAATAAATAAAAACAACACTACTATGGGCACCAACAAAAATTGTATCCAATTGGATGCAACCAGAAAAATGAAAATAAAACTAGATCCAAACGGAAATATTTTATACATCAACCACTACTTCACCGAAGTTACGGGTTTTAAAGCTCATGAACTGATATTACAAGAGTTTAGTAAAATTCTTTCGGAAGATATGCCCGCTTTTGCTCAAAATAAAATTTTGGACATAGCTCTCGAAAACGATAAAAATTACTTCATTATTAAGGGTATCACCAAAGACGGTAACTGCTATTGGGGATTTGTTCGTTCAGTTCAAGAATATAACGAAGATAACACCTTAAAAGATATTTTGCTGGAAATCAAAATGTTACCTTTATCAGCCATTGACAAAGTTAGCAATTTGTATGATATTCTCAGAGAAATTAACAACAATGCCGGAATGGTCGCTGCCGAAAAATATTTTGACGGATACCTGGAAGACCGTAACCTGGACCTGAAAAGCTATATTTTAGCAATCACCGAAACCAATGAGAAAAAAATAGACAAATATTTTGCAATTGATGTTGATGCACAACCCGTAAAAAAGAAAAAAGGGTGGTTTTAATTTAGCCTGAAAATCTTACATGTTGCATCATAACGCAAATGCTCTGATTGAAATATTTCGGATATCATTGATTTATTAACCTCACTTAATTTTCCGGCTTTGACAAGCCAAATTCTATCAACCTTAGGTAAAACCAAATTTACCTCATGGGTTGATAGAATAATTATTTTATTTAATTTCTTTGCAACATATTCTAACAAATTTAGTATCAAAGCTTTATTTTCCATATCCAAGTGCGTTGTGGGTTCGTCCAATAACAAAACAGGTGTATCTTGCACCAAAGCCCTGCCTATCATAACTTTTTGATGTTCACCATCACTCAAAGCATTTAAGTTTTTTTGTAACAACTTACCCAATTGCAAATCACTAATAACGCTATCTACCATAATTTGTCCCTGTTTGCTTTCACCAAATTTATGCAATTGATAAACATAACGCCCCATTCGTAAAAAATCGATAACTTTAATACCCGAATTTATCTTTCCACTCAAAACAATAGTTATTTTTTGAGCTCTGAGAAAAGCCGGAACCTCAAAAATATTTACTCCTTGACACTCAACACGCCCCTTATGAACCGGTATAATCCCCGAAAGAGTTTTTAAAAATGTCGATTTTCCGGCTCCGTTTCTTCCTATTAACCCAATGATTTCACCTGATTGAGCTTGTAAATTGATATTTTCTATCAAAGGAAAATCATAACCGACAGCCAAATTGATAAAACGCAATAATTTTTTTTCCATCTCCCCTATAATTTAACCAAAGGTATAAAAAATCTGATACTTATCAGAAGTCCGAAAATCAAAACTACAAATTTATCAAAATACCCAAGTGGTAACTTGTGGGTATTAAAACCTAATATATCAAAAAATTTTATCCTTTTATGACCAAAAAAACACATCACTCAACAATTCAAAGTCGGTTTTGGCATAAAAAATCTTTTATTCGAACATCAGTAATTATCATTAAACCATAACTATAAAATCCGTATCTTTGTCCTATCAAACCAATCAATCTTGAAAAAATTCAGCATCATCATACCAACCTATAATCGTCCGAAACTGCTCGACGAATTGTTAGATAGCTTAATAGTACAAAATTTTCAATCCGATAATTTTGAAATATTAATAATCGACAACAATTCTACCAATGATGTAAAAACTCAAATTGAAAAATTCACCCGAAAATATCCCCGATTTGATATTAAATATTATAAAGAAACTCAACAAGGCGTGCAATATGCTTGGAACAAAGGCATAACAAAAGCACAAGGAAAACTACTTGTTTTTGTCGACGACGATATTACTTTTCATCAAGACTATTTTGCAACCTTGGAAAAAGATTTTTCAAACGATTTAATCAATATTGCCGGCGGCGGAAAAATTGCTCCGGTCTTTGAATATCAAAAACCGGCATGGATCAACAAATACGTTATGCCCTACTTTGCCGAAATCAATCTGGGAGAAAAAACTCTTTTTCCAAAAAACAAAAATCCGCTTGCTTCCAATATGTTAGTCTCCAAAAATATTTTTGAAACAGTCGGCTTATTCAACACCTCACTAATGGACAACAAACAAACCGTTCCTCCGGGTAGTTTTGAAAGAGAATTATTTCAACGCATAAAAAAACAAAATATACCGGTTTATTACTTCCACGACTTGGTAGTTTGGCACTTTATACCACAAGAAAAAATAGATAAATCTTATGTAAAAGAACGTGCCGTCGAAACCGGTAGAACCTTTAAACAAATTTACCGTCAAAAAAGTTTAGGTTGGTATTTGTACGCCCTTTGGATGGATTTTGTTAAATGGATAGCCGCCGGAATACTTTCCGTTTATTATATCTTTACAACCCAATGGGAAAAAGCCGGGATGCTGTTTAAACTCCGCTGGTGGCGCAGCAAAGGACTTTGGACTGGATAACAAGATTAATCATTAAAAGAATTGATTATCAACCTCTTACAAAATATTTATAACCTATAAATTTTTACAATAACTTTATCTAAAATTTTTATTTAAAATTATTCTAAATAACACAAACTTTTGTATTTTTGTGTATCAAAAAATACATAAGAAACAATGCCTACAAAAGAAGAACACCAAGATAAAGTATTAAAAGAAGTTACCGAACAAGAATACAAATACGGTTTTCAATCGGATATTGAGACCGAAAAATTTCCTCCCGGATTAAATG
>JAMONO010000091.1 GCA_027065715.1 Flavobacteriales bacterium
ATATTGGTCTTTAAAGCTGCCGGATTCATGGCTACCAACACGTCCAAATCGTCACCGGGCGTGCTTATTTCGGTAGCTCCGATATTTACTTGAAATCCAGAAACCCCGTATAAACTTCCTTGAGGAGCTCTAATTTCGGAAGGATAATTGGGAAAAGTGGCAATGTCGTTTCCCAGCAAAGCCGCCGATGTAGAAAATTGGGTTCCGGTGAGTTGCATACCGTCACCCGAATCGCCCACAAATCTGATCACTACGTGATCTATGTTTTCTTTATTTTTATGTAAAGCTTCTGTGCTCATAAAATTGATTTTTTTCAGTATTTCGACAAAAATATAAAATTAAATGTAGGATAATATTGATAATTGTTATTTTTTTTCAATCAATTGCAATTTTAAGCAAAGCTTAAAAACAAGGGGGTAAAATTGTATTATAAGTAATTTTGAAAGACTTTTTTGTCAATTTTGTATTTTTTTAATCGCTTGTTTTTTTATTTAAATATATCAAAAAGCGGGTGAAAAATTATGAAACAATTATTACATTATTATTTTATTTGTGAAAAACATGAATTTTTTGTAATTTAGCACTTTATTAATAATAATTTATACAATTATGTCAGGAATTTTAGATTTATTACAAGGTCCTATGGGACAGATGATTATTGAAGGTGCCAGTTCGCAATTGGGGCAAGATACCGGCAAGACCCAATCGGCTATGAGTGCCGCAATTCCCATGCTTATGGGTGCTTTGAAAAAAAATGCAACTAATCCCGATGCCGCTTCCGGTTTATTGGAAGCCTTGACGGGCAAACACGACGGAAGTATTTTGGATAAGGTTTCGGATATATTCGGTGGTGGTTATGTCAATGAAGATGTAGTTGAAGACGGAGACAAAATTTTGGGCCATGTTTTGGGTGAAAAAAAAGAAGTGGTGGCAGCGGCGCTAAGTAAACAAAACGGTATAGATATGGGGTCGGCTATGGATTTGCTCAAAATGGCAGCGCCCATTGTTATGGGTATGTTGGGTAAACAAGCCAAAGAAAAACAAGTTTCAAACCCAACCGATTTGACCAATATTATCGGTGATATGTTGGGAGGAAACAAAGAAACCGAACAACACAGTAGTTTTATTGAACAAATACTGGATGCTGACGGTGACGGAAGTATTGTAGATGATTTGTTTAATATGGGTAAGAAGTTCTTCGGAAGGTAACAAATTCACAATATATCAAAATTTGTAAGCTGCCTTTTTTTAGGGTGGCTTTTTTTGTGTGAGGCTAATTGTTTAAATTACTGTAAATTATATCGGTTTATTGAAATAACATTTGATTATTTGGAAATGATACAGCTATTTTTATAACTTTGTTTCAAGAAAAAATTTAATGTTATGAAAAAGATAGTTTTATTTATAGGTTTATTTGTAGCCGGATATTTGACGGCACAACAATCACAAGACAAATATCCGATTATGACTTTTGATCAAACCCATTTTGACTTAGGAACATTGCATGAGGGTGATGTGGTGGAACGAACCTATCATTTTACCAATACGGGAGATGCGCCGCTTGTTATTAAAGGAATAAGAGCCAGTTGCGGTTGTACGGTTCCTTCGGGGTGGAAAAAAGAACCTATTATGCCCGGTGAAACCGGTTCGTTTAAAGTCCGTTTTAATACGCGAAACAAAATTCATAGACAACATAAAACCATCACCATTACCTGCAATACCAAAAAGGGTAGAGAGTTGGTTAGTTTTACCGCCAATGTTATTCCCGATCCCGAAATGGAAAAACGAAGAGCCGAACAACGTAAGAAATGGGCTGAAATGCGTAAGAAAAGAATGGCGGAAAAGAAAAAAATAAAACAACAACAATTTGCTCTGAAACCCAATCAAAAATCTGCTCAAAAAAATTCGCTTAAACAAGCGGTTAAACCCAAGCCTTCTTTAAACCACCCCGTTAAAGAAAAAATGTTAAAGCATGCACCCGATACAGATAAAAACAAAACCGTTGCCGGTAACAAATCCAAACATCAAAAAAGGATAGTGAGGTTACAACGAAAGATTGCCAAAAAAGAAAAAGAATTGAAAAAGTTGCGTGAAAAATTAGCTCGCGAACAAAAAATGTAATATTTTATTTGAAAAAAGATAAGGCTGCCTTAAAATCGGAGCAACTGCTCTTTTAAGACAGCCTTATGATTACAAAACAAGATGTGTAAGTGGTTTTTAAGACTTAAAAGTTTCGATGGCGTTGGGAATGGCAAAATTTAGCAAAATACCCATATTAACAAGATTTTTGTCGGCTAAGCCTCCCAACAGATGTTTTTCATCCAAATTGATGATAAACAAAATGGCATCGGCTTCGAGGTCTATTATTTGATATTTTCCAAACAGGGGCAGTCCCAAATCGTTTAAAGCTTTTTCCATACTTTGAGTTATTTTGCCAAACAAAGCGGAGTATTTGGCATTGGGATTGTAACCTTCGAGGCTTAGTCCTGTTTCTTTTGACCAAATATCACAAAATAACAAACCGTCTTCCATATCGTTTTTTAGCGATTCAATGGTTCGGGTATATTTGTTGTTTTTCATAATTGTTTTTTTATTCGATATTTTCAATATACAAATTGACTAAGGTTTGATTGAGCAATTGATAAGCAATTTCGCCAAATGTAATGGGACCTTTTACATTGTTTATTTTTTTACCTTCCAGTTCGCCATACAAATAGTTTAAAATACAATTGCACGAGAAAGCGGATTTTTCGCCTATGTCAATGGTATTTATTTCAAATTTTCGAACGTAGTTATCAACAGGTTTGGCAAACTTGTAAATAACATTTTCAAATACAGGTGCATAAAAACCGACCAATCCGTTTTCTTGGTCGATTTCTTTAACACTGACATTGATGCGGGCTCCCGAATAATCGGCTACTATGGGCAGTTTGACATCGATGTTGTGTTGTTTATAGTATTCGGCTAAGTTGGTTTCTTTGCCGTCAATTAAGCAGTTAATAACGTCAAAGCTATTGACATAAAATTCAATTTCGGGACTATTTTCGTCTCTTTCAAAAATATTGACAATTTCTATTTGTGCAAATTTGTTTTCGGGCAATTGCACATGTATGGCAACAGCTTTGTCGGTGTGCGCAATGCCTGAGCGTCCTTCATAGGTTTTGGGGGTGTCGTCCGAATTAAGGTCGATACCGCTGACCCAACCAACAATGGGATTGTTATACAAACCTTCGTAGTTGGGTGAATTGAGGGCGTATTCTTGCAAAACTTCACTAAAAGGCGGAAAAATGATCATGGTGTAACCGTTGTCGTAGGAATCTTTGACAACTTGATGAATATTGTTTTTGTCATAAACTTTGATAGAAAAATTACTGCCAAAATGTTCCAATTCGTTGACATATATTTTATCTTGGTTAAATTTTCCTTGGTCGTTGTCCATGAAATAAGGTATCGAACCTGCTATCCAGTTTCCTTGTGGCAGGTCGTTTAATATTTTGTTATCACCGGCAAGTGATAGTAATTTTCCTTGCTTGATAAAGGAAATTACTTCGGCTTTATCATATAATTTGCTTTCCATAATACGTAAGATTATTTACCGAAAATATATCCCCAGAAAGATTTCTTTTTGGGTTTTACCACTTTTTTTCGTTTGGTAACTTTTTGAAGTTTTTGTTTTTCTTGTTCGGCTTTCAACCGTTTTTGTTCGGCTATTTTTAAGCGGTTTTTTCGTTCTTCTTCCAATTGTTTGGCTATGAGTTGGCGGGCTTTTTCTCTTTCTTTTTCAAGTTCCAACTTGATTTTTTCGAGTTCTTCTCTTTCGGTTTTTATTCTCAAGTTACGAGCTTCAATTTCTTGTTTTTTGATTTTTTGAATGATTTTTTCTTTGTTTTGAGCCCGGTTTTCTTCCGATTTTACAGATTTTTCTTCGGTTTTTTCAATTTGTTTAACCCGATTTTCGACTTGTTTGTTTGGTGTGGTTTGAGAAACGGGTGTTTCTTGTCTTTCGCCAAAAATACGGTCTAAATCTTCTTCCATGTATTTGGCTTGTCTAAACTTTTGACAGAGCTCATAAATTTCTTCTACGGCTTCTTCGAGTTCGACTTTGCCGGACAAAATTTGATTTTTTGCCTGGGTTACCTTCATTTGAAAAAAGAAATTTTTGAGAGGAACATTTAAATCACCGGTTAACAGCAAGCGCCATTCCTTGCGATCTTTTGAAGGTATTGTTTTCATATTTTGTGTTGTTTGGTTTGCGTCGCAAAAGTATAAAAAAAATGGGATTTTTATTGATAAGTAACAGGCTTTTTGCCGATAAATACGATGATTTTTGGCTGTTATTTTTTGTTGTTAATTTTTACGCAAATATCTTTTTAAATTCTTTAAAAAAATTAAAGTAGATAAGGCAAAGTCGCTAAAATTTTGTTTATTGTTTAAGAATTAAGTAAAAAAATTTTTTTAAGTTTTCAGGGCGTTCCAACCTTGTGCTTTGAGTTGGAGCTTTTCGTTGGCGGGGGTAATCAGGTAGTTTCCTTTTTCTTCGGTAATATGTCCTATAACGGCAAATTCTTTGCGGTGTTTTATTTTGTCGTAGTCTTTTTGTTTTATGGTAAACAACAATTCGTAGTCTTCGCCACCGTTTAGTGCTGCTGTCAGTTCGCTGATGTTAAATTCTTCTGCCGTAAGGACGGTTTGCGGGTCAATGGGTATTTTGTTGGCATAAATGATAGCTCCGACACCCGATTGACGGGTTATGTGCATGATTTCGGAAGATAATCCGTCCGAAATGTCTATCATGGCACCGGGTTGAATGTTTAGTTTTTTTAGTAAAGGTGGTATGTCTTTGCGTGCTTCGGGTTTGAGTTGTCGTTCTACCACGTAGGCGTAGGGTGTCAGGTCGGGTTGGTGTTGCGGATTGGCTTTAAAGGTTTCATTTTCGCGTTGTAATACCAACAATCCCATGTAGGCGGCACCGAGGTCGCCGGTTACTACTATTAAGTCGCCGGGTTGGGCGCCCGAACGGTAAACTTCTTTGCCCGGAGTAACCTTGCCGACTACCGTTGGTGCCAATATTAATCCGGAACGAGATGAAGTGGTGTCGCCTCCGATCAAATCTACTTTGTAGATGTTGCAAGCCAGTTTTATGCCGTCGTAGATTTCTTGTAAAGCTTCGAGCGGGAAGCGGTTGCTAACTGCCAATCCGACTATTAGTTGTGTAGGTTTACCGTTCATGGCATAGATGTCCGAAAAATTGACAATTGCCGATTTGTATCCCAAATGTTTCAATGGAAAATATGCCAAATCGAAATGAATACCTTCAATCAGCAAATCGGTTGATATCAGGGTGTTTTGGTTTGCAAAGTTTAATACGGCTGCATCGTCTCCAATACCTTTTAGGGTAGAAGCATTATTAATTATGATATCTTTTGTCAGGCTTTCGATTAAGCCGAATTCACCCAGTTGGCTCAGGTCGGTTTTGGACGGATTTTTGTCTTGTAACATTGTTATTTTTCTGATTTTTTTAAGAATAACAATTCTTTTTCAAATTGGATAATTCCTTTTCCTTGTCGCAGCACATCGGCACCGACAATTCCGTCCACTTCAATGTCAAACATGGACAGGGCTTGGTTGATATGCGACAAGTCCATAACAACTATCGGAAGCTTACGGGTTTTCCAGTCGCCTATTTTCAGTTTGTTTTTTTTGGACAATTGGATATCGATATCGGTGGTTCCGGCACCGGTTGCTTTGTGTTTGGTGTTTTTGAGTTTGAGTTTGAAATGTTTGGCTTTGGCTTCGTCCACACAGGTGTTTGATGCGCCGGTGTCGAGTATAAACAAGCCTTTTTTTCCGTTGAGTTTAATGCTTACCAAATGATGTCCCGAAGGAATAACCGCCAATTGTACGGTTTTGTATTTTTTTTGGTCTAAAAATTTGTTGAGGTTCATATTTTATTCTATTTCTTCGTCTTTGATTTGAGTGGTTTTAATGGGATTGTAAACCGCTTTTTTGAATCCGGCTTGTAATTGGTTCATTTTTTCGATAATTCCGTTGGGGTCTTTCAAAAAATACAGATCTTTTAAATAGTTCATATCTTTATACAGCACCCAAGTTCTTTTTTCTTGGTCTTTGTAAATAAGGGCTTTCATGGGCAGTTCAATTCCTACTTCGGGATTTTCCATCATGAGCATGGCGCCCATTTTCGGATTGCCGAATATGACCAGATAAATAGGTTCCAAATCTATTTGTGCGTTTTTGGCGGCGGTTTGATGATCGACTATGCGGGGGTAATACATGCCTTGTTCTTCCAAATAACTTTTGATTTTTTGAAAGGTTTCTTTGGGTCCGTAATCGCTTTGAAACAAAACGAATTTGGTTTGACTGTGGTCGGCTTTTCTGCTGACTGTTTGTTGTTGTGGTGTTTTTTCTGTTTTTGTTTCGGGTTGTTTATTGTTGTTTTTGCAAGCGCTCATCAATATGATTAAAGCAATTGTCAAATTGAATATTTTCATGGTTTTTTGTTTTTTTATATGTTGAAAGGCTTGATTTTAATCGTTTATTTTTTGTTTTTTCCGCGTGTAAGCATACGTTTTATTTCGTTGAGTTTCATCAGGGCTTCTACCGGTGTCAAATTGTTGATGTCGGTATCCAAAATTTCTTCTTTAATTTCTTCGAGCAGGGGGTCGTCGAGTTGAAAGAAACTGAGTTGCATACCTTTGGTTGATTGTTTGAGTTGTTCTTTTATGGTATCTTTTTGTTTACTGGCTTCGAGTTCTTTTAGTATTTTATTGGCTTTGTTTATGACTCGCAACGGCATACCGGCAATTTTGGCTACGTGAATACCAAAACTGTGTTCGCTGCCTCCGGGTACTAATTTTCGCACAAAGATAATATTATTGTTTACTTCTTTGATAGATACATTGTAATTTTTTATTCGTTCGAAAGTTTCACTCATATCGTTGAGTTCGTGATAGTGCGTAGCGAATAAGGTTTTGGGTCTTGCAGGGTGTTCGTGCAGGTATTCGGCGATAGCCCAAGCTATTGAAATTCCGTCATAAGTGCTGGTTCCTCGACCTATTTCGTCGAGTAATATCAAACTTCGTTCGCTTAGGTTGTTGAGTATGCTGGCGGTTTCGTTCATTTCGACCATAAATGTCGATTCGCCCATTGATATGTTATCGGAAGCACCTACACGCGTAAAAATTTTGTCAATAATACCGATACGAGCGTCTTTGGCGGGCACAAAACTACCTATTTGTGCCAAGAGAACAATTAGTGCGGTTTGTCGCAACAAAGCTGATTTTCCCGACATATTGGGTCCGGTTATCATGATGATTTGTTGGTGTTCGCGGTCTAAAAAAATATCGTTTGGAATATACGATTCTCCTTCGGGTAGTTGTTTTTCGATAACCGGATGTCGTCCGTCTTTGATGTCAATTTGGTATGACATATCGACTTGCGGTTTGGTGTAGTTGTTGGTTATGGCAATTTGTGCAAATGACAGATAAGTATCTATTTGACCGATTAATTGTGCATTGTGTTGTACAGGTTGAATATAAGCGTGTAACCAAGTAACAAGTTGTGCAAATATTTGTTGTTCGAGTTGTTGAATTTTTTCTTCGGCGCCCAAAATTTTGTTTTCGAGATCTTTGAGTTCTTGTGTGATGTAGCGTTCTGCCGATGTCAAGGTTTGTTTGCGTATCCAATTTTCGGGCACTTGATTTTTGTAGGTGTTTCTTACTTCGAGGTAATAACCGAATACGTTGTTAAAGCCTATTTTGAGTGAATTGATACCTGTATTTTGAATTTCGCGTATAACTATTTGGTCCAGTAAGGTTTTGGCAGAACTTTTTATATGTCTCAGTTCGTCGAGTTCGTTTGAAACACCTTGTTTTATAACATTGCCTTTGAGTACATTAACGGGGGCATCTTCATGAAGGGTTTCGCGTATTTTGCCGCGCAATAGTTCCAGTGCATTGATTTGTTCGGCAATTTTTTGCAGATTTTCATCGTTTTGACGGGCTAAGATTTCTTTTACGGGGATTAAGGCGTCCAAAGAATGGAGCAATTGGTTAATTTCGCGCGGATTGGCTTTGGTGGTGGCAATTTTGGATACCAAACGTTCCAAATCGCCTATTTGTTTCAGTTGGGCGGATATATCTTCTATTAGTTCTTGATTTTGAATAAGGCGTGAAACGATATTCAGTCGTTCTTCTATCAGATTTTTGTCTTTGAGGGGTAGTGCCAACCAGCGTTTGAGGGTGCGACCGCCCATGGCGGTTACCGTTTTGTCGATAACATCGAGTAGGGTAATGGCTTGGGGGTTGGGGCTGCCGTATAGTTCTAAGTTGCGAATGGTAAATTTGTCCATCCATACGTAGGCATCTTCTTCAATACGGCTGATTTTGTTGATATGTTTTAATTCGTTTTGTTTGACATCGGACAGATAGTGCAAAATGGCGCCGGCTGCTATCAAAGCCGTTTTAAGGTCGGCAACGCCAAAACCTTTCATATTGAGCGTTTGAAAATGTTTTTGCAAAAGTTCGTTGGTATAATCTTCTTGATATACCCATTCGTCTTGTTTGAAGGTATAAAAATCGGTTCCAAAGGTTTCTTCAAACCATTTTTTTTGATGATAGGCAAAAAGTACTTCGGAAGGTTTGAAATTTTGCAAAAGTTTGTCGATATATTCTTTATTGCCTTCGCTGACTAAAAATTCGCCGGTTGAAACATCGACAAAAGCGATTCCTATTTTTTTCTTGTCAAAAAATACCGAAGCCAAAAAATTGTTTGCTTTGGCTTCCAACACATCGTCGTTGAGTGCCACGCCGGGTGTAACTACTTCGGTAACACCGCGTTTAACGATTTTTTTTGCCATTTTGGGGTCTTCGAGTTGATCACAAATGGCAACTCGTAATCCGGCACGTACCAATTTGGGCAAATAAGTATTGAGAGAATGATGCGGAAAACCCGCCAAAGCCGTTTCGGCTTCGGAACCGTTGCCGCGCTTGGTTTGCACAATACCAAGTATTTTGGAGGCTTTAACGGCATCGTTGCCAAATGTTTCGTAAAAATCACCTACCCTAAATAATAACAAAGCGTCGGGATATTTGGCTTTGATGCTGTTGTATTGTTGCATTAAAGGGGTTACTTTCTTTTTTGCCAAAATTGTCTTTTTTTTTCGGAGTGGCTAAATTACGAAAAAAAGAATTAGCCGGCAATTTTGTTTAAACCGAAAACGGAGTTTAAATTGGTTGGGAGTTTTTTTTGACT
>JAMONO010000092.1 GCA_027065715.1 Flavobacteriales bacterium
TATTTTGGGCACCATATTTATCTATCCGTCCATAGCCGGATTGCAAGTGCCGGGTTTAGTTTACGGTTTGATTATTACCGCTATTATCATCGGAACGCTTATAGGGTGGGGGATTGCCGTCAAAGTTGAAATGACCAAAATGCCCGAATTGGTTTCGTTTTTTAACGGAATGGGAGGAGCCACAGCCGGATTAATCGGATTGATGGAATTTTCGCATAATGTAGGACATGCCTCCAAAATGTTTATGATTGTTGCCGGTTTAATTATCGGAAGTGTTTCGTTTTCGGGCAGTATGATAGCTTGGGGAAAACTCAGCGGCAAACTACGCAAACCCGTTCGCTTGCCCAACTATAACATACTCAATACTTTGTTGGCAATTTTAATTATTGGTTTGGGAGCTTATATTGTATCAAATGGTGTTTCCAATCCTTTATACATATATATATTATTTGGTTTGGCACTATTATACGGTATTATGTTTGTCTTGCCTATTGGTGGGGCTGATATGCCCGTAGTGATTTCTTTACTTAATTCGTTTACGGGATTGGCTGCGGCTTTCGGGGGATTTTTATACAACAATATGGCTATGTTGACCGGTGGAATCTTGGTGGGTTCGGCTGGAACCATATTGACCATTGCCATGACCAAAGCCATGAATCGCTCATTGTCGGCGGTTGTTTTCGGTGCTTTTGGTGAAGGTGGCATTGCAACAAGCACAGGAAGCAAAATAAAAGGCAATATCAAAGAAGCAAGCCCCGGCGATGCTGCAATTTTGCTCAATTATGCCAATAAGGTGATTATCGTGCCCGGATACGGATTGGCGGTAGCACAAGCACAACATGTTTTGCACGAACTGGAAGAACTGCTCGAAAATAAAGGTATTGATGTCAAATATGCCATTCATCCGGTTGCCGGTCGTATGCCCGGTCACATGAATGTGCTATTGGCAGAAGCCAATGTAGATTATGACAAATTGGTAGATATGGACGACATAAATAACGAATTTGCCAATACAGATGTCGTTTTGGTAGTAGGCGCCAACGATGTGGTAAATCCCGCTGCACACAACGACCCTTCCAGTCCCATATACGGTATGCCGGTTCTCGATGTTGAAAATGCCAAAAATATCATTGTCAATAAACGAAGTATGAAACTCGGATATGCCGGTATCGAAAATGAACTCTTTTACAATCCCAAGACCTCAATGCTGTTTGGCGATGCCAAAGCCACTTTGACCAAAGTGGTTCAAGAATTAAAAGGAATGTGAAATTTTACGAAAAAAATATAAAATAAATTTTTAATATTAAAAAATAAGTTATATTTACACAACTAAAAATATATAATTATGAAAAAAAATAGTATTGTTAACCTTATCATTAGTAGTTTTATTTAGTTTTTCAAATTGTAGCAAAGACGAGGACGAAAAGACTGATACAGGTGCCATAACTGTAAAAGTAACCTATAATGGCAATGTTCAGCCGGCTACAAGTGTTAAATTATACAAATCCGATGATGCGGATAATGCGGTTAAATCTGACCTCACAGATGCAAACGGAAAGGTTGTTTTTAATGACGTTAAAGCAGGAAAGTATATTGCAAGAGTTCACCAACCGATTGGAAACGATGTATTGGAGGGTGAAAGTGATATTATCAACCTAGAAGGAGGTGGAAGTGCAAATGCTGTAATTACACTTATATTAAATCATTAAGTTTTTACGTGAACTAATTTTACGGTTGTCTCAAAAGTCCGATATTCGGAATAAAGTTGATTATCTTAATTCTGATTTCATAACAAATTACTTAGTAATTTTGATTAAAAAGACTTTTGAGACAATTTTTTTTCTCAAAATGAATTA
>JAMONO010000093.1 GCA_027065715.1 Flavobacteriales bacterium
TGACAATATTCCCAACCAGCAATATAATTATGCCTGTTTAGTTGTGGTTTGATTAAAATCGGTCTTTGACAATATTCTCAATTTTTGTATGGATAAAGGTTTTCTTGTTGTGGTTTGATTAAAATCGGTCTTTGACAATATTGTGTAACCGGATTCGCTTTTTAACTTAATAGTTGTGGTTTGATTAAAATCGGTCTTTGACAATATTAGAACAAGTAAGGATTGAAACTATTACAAGGTTGTGGTTTGATTAAAATCGGTCTTTGACAATATTGAAAACAAAGAGATGATGTCTGTTTTGGTAGTTGTGGTTTGATTAAAATCGGTCTTTGACAATATTTGATAAAATCATTTGTAAAAATAGCTGATTGTTGTGGTTTGATTAAAATCGGTCTTTGACAATATTAATCAACACAATTACTCAGATTAATATATAGTTGTGGTTTGATTAAAATCGGTCTTTGACAATATTCCCCCCACTTCTGTGCAAAAATTTGATTATGTTGTGGTTTGATTAAAATCGGTCTTTGACAATATTACGACGCTCCTTAGCGTCTGATACAAAGACACTTACAGCAAAATATTGTCAGCAAAAAATGCTTCTTTAAAGGCGTGATAATCCTTTATTGAAGCATTTTTTTTATCCTAAAATAATTCTAATTGCAAAGGCGGAGGTTGGGGTGGCTCTTCTTCTTTGCCCCAAAAATTTTTTATATCGCCAAATTGCTTGTCCGTAACCCGCAATACACTTACTTTGCCTTTGGGAGGAATAAACGATGATACTCTTTTTTCGTGCACATCGGCACTTTCGTTACTGGCACAATGCCGGATATAAACCGAATATTGCATCATGTTAAAGCCGTCCTTTAATAACCTTTTTCTAAAATTGGACGCATTTTTCCTATCTCTCTTGGTTTCGGTAGGAAGGTCAAAAAATACAAATACCCACATAATACGATAAGCGTTTAGTTCCATAATTTCGGATAATTTATTTTTCTTTTTTCTCCTGTAAAACATTGTTGCAAAGAACTCGCTACGCGCTGTAAACCAACCATTAACGGACTTTTGTATCCGTCAAAATAAACGGTTGCCGTATTCAAATTGATCAATTCGGCTTTTATTTCGGTAGTCAGTTCTTCGGTTTCATATTTTTTTATTATTTCCAATACTTTTTTATCTACCAACGGTCTGAAAGGTTCCATAATATCGTCGGCTAACGCATAAGAATTATACCTGTTGCGGTGATGTATGCCCAATGTGTTGAGCAAACCGCTGCCTGCCAACGCACGGGCTACCGCCGCTCGCAATATGGCATAACCGTAGTTTAAAAACGAATTGGGATGTGCACCTGTCCGATCTCGTACAAAATCGGGACCCAATAAATTTTTCCAGTAGTAAGCCGCCGCCATAGCTTCGCGATTGGTTGTGTCGCCGCTCAATACTTTATCGGCATAATAACGCAACGGGTGTCTCTTATTTCCTGTCATCTCCAACAATTCCGCCTGATGCAATATTTTCTTTTTAACGGTTTGTTGCCATAATTGTTTTTTTAAGGGTTCACTGGCTTTTATTTGATGTGAAAATATTTCTTGTTGTATATAGTGCGCATCCAAATTGAGCAACATTGAAACCGGCATGTGCTTTTCATTGCAAAAAATTATGGCGACATTGTTTGCAATCAATTTGTTAAGTGCAGGTATGCTTATACTGACTTGTTGATTTTCAATAATTAAAAATCCCAAATCTTCTATCGGAAGAGTAGCTTTTCTTTCTTCGGTGTCTATTTTTAATTGTTCGTATTGGGTAGTTATACGTGCCGGATTTCCCACAAAAATACTACGCTTAATCATGTTTTGTATTTATGGCACAACAAATTACAAAAATTATTTAATAAAACAACTAATTGTAATCAATTTTTAAAAAAAACGCAGTATCTATTTGTTTTCTAACATCTAAATAATGTTTTTATACCAACACTCGAAAAACACGCCGGCTGATTGCCGTGATAATTTCGTATGGTATGGTTTGCAATTGTGCCGCCATTTGATATACATCGTTACAATTGTCAAAAACAATTACTTGATCACCGGCTCGACAATCGGTACCGCTTATGTCAATACTCATGGTATCCATACTTATGTTACCTATTATCGGTAAACGTTTGCCGCGACAGGTTACTTGCCAGTTGCCTTGTCCGAGCAAACGGTTAATTCCGTCGGCATAACCTAAGGGCAATAAAGCCACACGGGTAGTTTCGGTGGTAGCGGTAAAATTGCGGTTGTAACCCACGGTTTCACCTCGGGGTATTTTTTTGGTTTGGTTTATCCGTGTTATCAAACGGGCAACAGGTTTGAGCCGATCTTGACGGTTTTTAACCAAATTATAGCCAAAAATACCCAAACCCGGACGAATCATGTCGTATTGGGCTTCATTAAAACGAAATATACCGGCGGTATTGAGCAAATGTCTGAAAAAAGGCGGAATATGTTGTTGCAAATAGCGGGTCATTTGTTCGAACATATCAATTTGACCGCGGGTAAAAGAATCTTCATTCGGGTCTTCGGCTGCTGCCAAGTGCGAAAATACACTTTTAACCGTAAGCCGATTTTGTTTTGTTATTAAATTTATTGCCTCAGACAGTTCTTCGGAAGTAATTCCCGCCCTGTGCATGCCGGTGTCAAGTTTGAGATGAACGGGAAATTGTTGCCAATGATTGACATGAGCATAGTGCAATATTTTTTTTAAATACAACAAAGAACTTATTTCGGGTTCCAAACGATATGAAATTAATGTATCAAAATGTTCGGGAGAAGGATTAAAAACCAAAATTTTGGTTTGTATGCCGGCATTTCGCAATTCGATACCTTCATTAATATAGGCTACCGAAAAATAATCAACCGCTTGTTTTTCAAACAATTTTCCCAATTCAACAGCTCCCATTCCATAAGCGTTTCCTTTGAGATTGACAAGAATACGGGTATCGCTATTAATCAGTTTTTTAAACACATTTAAATTGTGCAATATTGCCTTGCGGTCTATTTCCAAACGGGTTTCACGCATTTTTTTTGGCTTGTTTTTCTTTGTTTTGACGCTCGGACATGGCTTTGACATAAGCGGCACGGCTCAAAGGTTCGTACTCTTGGGTTTCGCCCAGCAAAACCAATTTGTCGTCGTCGGTCAAACGATAGCTGTAATGTGCCAAATTGCCGGTGCGGGTACATACGGCATGTACTTTGGTTACATATTCGGCAATAGCCATAAGATAAGGCATGGGACCAAAAGGCTTTCCCATAAAATCCATATCCAATCCGGCAACGATAACCCGTACGCCTCTGTTGGCAAGTTCGTTGCAAACTTCTACAATTTCGTCCGAAAAAAACTGTGCTTCATCTATTCCGACTACTTCTACATCTTGCGAAAGCAACAAAATTTCTTGTGGCGAATCAACCGCCGTTGAATGTATCTCGTTACGATCATGCGACACAATATTTTCTTCGTGATAACGCGTATCGATTTTGGGTTTAAATATCTCAACCTTTTGCTTGGCAAATTGTGCTCTTTTTAATCGACGTATCAATTCTTCGGTTTTGCCCGAGAACATACTGCCGGTGATTACTTCTATCCAACCTAAGTTATCTTTGTGATTTACAGGTATTTCTAAAAACATAAGAACATGAAAATTTGTTAAAAAAATTACGTAATTTTGTAAAAACGAAATTAATTTATTTTTTTGTCGTTATGAAAAACGACGACATTTTTTTATTAACATTTTGCTGTTTTTTTAGCTTTAAATCCTTTTCAAAACAATTTTTATGAAAAAAAACAAAGAACTTGTCAATATTCTCAAAGCCGAATTGACACTTCTCACCAAAGATATTTTGCAAAACATTCATCAAAAAGATGTGTCCGAGCTGTATAAATCGACCCGAAAGTTGTATGAAAAAATAGCGGCAATTCAGGTCTTACAAAACCAAATGACAGAAAACGAACTGGTTAATTTGGTGCAAACCGAAACAAAAACCGACAACACAAATGAAATTTTTATAAGCGAAAATATCAAGCCCAAATCTGACGATAAACCCGAAAATCCCTATAAAAATGTGGCAAAAATGTCGTTTAAACCCAAAACCGAAATCGCTCCGTCTCCCGAAATTTCTCAACCAAACCAAACACCTGTCAAACCCGTTTCAAAACCATTTACAGGCAAAAAAATGAGTATAGGACTAAACGACCGCATAGCTTTTATCAACAATCTTTTTGACGGAGATGCCACAGCCTATCAAAAAGCCGTTGAAACACTCAATTCTTTTAATACCTACGAAGAAGCATTGGCATATATCAGCCATCAACTCAAACCCCGGTATGCCAACTGGGAAGGCAAAGATGAATACGAATTCAGGTTGATACAACTCTTAGAACTAAAATTTAATTAATGTCCGGTAAGCTATACGTTGTGCCGACGCCTGTCGGCAATTTGCAAGATATGACCATTAGAGCCATAGAAGTTTTGCGTAGTGTCGATTTGATTTTGGCAGAGGATACCCGCACTTCGGGCAAACTGTTAAAACACTTTGCTATTGACACTCCTCAACGTTCTTATCATAAGTTTAACGAACACAAAATTGTGGGCAGCTTAATTGCTCAACTTGCCGACGGACAAAACTTTGCCTTGATTTCGGACGCAGGCACTCCGGCTATTTCCGACCCGGGCTATTTGTTGGTGCACAGAGCAATCGAAGCAGGCGTAAATGTCGAAACCCTGCCCGGTGCCACGGCTCTGATACCGGCTTTGGTCAATTCGGGTTTGCCGTCTGACCGATTTGTTTTTGAAGGTTTTTTACCCGTCAAAAAAGGTCGAAAATCACGATTGGAAAGTTTGCAAAACGAAAACAGAACCATGATTTTTTATGAATCACCGCATAAACTCATCAAAACCTTAAAAGATATGACCCGATATTTCGGAACCGACAGAAAAGCATCGGTTTCGCGCGAAATCAGTAAAATTTATGAAGAAACCACACGTGGAACTTTAATGCAAATTTTAAATTACTTTGAACAAAAACCGGCTGTAAAAGGCGAATTTGTATTGGTTGTAGCCGGCAAATCCAAAAAAAACAATTAAAATGAATGATTTTTATAAGCTTAAAATTGTTGAAAAAAAAACATTAACCCCCGAAAGCGTTTCAATAGGTTTGGAAATTCCCGACCAACTAAAAAATGTTTTTAATTATAATCCCGGACAGTTCGTAATGGTCGAAAAAGAAATCGACGGCACAAAACTTCGCAGGTATTATTCCATATATTCACCCGAAAACTCCGAAGTGCTTCGTTTGGGAATCAAACTCAAAGGTACTGACGGTTTTGCCCGATATGCCATGCACAACCTGCAAACGGGTGATTTTTTGTCGGTTTCAAAACCCATGAACGATATGCCATTTATTTTGAAAAATGAACCGCAAAAATTACTCGCCGTTACCATAGGAAGCGGCATAACTCCTTTTTACAGTATGATTCAAACCATAGTAAACAAAGCAACAAAAACCAAAATGGTACTGGTATATGGCAATCATACCCCCCAAAAAACCATGTTTTACAACGAATTGAAAAGCATAGAAAAACAATTTCCACAAAACTTAAAAATATATTGGGTATTTTCGCAAACCGACGAAGGTAACTTTGCGGGACGTATCAATCAAAATGTAATTCAAAAAGTGTTGCAAAACGAAGGAACAAATTTTGATGCGGTTTATCTGATAGGTCCCGACGATATGAAAAAAAATACGGCTCAACTCTTAAAAGAAAACAACATTGAACCAGCCAATATACATTACAGAGTTTACGGTTAATTATTTTTTTAATTTATTAAAATACTGATATTGAGTTAATTAAATACTATATCATGAAATATATACCGATATTATTGATGATTTTGTTATCGAGTTGTACAGACAGTAATATATTGCCTAAACCCAAAGCACAATTGCGTTTGGAATATCCCCAAGCTCAATATACACCGGTTAATTTTAAATATTTCGGTTTTGATAAGTCCGACCAAGCCGAAGTGGAAATTATCAACGACCAAAAAATCAATTTGGTGTATCCGCACATGAAAGCCAAAATTTATTTGACATACAATAATATCGACAACAACTTACCGGCTTTGTTACGTGATGCCGAAAAATTCACTTATGAGCACACCGTTAAAGCCGACGAAATCATTACCCGCGATTTTATCAACGACAAAGACAGGGTTTTTGCCACTATGAATACGGTTACCGGCGATGCCGCTTCGCAAATTCAATTTCATGCCACCGACAGCATCAAACATTTTTTGGACGGTTCTTTATATTTTTATGCACAACCCAATTACGACTCCATTATGCCGGCGGTCAAATATATTCAATATGACATCAATCGATTGCTCGAAAGTTTAAAATGGCACTAAGAATCGTTTTTTTTATTAAATTTGTTGCAATTGTTTTAAAACAAAACCAAATTGTTTCCAAAATATATTAACACTTTTTTGTTTTTTGGGGTATTTATTTTTTTCAAGATAAATGCTCAAAACAATGTACCCGTTTCTTATTTGCAAAACTTACCTGTTGCCCATAACAATTTTTTTCATTTAAAATTGGGTGAAGGTTTGGAACAAAACAGCATAACTCACATAGCCCAAGACAGCACCGGACAAATGTGGTTTGCCACCAAAGAAGGTTTGGTGCGTTACGACGCCAAAAAATTTTATTATTACAAACACGACATTCACCAACCGAACTCCATACGAGGCAATTTTGTAGAACGTATTTATGTAGCTCACGACGGAAGTATTTGGATAGGTACCGAGCCGGCTGTCTTGAGCAAATATAATCCCGAAACAGACAATTTTAATCACATTAACTACTTAGAAGGTCAACGAATTAAAGATATAATTCAAGACGACAAACATGTTTATTGGATAACTACCGATTTATATCTCTATTCTTACAACGAACAACAACAAAAACTTACCAAATATGCATACCAACAAGGTATAGGACTTGACAGATTATTATTTACCCGAAACAAAAAGATTTGGATAACAACCAATGAAGAATTTGTTTTGAAATTCGACCCGCAAACAAACCGTTTTGAAAAACACAATTTAGTTACTCCAACCGAAAAACAACCTACACGCTCCACTGCTACCTATTCGGCATATTTATTGACACAAGACCACGACGGCTACTTGTGGTTTACCACACCTAAGGGTTTTTTGGTACGTCTAAATCCCGAAAACGGCAAACAAAAACGATTTGTTTTTGCAACCGAATGGGAAAACGATTACAACAAACTAACCTGCATGTTTATTTTTGAAGACAACCGAAATAATCTTTGGTTTGGCACTTGGTTTAACGGTTTGTATCAGGTTCTATACGACAGAAAACATATTGTCCGATATATGCCCGACGAAAACAATCCGGCTTCCATATCCAACAGCATTGTACACTCCGGATTTCAAGACAAAGCGGGTTATCTGTGGTTTGGAACCGAATTTGCCGGTATGAACATCAAGAAAAAAGCCGATAAATTTTCGGTTATTTCTAATCAAAAAAATACGGAAGGTTCATTGCCCCCAAACGAATATGCCTTTGCCGTTAAAGATGTCAATAAGCGTTTTTGGGTCGGAACCTTGGGCGGAGGCTTATGGGTTTCAAATCCGAAAAACCCAAAAAAATTTAAGCTTTACAAAAAATTCAGGAACCGATTTTGGGTCAATACGGTTTATTTGGACCACGACAATAATCTTTGGTTCGGAATAGACAACATGCTGATAAAATACGATAGTCTAAACCAATCACACCAAATATACACACATATTGCCGACAATTATAACAGTTTGACAAAAGGTGTTATTACCGATATTTATCAAGATCAAAAAGGAATATTTTGGATTGGAACTTCCGCAGGTTTAAACCGGTTTGACGAAAAAAAACAAAAATTTATCCGTTTTGTGCACGATGCTGACAACCCCAATAGCCTGAGTAACAATCAAGTAAGGTGTATTACAGCCGACAAAAACAACAATATATGGGTAGGTACTTTTGACGGCTTAAACAAACTCAATCAACAATCGGGAAACTTTACGGTTTTTAAACAAGATTATAAACACCCCGGTGGAATAACCGGCAATCGTATCAACGACTTGTATGCTTTAAACGACGATATTTGGATTGCAACCTTTGAAGGCGGACTAAACAAATACAGTTTGTCTCAAAAAAAATTTAAAGTATATAATACCCAAAATGCACTTCCCGATAATAATGTAAAAGCAATTGAAAGTGACCAAAAAGGCAATCTTTGGCTCACAACCAAAAAAAATATTATAAAATTTGACCTTCAAACCGGACAATTTATCACTTACGATGCTTCCGACGGTCTATCTAAAAAAATATATGTCAAAAATATGGGTTGGCAAGAACTGGAATTTTCATCCGGTTTTTCATACAAAGATACACAAGGTTACTTGTATTTTGGAGGTGTTGCGGGTATTGTGGTTTTTCACCCCGACAGTTTGCCCGTAAATACTTATAAACCTCCTCTTATTATCGAAAAATTTGAAGTAAACGGAAAAAAACAAAAAATCGGACAAAAAACACTTCGTTTAAACAACAAACAAAATCATTTGAAATTTGATTTGTCGGTGCTCAATTATATTCAACCCGAAAAAAACAAACTGGCTTACCGACTTACCGGTTGGCAAGACCAATGGCAATATACCAATCAAAACCAACCTATTGAATATTTTAACCTGCCGTCAGGAACTTATGTTTTTGAATACAAAGGCAGTAACAACGACGGAATATGGAGCCAAACTTATCAAACACCCCCCATTATTATAGCTAAGGCTTTTTATCAAACTTCATCATTTCATATTTTACTCCTGTCAATAATGCTTTCAATAACCGGTTTGTTCGGAGCCTATCGTTACTATTTAAAAAGAAAAATTCGTCTGCAAAAACAAAAAAATCGCTATTATTCTTCCAATTTAAAGCAAAATGATGCCAATCGTATCAGTCAAAAATTACAACAAATATTATCCGAAAAAAAATTATATCTCGAACCCGATTTGTCTTTACATAAATTGGCGGAAAGCATAGACGAAAAACCTCATCATGTTTCACAAGTAATCAATCAAATTCACGGCAAACGCTTTCACGATTTTATCAACATGTATCGGGTTGAAGAAGCCAAAAAGATGCTCATGGAAACATACTTGAAAATAGAAGCGGTAGCTTATGATTCGGGGTTTAATTCGCTCTCGACTTTTAATGCTGTTTTTAAAAAAGAAACCGGCATGACACCTTCGCAGTATCGAAAATTAAAACAAGTCGAATAGGTTTATTTTACTCCAATATCAATGTTTTCGACCATCGAAACTTATATTATGTTGCACTTTGTTCAAAATAATACTTTTGAATACAATGGTCAAAAGTCCAATAAAGACACAACTTAAAATTTGTTTATTTTACCGGTATTTTTCCAATTCGACGGTTATGTCTGCCTCCTTCAAAAGGGGTTTTTAAAAATGTTTCAACATATTCCAAAGCCTGATATTTTGATATAAAACGTGCAGGCAAGCTCAATATATTGGCATCATTGTGTAAGCGAGCCAGTTCGACCAATTCTTTGTTCCAGCACAAGGCGGCACGCACACCCTGATGTTTGTTGGCGGTAATAGCGGCTCCGTTGCCGCTACCACACAATATAATGCCTAAATCGACCTCTTTTTTTTCAACCGCTTCGGCTACCGGATGAATATAGTCGGGATAATCGACACTATCATCTGTGTCGGTACCAAAATTTAATATTTCATATCCTTGTTGTTGCAACATATTGATTATGGCAAATTTATATTCGGTGCCTGCATGATCGTTTCCTATGGCTATTTTCATCGGATGAATAAATTTAAAGGTTTGTTGCAAAAGTAAGGATTTTTATTGCAAAAAATAAAAAAAGAGCGATTCTTTCGAATCGCTCTATTGAAAAAAAAATTAGAATATATATTATTTTTTCACGATTTTGACAGTAGTTGAACGGTTACTTGTTTGAACCTTCATCAGGTAGATTCCCAATGGCAAATCCGATATATCAAGTGTGATCTGATTGTCGCCTGCTTGTTTTTCAATAACTTGTTGTCCTTCCAAGTTGAAAATAGAAATATTTTCTATTTTTTCTTGTGATTTGATAGTGATAAAGTCTGTTGCGGGATTGGGATAATAACTAAAATTAAGACTTTCGTAATCGGCAACATTTTGAGTATTGGTTTCGGATAAATAAAAAGTTACCCAACCAAAATCATCATTGCCGTGGTCAAAAGCTCTCATATAATAGATATGTCCGGGCGTTAAACCGGTATAAGTAAACGTATCGGGCACATTGTTAGAATTGTTTACATTCATGTTGGTGCCGTGAGCAACAGAGGTATTGGCAGCAGGATTGTCATATAAATAGTGAATAAAACTTGACCATTCGGAGTCTACTACGGTTACGTTTACTTCGCCGTTGTCGGGTGCTACAAACGAAAACCAAACGTCACCACCATTAAAATAGGAGTAACCGGGATCTCCGTTGTAGGGAGATGAATCGGTTGCTCCGTCGTTAAAAGCATAAGCCAACAGGTTAAATTGTGAATTGTAACCGTTTACGGTTAAGGCAATGGCATCGCCGGCTTCGTCGTTTCCTACCACTTTTTCCAAACAAAAACTTGCTTTACCCAAATTGTCATTGTTGAATTCCCAAATTCTCAAATAGTAAGTTCTGTTAGGTACCAAACCGGTATAAATTACTTCCGAAGGAATATTTGAACTATTGTTTATTGAATAATTTTGATTGT
Organism: Flavobacteriales bacterium; assembly: GCA_027065715.1. Lineage (GTDB taxonomy): Bacteria > Bacteroidota > Bacteroidia > Flavobacteriales > Flavobacteriaceae > WGBX01. The sequence goes on from JAMONO010000093.1 coordinate 10,874, forward strand.
TTGGCAATTTGGCAATAACATTGGTATTGGTATCGGTGTATAAGGCATGCATCATACTGCTCCAATCCGATACTTCGGGAACAGTCAATTTTACTCCTCCCGTATAAGGTGCTACAAATTTATACCAAACATCGCCTCCGTTGTATCCGTTGTTGTTAAAGCTTGGTGTGCCATTGATTGTTGCCGACGAAGTAGCACCTGCATTGTAAACCGTTATCGGATTGTTACAGGCTGCACCGTGGTCATTTACATTTACGGTAATCGCATCGACGGCTTCGTCATTGGTAACAAAATATTGAGCCGAGAAGTCCATATTTCCCGATTCATAAGCATCATTATTATTGGAATAATAGCCGATATTGACATAATAAGTTGTTCCTTCGGTAACGGTTATTTGAACACTTTCGGTATTATTGGTTCCGCCGTAATGGTCGGCATCCATAATACAAGTAAAAGAGCCGCAACTTCCTGTATAAACGGCTATTTCCGAATCAAATCGGGCGGTGGTTTCTTCCAGCAACATTTTTCCGTTGTAAGGAGCCGTAAATTTATACCACACACCGTCGTTCATACCCGATCCTGTTACTTGTGCGGTTATAAAACCGTTATTGTTGGTGGTTCCGGTCATGTCTTGGCTATGGGTGTAAGGAAAAGAAGTGATTTCGTAAGCCGAAGCACAATCGTCATTTTTGGGTGTTCCTTCCAACAACACATTGTCTATACCTGCTCCCCAAGTAGAGGAAGCACCTTCATCGTCCCACATAAATCCGATTTTTACTTGTGTTAAATCGATATCCGAAGCATGGGCTGACAAAAAGGCTTCAAAGTCGTACGATGCCGGGGTAGGATTGGTATCCGTATCATAAGTTTGAAAAGTAAGCCAACCTCCCAACGAAGGTTTTCTTTCTACAACAACCATAAGTTGTCCGTCGGTATTGTAAGCTTGTATGGCATAATCAAAACTTAACATGATGGCTTTGTGTTGTGATAAATCGACCGGATCGTGATACAAAATAACTTTGTTGCCACCGGCATTGTTCCCGTCGTTAAAAATTGCTGCATTTGAAGTAAAATCGTCTCCCGTAGGCATGAACCCGGAGCCGAAAGTCCAGTTTAAATCGGTTAATGAACCGTAATTTAAAGTGTGCCAACCGGACGGAAGACTGTTTCCGTTAAAATCTTCATTGATAAAGGTTGATTGTCCGTAGCTTAGCAAGCTAATGAACAAAAATGTAAAGAGTAAGGTTGTTTTTTTCATATATATTTGATTTTTAAATTATTTAGACATGCTTTTTGCCATTTTTTGCATGATTTCAAAACTCATTTTCATTTCTTCTTCACTCATGTTTTTAAAGGCTTCGGGGTCTTCTTTTTCGATCATTTTTTTATAGTCGTCAAAAGACATGTTTTTAAATTTTTCAAGTTCTTTTTTACCGGCTGCGTCATCGCCGTCAAATCCTTCCATACCACCCATAAAATCTTGCATTTCTTGTATCGGATAATCGGGTAATTTAAAATATTTATTAGGGACATTGATATTAAATTTAGCTTCGGTTGCGGTGGTTTGAGTGGTTATGCCCATTAGGGTCATTTCCAATTTCAAAGGCAATCCTTTGTATATCCATTGTTTACCGCCCGGTATTTGCCATACATCGCAATTGTAACCCAAAACTTTTTCTTTTCCTACTTTTTTGCCTCCCATTCCTTCAAGCATTTTTTCACCGGTATTGACGACATCACCTTCACCCAAAGTTTTTATCATTTCCATGGCGGGGTCGTTTCGCACATATATTATTTTATTGTCGTTATCGACATGGTAACTTTTGCCGTTATCGAGTTTGTCTATATTGTGCGTTTCGTCCACTTCGGTTTTCTTTTGTCCGAAAATGTTGATATGGGTTACTTTTTTCTCATCTACTTTTTTGAGTTCAACGGCGCCCCAGTCTTTAAAATAAAGTTCTTGGGTGCCGGAACCGTCAATGGTCGAACCCATAACTTTTCCTTTTATACTTGTTTGGTATTTAACAATTCCCGATTTTATATCATAACGTTTTAACTTAGGCGCCTTATCGTTGTTTAATTGTCCGGCTATTTCTTTCGGATTTTCGGTTTGACCGGATTGGTTGCAACCAAAAAAAGACAGTATAATAAAAAATGAAAATATGGCAATTGTTGTTCTCATAATTTTGAGGTTTAAAATTTGAGGTAAAATTACGGTCAAGCAACAAACTTACCTACACCCTTTGTAATGATATTTATTCACCCCAAAAGGTGATTTTGATTTGTAATTGTTTGTAAATCAATTTTTTTAAAAAAAAGCAAAAAAAAGCACACTCGAAAGTGTGCTTAAAATTAAGTATAGTTTGTTTTTACAAAAAGCTTATTTGTTTTTTAACAAATCTCTTATTTCGGTTAATAAAACTTCTTCGTTGGAAGGTGCCGGCGGTTCTGCAGGAGCTTCTTCTTCTTTTTTCTTCAATTTGTTATAAGCTTTTACAATCATAAACATAACCAAACCGACAATAAGCAAATTGATAATCGTATCTATCCATTCGCCATACATAATAGCGTTTTCGGGTTGCACTATTTTATCCCCTTCTTTAACGGCTTCGTCCAATACGATTTTCCATTCTTTAAAACTTACGCCACCGGTAAAATGACTGACAAAAGGCATAACAATCATACTGACAAATCCTTTAACCACCATACCTATGGCACCTGCCATAATAACGGCTACGGCAAATTCGATGACATTGCCGCCCATGATAAATTTCTTAAATTCTTGATACATACTCATAGTTATATATTTTTTTGTGTTAAATAACATACAAATATAAAATTATTTTACTAAAAAAGTAATTTTTGATACGCAAAAAACTTATTATTTTATAAATATGCATAGTTTTGCCATTTTTTTAAACTTTACAATTAACTTAAAAATCCCTTAAAATATTTAATTGTTATTTGACAAAATGCCAATAATGTAACTTTTATAACAAGTTTATTTCAATACTTGCTATAACTTTGCACGATTATTCTATTATTATTTTACAATGGAAGGTAAATATTATCAAATATTTGAAGACCGACGTCCGTATAAGCCGTCACAATTTAGTCTTTGGAAAGATTCTCTTTTTCAAATAGCCGCCGTTGTATTTATTTTTGTCGGAGCCGATTATTTGTATTGGCGTTGGAATCATTCTATTAATTGGGATGCCAAATGGATTTCGCTCCCGTTGTTTTGGGCGGAGGTTATGGCTTTTATCGGTTCGGTTTTAACCATTATCAATTATTGGACACACAAAGATTTGCCTATTGAAAAACCGGTGCACTACCTGTCGGAAATTGAAACTTTGTCCGAAGGACAACCCGACAGACCCATAAAAATAGATTTATACATTGCCACATACAACGAACCCTTGGAAATAGTCGAAGATACCGTGCGCGATGCTACACGGGTTACATATCCTTATGACGATGTTGTCATAAATATACATTTGTTGGACGACGGACACCGCGACGGCTCAAAAGCCGGAGTGGAAAATTTTAAAGCTTTAGCCGAAAAATACGGTGTAAACTACATAGTGCGAGACAATAATATAGGTTTTAAAGCCGGTAACATGAACAATGCTTTTTATCAAACCGACGGAGATCTAATAGTTATACTCGATGCAGATACGCGCGTATTTCCCGATTTTTTAACTCATACAACCGGATATTTTCGCAATCGTAATATGGGGTGGATACAAACCCCCCAGTGGTTTTATGATATTCCGCCCGGGGTGCCTTTAAACGAATATTTGCAAATAAAATACGGAATAGCCGGCAAAATCGTAGGAAAACTTATTCCTTTTTCGCACAAATATTTGGTTGGAAAAAATGTCTTCGGAACCGACCCCGAACTTTTTTACGATGTTATTTTGCGCCGTCGCAATGCTGCCAATGCCGCCTTTAGTTGTGGCGCCGGATCGGTGCAACGACGAAGTGCACTGGCTGCACTGGCTATAAGAGAACAACACGAAAATATTGAAAAAATAATCAAAGAACGCAAGAAAAAAGAAAAGAATATTAACGAAGAAAAATTGCGACAAAAACTAAAAAATGAAGTCCCGCTACGACCTTTTGTGCATCATATTTCGGAAGACATCTTAACTTCCATTATGCTGCACTCCGATGCGCGTAAATGGCAATCATACCAACACCCCAATGTAGAGTGCAAAATGTTATCGCCCCAATCTTTTGATATTTTTATCAAACAGTTTTCGCGTTATGCCGAAGGAACCATCGATATAACTTTTAGCAAAAACAATCCGGTTTGGCGCAAAAACATGAGTTTGCGACAACGACTGGCTTATCTTGAAACCATTTGGTCCTATCTATCCCCTTTGTGGTTGTTGATATTCGTTTTGTATCCCATTATTTTCTTTTTTACACTGATACCGCCTTTAAAGGCTTTTAGTTTTGATTTTTTTATCCGTATAGTGCCTTTTTTGATGCTCAATGTTATTGTAACTACATTGGGCAATTGGGGCAAACCCACCAAACGCCCCGAACAATTTTATCAAGCCGGTTTTTGGTATAAATTACAAGCCATGTATAAAGTTTTATTTAAAGGAAATATTAAGTTTAACGTTACAAGCAAAAATATCAAATACAGCCAATCCAACTTAAAACATGTGTGGCCGCATCTTGCCATTTTTATATTGACATTTTTTGGTATTGTTTACAATTTGTATTTAATGTATAAAGGCACACACCCGTCTTATTCGGCATTTTTTGCCAATATTTTTTGGAGTGTTTTTACCTTCTATCTGATTTCACCTTATGTAAGAGCCGCTTATTGGAACGAAAAACTTTTTCATAAAGCTATTGAACACTATCAAAAAAGAAAAAAATAAAAAAGTTCAAAACAAAATTTGATTAAAAACATAAAAAAATATTGAACCCGATGAAAATTGTTATAGATTTAGGAAAAATAGGCAGATTTTTAAAAAAATTAGTCAAACCCCTGGTTATGCTGACTGCTTTTTATTTGGGTGCCAACGCGGTTTTGTTTATTGAAAAAGCGCGTCCTTCCGATTTCGGATTTTATAAGGATATTTTTTCAAAAGAAATGGTAATAAAACCTTCTCCTTCTTATCCCATGCGCAAAATAGCGGACAGCCTTACACCGCAAGATTTGGAAGATGCCCGTATTGCATGGAAATATTTTGAAAATAATTATCAAGAAAAAACCGGATTATTTAACAGTGTTAATATGTATCCCGCTTCTACTTTTTGGGATATCAGCAGTTCGTTCCATGCCCTTATGAGCGCTTACGAAATAGGTTTGATTGATCAAGACGAATTTGAAAATAAAATGAATAAAGGACTTTCGTCCATAATTAAATTTAAACTCTATCAAAACGAACTACCCAATAAAGTTTACAGCACTTTAACACTTTCTATGGTCGATTATTCAAATCATGTTACCCAAGAAGGAGTAGGCTGGTCGGCTATGGACATCGGACGATTTTTGGGTGCCGCCAATCGCATCGTTAAATTTTATCCGAAATTTACCCCCAAAATAGACAGTATTATTTCAAAATGGAATATCGATAGAGTGTTGGGAAACGATGCCACCTTGCACGGTATCGGTTTTAGTTTTAAAGATAAACGTGCCAAAATAGTGCAAGAAGGCAAACTCGGATATGAAGAATACGCCTCAAAAGGATACCTCGTAAACGACTATGATGCTACCGAATCGTTTCGATATACCGATTTTTTGAAATTCGTCGAAATATATGGCGTGCCCGTAGGCGCCGATACACGCGAAGTCAAATACCACCCGGCATACAATTATGTTTTGTCAGAACCATACATACTGGACGGTATCGAATATGGTTTTGATATTAATTCGCGAGAACTGGCATATCGTTTGTATAAAGTGCAAAAAATACGTTACAAAAAAACCGGCATGCCGGTAGCCGTATCCGAAGATCATGTCGATAAAGAACCATATTTTGTTTACAATTCGGTGTACGCCAATGGCAGAACGTGGATTTGTTATGCCGAAAACGGCGACGAAGCCAACGAGTTTAAACAACTATCAACCAAAGCGGCTTATGCTTGGGCAAGCATCTTTGACGACGAATACAGCAAAGTTTTAAAAGAGGCTCTAAAAGGATTAAATGACCCTCAAAAAGGCTGGTATGCAGGCAGATATGACAAAAACGGAAAAATAAATAAAGCCTTAACCGCCAATACCAACGGTATCATACTCGAAAGCATAGCTTACAAAATAAGAGGACCTTTGCTCAAAATCAAACCCCAAAAAAAAGAACAAAAAAATAAATAAACGCAAAACTGTCTCAATAATTTTTTTATAAATGGTTAAAAATATATTATAATTGTAAGTAGTTGATTATCAGTTATAAATTTTCTTTCAACGACAAGCAATTCGGATTTTTGAAACAACTTGACAACAAATTGCTTAATACAAATAATAAAATTAAAATTATATATCCCTATGAAAAAATATTTATTCATAACAATCCTATGGTTCACCCAATCGCTGTTTGCTCAAGGTTTTTATCACGACGGCACTTCCAAAACCATGCAAGATGTGTTAAAAGCCGATTGTTGTTTATTGGGTCAATACAAAATAAACGGTTCTATTGGTATGTTTTTTAACAAAATAACCTATTTGGACCCGATGAAAAACGAAATAAATTACAACCGCTACGGAGCCAACTTCAATATAACGGCAAAATTTTACAAAGAAGTACAATTGCGATTGAGTTTTTATGCCGATTTAAACCAAGATCAAACCAAACCCAAATGGTTATCCAATGTTTACTATGCATTTGGAAACTATAATTGGCGCGATATGACCTTTTCGTACGGATACGAAAACTACCAACCTAACCGGTTTGACGGCAGCTACGATTTTTGGGAAAATATGAAACGCGGATTTTTCTTTGTCAGTTTTAATTATTATGCCATAAATGGCGGCAGCAAATTAAAAATTGACGAATCTTCTCAAATTTATCTGTCTCCATTTATAAGATACCAGCCCGAATATACCGATCGATATGGTGTCAAAGTATTAGGTAATCATAAATTGATATTGGGAGCCTCGTCGCGATATGTTATTGCCCGCAATTTTTACATTGAAGGAGCCGTATATTTCTATCCCAAATCCGAATCAAAAGTACCTTGGGATCCGGACTTTACTTATGGTTTCGGTTTATTTGATTGGAAAAGTTTCAAAGTAAATTTTTCATACGGAAACTGGATAGCCAACCGTTTTCCTTGGAACAAAAAAGAAATGAAAAACGATTTTTCAAACGGTGAATTTAAACTACAGTTTACATATATCTGGTAAAAAAACTTTACAGCACTAACTATTAAACAAAACCGGTTATTTTTAAAAAAAAATCGAAAAGTATATATTATATTAATGTATAATTGCAAAAATATGGCACGATTTTGGTCTTAAACAGAAAAAAATGACCAAAAAAACTTGTATATTTACAAAGTTTTTTATTTTTGCCGAACATTAATCATTAAAAATAAATATTATGTCTGACATTGCATCAAGAGTAAAAGCAATTATCGTTGACAAATTAGGAGTTGACGAAAACGATGTAACCCCCGAAGCTAACTTTACAACCGACCTAGGGGCTGATTCACTTGACACGGTTGAATTAATTATGGAGTTTGAAAAAGAATTTGATATTCAAATCCCTGATGATCAAGCTGAACAAATTCAAACAGTAGGTCAAGCCATCAAATACATTGAAGAAGCCTTAAATTAAGATTTATGGAATTAAAACGAGTTGTAGTTACGGGTTTAGGAGCATTGACGCCCATAGGTAACAATGTGCAAGAATACTGGCAAGGTTTAATAAACGGTGTCAGTGGCGCTGCACCTATCACACGCATCGATGCTTCTAAATTCAAAACTCGTTTTGCATGTGAAGTAAAAAATTACAATCCGACCGACCACTTTGACCGCAAAGAAGTGCGCAAAATGGACTTGTATGCCCAATTTGCCATGGTAGCCTCAAAAGAAGCTATTACCGATGCGGCTTTTGACGACGAAAAACTCAACAGAGACCGTGTAGGTGTTATTTTTGGTTCGGGTATCGGCGGTTTACAAACTTATGAAGACGAAGTAAAAAACTTTGTTTTAGGAAACGGAACACCCCGTTTCAATCCCTTTTTTATTCCGAAAATGATTTCGGATATGGCAGCCGGGCTTATTTCCATCGAAAACAAATTTTACGGTCCCAATTATGCCACGGTATCGGCTTGTGCCACTTCATCTAATGCCATTATCGACGCATACAATATATTGCGATTAGGTATGGCTGACGTTATGGTTACGGGAGGAGCCGAAGCAGCCATAACCAATGCAGGTGTCGGCGGTTTTAATGCCCTTAGAGCTCTATCGACCCGCAATGACGACCCCAAAACCGCTTCACGCCCTTTTGACAAAGACCGAGACGGATTTGTTATAGGTGAAGGCGGAGGTGCTTTGATATTGGAAACTTTGGAACACGCACAAGCTCGCGGTGCCAAAATATATGCCGAAATACTCGGAGCAGGTATGTCAGCCGATGCTTATCACATGACCGCTCCGCACCCCGAAGGCAAAGGCGCTGCTCTTGTAATGAAAAACGCTTTGCAAGATGCCAATTTACAACCCCAAGCCATTGACTACGTCAATGTGCACGGAACATCTACCCCGCTGGGTGATATTTCCGAAATAAAAGCCATAAAAGAAGTCTTTGGCGACCACGCTTACAAACTCAACGTAAGCAGCACCAAATCAATGACCGGACACTTACTCGGTGCCGCAGGTGCTATCGAAGCCATAGCATCAATTCTGGCACTTAGAGAAGGTATTGTGCCGCCAACTATCAATCACTTTACCGATGACCCCGAAATCGATAACAAAATTAACCTTACGTTTAATCAAGCCCAAAAACGCGAAATAAGTGCGGTTATCAGCAATACATTCGGATTTGGCGGTCATAACGCTTCCATTATTTTTGGTAAATTTTAAATAATTGACTATTTGAGTTTTCTCAGACAAATATTCCGGTTACAAAATAAACCTGAAAACAAAATATTACAAAAAAAACTCAGGTCAATATTGCCTTTTAAACCACAAAACATTGAACTTTACAAAGAAGCTTTAACCCACAAAGCCAAAAATGTAAAAGACGAACAAGGCAACAAAATAAGCTTTGAAAGACTTGAGTTTTTGGGTGATGCCATTATCGAAATTGTAGTTTCCGAATACCTGTATAAAGAACTGCCTTACGCCACCGAAGGCGAACTGACCGTTATGCGCTCCAAAATAGTCAGCCGAAAGCACTTAAACGAACTGGGCAAAAGCTTTAATATTACCGATTTGCTCAATGTAAAACTTACTCCGAGACAACTCGGCAACAACATTTCGGGTAATTTGTACGAAGCCCTTGCCGGTGCCATTTTTTTGGACAAAGGATTTGACGGTGCCAAAAAATTTATCTTCAAAACCATGATTGACCCTCATATCGATCTGCAACGTCTAAATAAAAAAATAAGCAGTTACAAAAGCCACATGATTGAATGGGCACAAAAAAATCATCACGAATTTGAATTCTTTGCTCAAAAAGATGTCAATAAAGGACGTAAAAACTATTTTAAAGTTAATTTTGTATTGAATAACAAAAAAATTAGTCACGGTCGTTCATCAAGCAAGAAAAAAGCCGAAGAAATAGCTGCCCGCCGTGCCTATTATATCATACAACCCGACAAAAATGGCTAAACAATCAAAGAAAAAAACAAAAAAACACGTTTTTAAAGTAGATGACCTTCCGCAAGATTATGATTTTTCTTTGATAGGTATTCAAACTCAAAAACAACTTTATCAATTGGTTTTTGACTTTAATCGGATTTTTTTAACCGGATTTTTTCTCAACAAAGACATTGAGGTTATTCGAAAAAGCAAAAAAATAGCTTTTGAAAACTATGTAACCGAAGAAAATAATATTGGTCAAAAAATGTATTTGTTAAACAATGAAGTTTTGATACCCATAGCACACCCCAATACCTTGTTCGATACACACGAAGCCTATTATTTGTTTCCCGAACTTCAAAGTTTGACCTATTTGTTAATGATGCCCAACCATTCGGGTTTAGATTTGGAAACCATTAAACAAAAATTTATAGTTTCTTACCCGATACATTGGATAAAAGTTGATTTAAGAAAATGCGCCACGGCTTTTCCGGTTTTTCCCGGATAGGAATATCCAAACAACAAACAAATTAATTCGATATTCGGTTGCTTTTTTCTTCCGAAACATTTTCAAATTATTTATTATTTTTCAATATCTTGGCATATTGCAAGGGATTGTTTAACACTTCCTTGGCTTTAAGCACTATTTGGTCATGTTGCAACACATAAGTTGTATAACCTTTTAATCCGAAATAACGTTTGGCTAAATCGCGGTTTATTAAGTCCAAAATATAAGACTTGTTGTTGCGTAAGGTGTTTTCGTCGGCTTTTTTATAGGACTCCAACAAAGTTTTGTATTGTTGCAAAACCCATTCGGCTTGATGTTCTTTTATTGCTCTTTCATAGGCTTTTTCAAGACCGGCTTCCGCTGTGCTTTTCGGATTGATTTGATGTTGTTTCAAATATTGCAAAAACAAATCAAAATCTTTGTCTTGAAGCACCGCTTTTGTAGAATCGGTTGGTTGCGGTCGATTGTAATAATACCAAGTGGCAAAATCAAACAAGTAATGTTTTTTTTGCAAATCGCGCAACAAGCTTTGTTTGGGCTCGATATCAATAACTATATCGGGTATAACGCCACCCAAATTATGAACGATACGACCATGTGTGGTTTTATAATCTTTTTCGGGCAAATGGGCACTCATCGGCAAAGGATTTCCCTTTTTATCGCGGTGCCAATAGTCTATTTTTTGAATCAAACGCCCCGAAGGTATGTAATACTTTGAAATGGTTTGTTTCATATAAGTGCCGTATTTGAGCGGATAAGTGCGCTGTACCAAGCCTTTACCGTAAGTAGTATCTCCTATAATTACGGCACGGTCGTAATCTTGCAAAGCACCGGACAAAATTTCAGACGCCGACGCCGAACGATTATTTACCAAAATTACCAAAGGTATTTCTTCGTCCAACGATTCGTTACGGGTTTTATATGTCCTATTGTATTTTTCAAAACGTCCTTTGGTGGTTACCACCACTTTGTCTTTGGGAATAAAAAAATTGACTATTTTAACCACTTCATTGAGCAATCCGCCCGGATTTCCACGCACATCGATTATCAATTTTAAGGCACCTTGTTTTTTTAAATCCAAAATGGCTTTTTTGACTTGTGCAGCAGCTTTTTTATTAAACTTTACAAAACGAATGTATCCGATATCGCCGTCCAAACGGGTATCGGTTACCGCATCGAGAGCAATATCCGCACGGGTAATGGTTCGGGATAATTTCTTGCCGTTGCGTTCCAACTCCAAAGTAACTTGACTGCCGGCAGCTCCTTTGAGTAAATTGGAAGCAACGCGTCGTTTCATTTCACTAACTTTTTTACCTCCTATGGCTGTAATTTTATCGCCTGTTTTCAATATACCCGCAGCCGGAGAACCGTCATAAATATCGGTTACTACAATAGCCGAATCTCTTACCAAAATATGAATACCCAATCCCCCAAAATGTCCTTCTTGACGCATCTTTTGTTCCAAAATACCTTGCTCGTCATAAAAAGTGGTAAATCTGTCCAAACCGTTGAGCATTTTTTTGGTATTTTGCTGTATTAAATCGCCCAAATTTACCTCGTCAATATAATTGGTGCTGAGTTTTTTGAGCACATCGTTATATATTTCCATTTGTTTACTGATCTCAAAATACGGATTTTGAGCGCGGCTATGGTATATCGATAAAATAATCAAGGCTAAAACCAATTTTTTCATAAACTGAATTTTTTATAAGATCGTATCAAAAATACGACCAAAAATAATTATTTGATTTTTATTATCTTTAAAATTTTAAAATTAATCATTTTTCCGCAATGTCAAATGAAGAAATATTTTATTTGTTAGCCTTGCAAAAAGTTAAAAATGTAGGTGATATTTCCGCCAAAAAACTTTTGCGACATTTCGGTTCGGCTCAAAAAGTTTTTGAAGCCGCAAAACACCGTCAAATCGACATACCCGATATTGGCACAATTATGATACAAAGTATCAAAGCTTTTTCGGACTGGAAAAGAGTCGAGAACGAAATGGCTTATATTGAAAAAAACCGAATAAAAACGGTTACGATTTTTGACGATGATTATCCGTACAAACTGTTTCATGCTCCCGACGGACCTATTTTGTTTTTTGTAAAAGGCAATGTAAACCTCAATCACAAACATATTATAAGTATTGTCGGCACACGCAATATAACCAACTACGGTAAACACATGGTTGCCGAATTGATAGAAGGTCTAAAACAATACAATCCGCTCATAATCAGCGGTTTGGCTTATGGTGTTGATGTCGAAGCACACTTGCAAGCTCTAAAACACGACTTGCCCACCTTAGGAGTTTTGGGGCATGGTTTTCAACGTATCTATCCGAATAAACATTACAAAATAGCCGAAAAAATGTTGCAAAACGGCGGTTTGCTTACCGAATTTTGGCATACCGATCCGGTCGATAGAAACAATTTTTTGAAACGCAACCGTATTGTTGCCGGTTTGTCCGAAGCAACCGTTATTGTTGAATCGGGTGAAAAAGGCGGCTCGTTGGTTACAGCTGATATTGCCAATTCATACAATCGCGATGTGTTTGCCGTCCCCGGAAGAGCTACCGATGTGTTTAGTAAAGGTTGCAATAACTTAATCAAACAAAACAAAGCCGCCGTTGTAACCGAAGCACAAGATATCGTTGATTTGTTGCAGTGGAAACCGGAAACTATTGAAAACAAAAACAGACAATTAAATTTGTTTGTGGATTTATCGCCCGATGAACAACAAATATTCGATTTGTTACAAACCAAAGGCCGACTTTCGTTGGACGAAATTGCAGTTACCTTACACTTTCCCGTATCTCAAACCGCCCGTCTTTTATTGCAAATGGAAATGAACGGCGTAGTATCGAGTTTGGCCGGAAAAATGTTTGAGTTGTTATAAAATGAATAAAAACTGATTTTTGTCATATTTTTCCTTGTAATTTTAAGAAAATTTTAAGTAACTTTGTAACTGTAACAACACCAAACAACACAAAATACAATGGAAAAAGAACTTTTTTTGGACATTCGTCAGTCGGCGACTGTCAAAATCAACTTGGGCAATCATATTGAATATGCCAGTCCGTATATGTTAGAATTGTTGGAATACAATACCGTCGAGTTTGTTACCCAACCGCCTCGGACCATCTGTCACCGCGATATGCCCGACATTATTCACGATATTATAGGTGGTTACATAATGGAATACAAAGAAGGTATTGCCGTATTGAAGCACCGAACCAAAAACGGTGATTTTTTTTGGGCTTTTACACATTATAAACCTTCGTATAAACCAGACGGTAGTTTTGATTCGTTTATTACCCGTCGTAAACCATTGCCTACCAAAAAGATAACCGGTGAATGGGAAGATATGAAATATCAAATTTCAAAATTGTATCAAATTTTAAAAGAAATTGAAATTCATACCGGTGCCAAAGCGGCTCTAAATTATTTAAACGGTTTTTTGGAATACAAGTCTTACGAAACTTTGGAAGATTATTACATGAGTTTTTTCAATTTTAACAAAGACGAGTTGGAAACTTATTTTTCCATTGACGCAAAAACCCCCGAAAGTGTGATTAATAAATTTACCAGTACCATCGAATTGTTTTAACCGAGTGCCATTTCAATGGCATTTTCAAACAGTTCTTGCAGACTTAATCCGGCAGCAACAGCTTGTTGCGGAAAAATAGAAGCTTCGGTAAGTCCGGGCACCATATTTATTTCTAAAAAATAAGGCACTTCGTTTACCAAGATATATTCGGCACGCGATATGCCGTCCAAATCCAATACTTCATACACACGAGCAGCGGTTTCTTGTATTTTTTGCAAAATATTTTCGGGCAAATTTGCCGGTGTAATTTCTTTTGATTTGCCCAAATACTTTGCTTCATAATCAAAAAAGTCATTTTCGGGTATAATTTCGGTAACGGGCAAAACCTTTATTTCGCCTTTGTATTTGATAACTCCAATGGACAATTCGCGTCCGTCCAAAAAGGCTTCTATAATAATTTCTTTATCTTCGGCAAAAGCTTTTTGAATGGCAGGCAACAATTCGTCTTCGGTATAAACCTTACTAATACCGTAGCTCGAACCTGCTCGATTGGGTTTAACAAAACACGGCAAGCCTATTTTATCAATTATTTGTTGTAAATGAACAGGGTCTTTATGGTGCAAAAAAACCGATTGAGCCGTAGCAATACCATAACTTCTTACAACCGACAGGGTGTTTTTTTTGTTAAACGTCAATGCCATTTTGTCAAATGAAGCCGAAGTGTGCGGAATACCCAACATTTCAAAATAAGCCAATATGGCACCGTCTTCGCCCGGGGTACCGTGTATGGCATTAAATACTACGTCAAAATTGATTTTTTGCCCGTCAATCAAAACCGAAAAATCGTTTTTGTCAATGGGATATTCATGTTGGTTGCGAATTACCGCCCACTTGTTTTTTTGAATACGCACTTCATAAACATCGTATTTGTCGGTGTTTAAATTATTGATAACGGTTTGTCCGCTTTGCAACGAAATTTCATATTCCGATGAAAAGCCTCCCATAATAACGGCTACTTTTTTCATTTTAAAAATACTTTATGATGATTGGTTGCGAAAATAGGCTTTAATTTCTTTTTGTTCAATCAGATACACCAAACCTATATAAGCTGCAAAAATGATAATTTTTACCGGATAATTGTGCAAAAAATATTTGTAAATAAACACTCCGGTCAGTGCCGATGACAATACAAAAAAGACCACTTTGCCGGTTTGATACGGCACTTTGTAGTGTTTTTTGCCCAAAAAATACGAAACCGAACTCATACCCGTATATGCCGCCAAAGTTGCCCATGCCGAAGCAATGTATCCTATTCGGGGTATCATTAACAAGTTGAAAATTATGGTGATTACTGCCCCCAAAATAGACAAATACATACCGTAACGTGTTTGTTCGGTCAATTTATACCATACCGAAAGATTGTTGTAAATGCCAAAAATTAAATAAGCCGTCAAAATAATCGGAACAATATCAAGGGCTTGTAAATAAACTTCTTGTCCTATCAACAATCGGGCTATAAAGTCTAAAAATGTCATGATGGCAACCATAAATACAGCCCCCAAAATGGTAAACCAAAGCAATATATGGGCATATTGTTGTTTGGCATCATCGGCTTTGTGTTGACTGAAAAAGAAAGGCTCGGCACCCAACCTAAAAGCCGTTACATACAACGACATGAATACTCCGATTTTATATACCGCTGCATATATTCCCATCGATTCTTTATCTATCATTCTGCCTATCAATAGTTTGTCTAAATTTTCGTTGGTAGCATACGCCAAACCCGCCACCATAATAGGTAATCCGTAAGACAGCATTTTTTTTAACAAAAGTTTGTCAATACCCAAGCGAAATTTTTTTAATACCGGCAAAAACAAAATAAAGGTAAACGCACTGGCAACCAAATTGGCTACAAAAATATATATAACTTTGGGGTGTGATTGATACATGCTTATCCATGTCGAAGTCGAAGCGGTATTTTTTATTAAACGGGGCAACCACCACAAAAAAACCAGATTTAGCAAAGCATACACCGCAATATTAAAAAGCCTGTAAAAAGCAAATTTAAGCGGCTGACGGGTTACCCGTAAATAAGCATACGGTATAACAACCAACGTATCCAAAATAAGAATGACAATGAGAATTTGATAATAGGTTTGATTTATTTGCAAAAAACGAGCAACCGGCTCCGAAAAACCCAAAAACAAAACTAAAAACACCAAACTGGTTATTAAAATGGAAGTAAAAGCGGTTTGTGCCACCTTGGGGTCATTGTTTCGCTTGGTAAAAAAACGAAAAAGTGCCGTTTCCATACCATAAGTCAATAAAACATTGAAATAAGTCGCATAGATATAAAATTGGGTGTTTTCGGAATAAGCTTCGGGTTGGAGAATACCGGTATGCAACCTGACTAACAAAACGTTAATCAACTTGGGCAATACGGCGGCTATGCCGTATATGGCGGTATCTTTGGCAAATCGTTTAACTAATCCCACAGCCTTGTTTTAAAAGCCTAAAATTATTAAAAACTTTTGAATAATCGTATCGTGTTTGGTATTTTCGATATAATACAATAGATTTGTATGCAAATGTTTTGATGATAAGGTTCCGAAAAATCGATTTTTTTAATAATTTTTCAAAACCACGTGTTACGACATGTCATAGACAATTGCAAGACATTATCTTTACAATAGATTGATAATCTGTTTGTTATAAAATTATAAAAATGTATAAATATCGTTTTGTTTTGCTTGTTTTGGTTATGACAACTTCATTTTTGCATGCTCAAAAAACAGGCAAAAAATGGAGTTTTTACGGTGGCTTCGGGCTTAATATTTCAACCGATTATACGTATATCGGTTTGCAACCCGGTGCCATATATCATTTGCATTCCAAATTTAAATTGGGTGCAGGTATTCAATATACTTATCTCAAATCCAACAAAAACTATTACGGCGTAAACTACTCGTATCATATTTACGGTTTTAATACATTGGCGTTGTTTTATCCGTTAAACAAGATGGAAATTTCGGGTGAATTTGAAGATTTATATATAAAACAACGATACAACGATGTACAACGCAATTATTGGTCACCGGCACTCTTTGCCGGATTGGCTTACCGATACGGAGCGGTTGCCTTCGGTTTCAAATTCAACTTTTTATACGACAACGACAAAAGTATCTATCAAGATGCTTTAATACCCTTTGTCAGAATATATTTTTAAATACAAATAATGAAAAAATTATTTATTGTTATACTTTTGTGGGGCTATCAACTTCATTCTCAATACAATGATTTGTTAAAAACCAATGACAGCCTTGCCGGTTCAAAAGGTTTTTTTGTTCAAATTGACAACTTGGCTTTTGTTAAAAACAACGAATATTTTAACCTTATTGCCGATGGATATACATTGATAGGTAACCGGTTGAATACCGAATTGAGCTTACAAACACATCCCGACTACATTTTTACCGCCGGAATGATGTGGTTACAATATGACGGCTTGTCTTATCTGTCAAAAAACATACCTTATTTTTCATTACACCTAAAACAAAAACAAAACGATTTTTATATAGGCAAACTTTATACGGACGACAACCATTTGTTGCCACAAGTTTTGTATGCCTTTGAAAGACATTTGGATACTCGTTCTGTCGAAAACGGACTGCAACACCGATATAACGGACGACATTGGCAAACCGATACTTGGCTCCAATGGGAACAATTTATTTTTAAAAAAGATACGATGCGCGAACGTTTAAATTTCGGGCATGTTTCACATTTTACTTTTAAAATAAATCGGTGGCGTTTGCAAATACCCGTTCAAATTTATTTGCATCACAGAGGCGGACAAATCAATGTGCGTCAAAACAACAATCATGTAAACAGTGCTTTGGTGGTAGCCAATGGCGGTGGAGGTTTTGATTTGTCTTACAAATTATCTTCTCAATCTTTTTGGGGAATTGCGACACAATATTATTGGCATCGGATCAATAGCGACTTAACCGAAACGTTTCATTACAAACAAGGCAGTGCAATAAATATAAAAGTTTATTACCGGAACAAAATTATATATTCAGAATTAAATTACTGGAAATCAAATAGCTTTGTTTCATCAAAAGGAGACGATATGTTTCAATCGGTAAGTCGAAGGGTTGAAAAATACTTAGATGAACAAGGCAACTCCATACCGGTTTTCGGCTTGCATACAGAACCCGCCCGAAATTTGATATACGGACGATTTGCATATCAAAAAGAAATATTTAAAGATTTGTTTTTGGCTTTTACCACAGAGGTTTTTTATCAGCTCAACAAAGCAACCATATACACTCCGGTTTACAAGTCTGAGGTTTTTAATCATTTGGATTATAATACGGGCTTGTATGTGCGTTATATTTTTAAACACAAATTAACCGATTTATAAAACAAGAGGTTATTAAAACCCCTTGTTTTAGATTTATCAAAAAAAATATAAAAGCAGTTTAAAAATAAATAACTTGGCAATAGTGTGTTACTTATTATTATTGTTTTTCATGGTTTGCATCAGTAAGAGCATCAACAAGTCGTCGGTTGAAGACTTTTTGCCGTTATTACCTCCGCTTTTGATATAAGTTTCGGGTAATTTTAATCCGCCCGGTCCGGCTAATTTTTCAGCTACCCCCACCGAAGTTTTATATTCCCATTCGGCACGTTCTTGCGGTGTCAATCCGGCTTGAACAAGTTTTTTGTTTTTATACGATTCGGCATCGGCGGCAACCTTTTTGGCTTGTGCATTTAATTTTTCGGTTTCCAAAGCGATTTTTGCCAATTCCATTTTGGTTTTTTCTTTTTTCTTTTCGGTTTCAATGGCAATAAGTGTTTTAACTTGTTCTTTTTCTTGTTTGACTCGTTCGGCGGCTTTATCACGTTCACCTTCTGCCAAGATACGTAATTGAGAAGCTTTTGCGGTTTCAATTTTTTGTTGTTCCAATTGGCGTTTAGCCGATTCGTCACGTTGGGCTTCCAGTCGTTTTTTAAAGGTTTCTTCCAAATCGATTTTATCGACTATAACTTGCGATACTTGTATATTGTTTTCGGTTATTTCGTGCGGAATACGTTTGGGTTTGCCGTTTTCTATAACTTTATTGACAATGTATTTGGTTTTTATTTCTTTGATTTTTCGCGGTTGATTGGTTTGAATGTCTTCCCAAATAGTATCGTTAATAACTTGTTTTTCAACAACATAAGTTCCATATTTAAGTTGTTCTTCAAAAGTTTGTCTAAACTGTTGTGCGTCGCCGCTGATATAATCTTGTGCGGCAAACATATAACCCGTATTTACCAATTGTTCACGAACCGTCGGTATTAAGGTATTGCTTACGAGGTTGTCCATGGAGCGAAATTTGATTGCCAAATCGATAAAACTTTGAGCGTCTTGCGGTAGTTTAAAACGGGTTGAAACATAACCGTCAGCCGTAACCTGATCGATAAAACGGATATTGATAGGTTGCATTTTTCCTTCAATTTCATCAATGGCTTTGTCTTCTATTTCGTCATACAAAACTTTAACGTCGATATACTTTTGCCATTCTTGCACTTTTGAAAGCGGAAAAATGAATTTGTAACCTTCGGAAGTTACAACACTTTTGGTTCCAAAGGGTGATACGATAAAATACTGTTTGCCCGGTTCGGCATAAAAAAACGACATACCCATAACGACCAATAACAAACCCATTATGATACTCAACAGATAGTTTTTGCGGTCATTTAAAACTTTGATTTTTTTACTGTCGGGTAAAAATTTGTTACCTACATAAAATAAAGTTGCCAAAAAAATAATTAAAATTCCAAGTCCTTTCATAATACTAAATGTTTTAAATGTTAAATTTTTGTTAATCTTATCATAATAAACGATGCTATTGTCAATTTGTTACAAAAATAACAAAATAATATTACCATGAAATAGGAAATTAAATTCGTGAAAGGATCAAAAAATTGTCAAATTAGGATTGTGTAATACGTATGGTATTTACCATTCCTTTTTTGGTAATAGGCATCGATAATACGCTTACCATCATATCATTGTCATGCAAGTATTGATTTTGACAAGCAATTTGCTCGATATCTTTAATGGTTTCGTCGGTTGAAAGCATTTTGTCGTAATAAAACGGAACAACACCCCACAACAAAGCCATACTGTTCAATATTCGTTTGTTGGCGGTAAAAACCAAAATATCCGCCATGGGACGTCTCGCCGATATTTTGTAAGCACTAAATCCAGAAGCCGTAAATGTGCTGATAACGGCAGCCGATACATCTTGGGCTATTTTTGAAGCATTGAAACAAACTACTTGCGATATAAAACGTTCGTCCCGATGTTCGGGTATGGGAGGTATTTCGGGAACTTTTATCAATTTTGAATTTTCGACTTGTTTTATGATTTTGGTAACCTGTTTTATGACTTTTGCAGGATTTTTTCCCACGCTGGTTTCACCCGAAAGCATAACCGCATCGGCTCCGTCCATAACCGAATTGGCTACATCATTGACTTCGGCACGGGTAGGTATGGCATTGTTTATCATGCTTTCCATCATTTGCGTGGCAATTATAATGGGTTTTTGATGCAATTTGGCAATATGCACCAAGCGTTTTTGGATAAGTGGCACTTCTTCTAACGGCAACTCAATACCCAAATCGCCGCGTGCAACCATCAAAGCATCGGCTTGCAGTATAATTTCGTCAATGTTTTTAACCGCTTCGGGTTTTTCAATCTTGGCAATTACCGGTATTTTGTAATCGGAATTTTTTTTAATAAATTCGTTTATTGTGATCAAATCGACAGCCGAACGGACAAATGACAAAGCTATCCAATCCACTTGCATTTCGATCGCAAATTTTAAATCTTTTTTGTCCTTTTTGGTCAAAGCCGGCAATGATATTTTGGTATCGGGCAGGTTTACTCCTTTTTTGGAACTGAGTGCCCCGCCTTCTATCACTTGTGTGGTAACGGTATCTTTTTGATTGGTATCCAATACTTTTAGTTGAATTTTGCCGTCATCTACCAAAATCAATTCACCCGGATATACATCTTGCGGCAATTGTTTGTAAGTGATATAAGCCGTTTTGTTGTCATTGTCGGTAACTATTTTGTTTTTGGTGGTAAATCTAAACAAGTCGCCTTGATTTAGATAAGTATCGGAAGCCACTTTTCCTATTCGAAGTTTTGGACCTTGCAAATCGGCCAAAACGGCAATTGCCGTGTTTAATTCTTTACTGATTTTTCTAATGTGTTTTATTTGTTCTCTAACGGTTTTGTAGTCGGCATGCGAAAAATTTATACGGAATACATTTACTCCGTTACGCACCATTTTGAGTTTGGTTTTATACGATTCAACGGCCGGTCCCAATGTGGCAACTATCTTGGTTTTTTTATGCACTGTCATAAGCGGGTTTTTCGAAGGTATGATAATGAAATAAGCTCTTGATATGTCAGTTTTTTTTCAAAAATAAATAATAAAAATTGACCGTAGCAATAAAAGCATTGGAAATAACCACCGGATAGGCATCAAGCATCACTCCGTATATAACAAATAAAATACAAGCTATGGAATTAATTATACGTAGTTTTTTAATGTCCTTCATTAAAAAGGAAAACATCAAGATAGCCATGGCGGCATATCCTGTCCATTCTATCAAATTTTCGTTCATATTTAACATTTTTTAAGACTGCAAAGGTATGAAATTTGTTTATTTTTGAGCTTATTTCAAACCATCATGAAAAGAAAATATTTGATACTGTTTACCATATATTTTTTTACTGCTTTTTATACCATTGTTCGTTACCATTTATTTGGCGGTGTTCTTTGGAAAGATTTACCTGTTTTTACTTTAAATAAAATTGTTATTTTTTCGGCAATGATTACAAGTATTGTTTTGTTAAATGACAATATAACCCAACAAGAAAAACGATTTTTTTACAAGACAATATACATTTCCGTAGCCTTACATTTGTTGTTGAGTTTGCAAGTGCTAAAACCTTACTATTTAAAAGATTTTTTTGATGCAAAAGGTGGCTATTCATTTTGGGGCAACTGGAGTTTATTGTGGGGTATTTTGGCTGCTATGATTTTTTTTCTCGGTAAAAAAACAAACATTTTATCCGGTTTTTTTGTTCAATTTTTTTTGATTTTTGTCGGTTTGCACCTGATTTTCACGGGGTTTAACAGTTGGATAGAACCTTCAATGTGGTATGGAGGTATGCCTCCCGTTACTTTATTAAGTTTTTTAATAATAGCTTATCGATTATGGCACAACAATAAATATTGAACGCTATTTGAATACATTAGCAAATGAGCACCCCAACCGACTACCAACTGTTCTTTACAACTTACGAAAAAGGGCACGGTTCATTTGTTTTGAACAATATTATATGTATTTAGTATAACAAAAAACTTTTACAAGAGCTTTATGCATCACATTGGGCGTCTTATATCATCGGCGC
>JAMONO010000094.1 GCA_027065715.1 Flavobacteriales bacterium
AAGGCACAAGTTTTTGCTACGGCGTTGCGTAGTAATTATTATTATTGTTATTATTGATTAAATAAACTGTCATAACTTGTGCTTTTTGTTGCTGTTTTGTAAGGCAAATATCCGTATTTTTTTTTAAATAACAAATTTTTAGAAGAATTTATGAAAATATATTTTTTAGGTTTACCAATTTTTTTAAAGTAAATTTGCAATGTAAACAAGGTTTTATGCAAAAAAAACTTTTGATAACCATTATAATAAACCTTTTGATAACCATATCGCAATTGGTAGGAGGTATCATATCGGGCAGTATTGCTTTGCTTTCCGATTCCGTTCATAATCTGTCAGATGTTATATCATTGATTATCAGTTATATAGCAAATAAATTAGCTACACAAAAAGCACAAACCTTAGATAAAACATTCGGATATAAACGAGCCGAAATAGTCGCTGCTTTGATAAATTCGACCATATTGATTGTATTGGCAATTTTTTTGATTTTTGAAGCCTTGGAACGTTTTAATCAGCCAAAAGTCATCAAAGGAAATATCATAGTGTATTTGGCACTGTTGAGTATTGTATTAAATATTTTGAGTGTTTATATTTTAAAATCCGATGCACAAAAAAATTTGAATATAAAATCTGTTTATGTCAATTTAATGAGTGATGTCATGACTTCCTTTATTGTTTTGACAGGCGGATTAGTTATAAAATACAAACATTGGTATGTTATAGACCCTGTTCTTAGTTTTGTTATCGCCTTGTATTTATTGTATATCAGTTGGGGCATACTAAAAGAAAGTATCGGTATTATGATGCAATTTGCACCCAAAGATATAGATATTGCCGAAGTGGAAAAAACCGTAACAAAATTGCCATCGGTTAAAAATATCCATCATGTGCATATTTGGCAACTCAACGATAGAGATTATCATTTGGAGGCACATATCGAATTTAATAAAGACATCAAACTTTCGGAATTTGACGAAATATGTGAACGAATTGAAAAATTGTTGCATGATAAATACAAAATCAATCATACCAATATTCAACCCGAATGGAACAGAGATGATCCAAAAGAATATATTATACCGGATTAAATAACTAAAAATCAAATAATTATGAAATGGAAAATTAGACGATTTTATCAGTTAAACAATTTGGAACTCTACAATATCATGCAATTGAGAAACCAAGTTTTTGTAATAGAACAAAATTGTATTTATCAAGACGCCGACGGAAAGGACGAAAAAGCCAAACATATTTTTTTAAAAAACGGACATCAAATTGTTACCTATTTACGAATTTTTAAACCCGGTGATTATTTTGAAAACGCTTCAATAAGCAGAATTGTAACCCGCCCCGGTTATAGAAACAATGGATATGCTACGGAAGCTATTTTTAAAGCCATTGAAGTTATATGCAACGGTTGGAAAGAACGCTTTATTGAAATAAGCGCTCAAACATACTTAATTGATTATTACAAAAGATTAGGATTTAATAAAATAGGAGAGGAGTATTTAGAAGACGGTATTCCACATATTCGTATGCTATACGATAAAGAAAATTTGCCCGAATACTGAAATTTTTTCATATATTCTGTCATTTTGTTAGCATAAATGTCAAAAAGTCTCCCAAACCGAAACTGGCAAAAGTATTGATAAGGCATATACGAAAATCATTAAAAAAATTTTTGTAAAATGAAAAAAACAATTGTTGCCTTATCAACCTTAGCTATTATCTTTACCGGTTGTGCACAAAACCAAACAACCGATAATCATAAAGCCGATATTAAAAAAGAAGCACCGGTAAAACCGGAACATGTCAAAGTAAGCGATAAAGATTTACAATCTAACATCGCCAAAACCATGCAAGACGACTTTGCCGTAAAAGAAACGCAAAGTGTCAAGGAAGCCATTCAAATACTGGGTGAAACCAATCACGTCTTAAAAAACATAGCCGACAATAAAGTAAAAGAAGCCAAAGAAGAACTTGCAAAACTAATAGGCGAATTGGAAATATTGATGACCAGAGACCCAAATGTAGCCTTGGTTCCCGTAAGCGTAGGTTATGAAATTAATGATGCCGTGGTAGATATACCTACGGTTTACGAGATAACCGATGCAGCCAAAGATGCTATGGACGAAGGTTATTATCAACTGGCAAAAAAACTAATGGACGGTTTGAGCAGCGAAATGATTGTTAAAACCAGTTATTTGCCATTGGCTACATACCCCGATGCCATGCGATTATCAGCTGCACTGCTCGAAGAAGGAAAAAAAGAAGAAGCTGCTGCTATTTTGTTCAAAGCTTTGAATACATTGGTAGTCAAACAACAAGAAATACCGCTACCGGTATTAAGAGCCGAAGAATTTATTAAACTCGGTGCCGATGCCATGCTCGGCAAAGATAAAGATAAAAAAGAAGCTGCTTTGTTATACTTAGATAATGCCGACTACCAATTGCAATTGGCAGAAGCCATGGGATACGGCAAAAAAGACAAAGAATACAAAGAATTATATGAAGCTATTAAAGATTTGAAAAAAGCCGTTAAGAAAGATAAAGAAAGTAAAGATAAATTTGAAAAACTTTCCGAAAAAATTAAAAACTTTAAAGAAAGATTATTCTTTAAAAAAGACAGCACTAAAACAAAATAATAATATCATTTTAACAATATTTAAAAGGCGGGAAAGGTGTTTCCCGCTTTTTTTTTTTTATTTCAAATTGTCTATAATATAAAATCTAAAAAATTGCCTCTGTTGATATATTCAAAACGCGCATTTGTATAAGTTTGCAACCATGTTTTGGGCGGTTTGGGAATTTTTTTTCCCCATTTTATTTCAAAACCGGTTAATTTGCCGTCATATTCTTCCACAAAATCCAATTCGGCACCCGTAAAAGTTCTCCAATAGTAAATATTTTTATGCATCTCGTTATAAACATTTTTTTTTAAACGTTCAACAATAATAAAATTTTCCCATAATTGTCCAATATCGTTTCTGTAATCTATATTTGAAAAATTATTGATAATAGCATTTCGTATGCCTACATCATAGAAGTATATTTTATCTTTTTTCTTTATTTCTTTTCTTAAATTTCTTGAAAATGCCGATAAACGAAAAACAACAAAAGATTTTTCCAGCAAATCTATATATCTTTCAACGGTTTCACTGCTTATTTTTAAAGTGATAGCCAATTCGTGTATAGAAACCGGACTTCCTACTTGAAAAGCCAATAACTTTAACAAATCACGAATGATATGCGAATATTTGATATGCGCCAACTGAAAAATATCTTTGTATAAATAAGCCGAAGACAATTCCAATAAATGGGATATTTTATCCTGCCGGACAGGAAGGTTAAATATTTTGGGATAGGCACCATAGATTAATAAATCAGGGAGTAATTGCTTTAATTCAAAGCGATTATAAATTTGATTTAATTCACAAACGGCAATAGGATATAACAAATAAGTTTTGGTTCTGCCGGTTAAGGGTTCTTGTATTTTATTTGCCAATTCAAAAGATGAGGATCCGCTGAGAATAATTTTTAATTCGGGCACGGCATCATGTAAAATTTTGATATTAATACTTATATTTTCTATAACTTGGGCTTCATCTATAAACAATATTTCGTATCCTTGCGTTAATTCTTTCATAGCTTGTAAATTACGCTGTGAAAACACCGAATTATAAATGCTTTCTTCAGCATTGATACGCAAGAATTTTTTGTTTAATTTTTGTAAAACCTTATTAATCAAAGTCGTTTTGCCTACTTGTCTTGCACCGTATAAAATTATAATATCGTCAAAATGTAATAATCTTTGCGTTATTTTTTCTTCTAATTTTCTGTGAATATACATCTTTTTTTTAAACAAAAATACAATAATTTTGTCTTAACCTGAAAAATTAACGTGAATTTCTCGGGTAAACCTTAAATTTTAACGTGAATTTTTAAGGTTGTTTTGTTATTAAAATTGATAGTTTTAAAATTTTATTTGTTATTTTTTGTTATTTCTGATAAAAAGTTTAAAATGGAAGAAAAATTGATATAATGAATACAAAAAATAAATATTATTTCTTCTTTCTATTATAATTTCTGCGTTTGGGTTTGGGCAGTTTTGATACCGTATTGTTTTTTATTGCTATATTTTCCATATCTTCTTCGGTATCGTATATCATTTGAAAATCGATTTGTTTTTTTATAGGATTGGTTTTGAGCACACTTACGGTTACCACATCGCCCAATTGGTATTTTTTGCCGGTGAGTTCGCCAATCATGGCATATTCATCTTCGTCGTAATAATAATAATCGTCTCGCATTTCGGTTCGCCTTACCAATCCTTCAACCTTGTTGGCAGTCAGTTCGACATATATGCCCCATTCGGTAACTCCTGTTATAACCCCTTTAAAAGGAACATTTTTAAAATCGGCTATGTATTTGGCTTGCATATATTTGATACTGTCGCGTTCTGCACCGGCTGCTTGTATTTCCATATTGGTGGCATGAATACATTTTTTTTCGATATTTTCTTTATCGGGCGAAGGTTTTCCGTTTAAATAGTCTTGCAACAAACGATGTACCATAACATCGGGATAACGACGTATAGGTGAGGTAAAATGTGTATAATAATCGAATGCCAAACCGTAGTGCCCTCTATTTTCGGTCGTATATACCGCTTTACTCATACTGCGAATGGTCAATGTTTCAAGCATATTTTTTTCGGGTTTATCTTGTATGTCTCGCAACAGACCGTTTATGGATTTAATGATGGATTTGCGACTTTTCAAATCGAGTTTATAACCGAATTTTTGCACAATGGCATTTAGGTCTTGTAGTTTTTCGGGTGCAGGTTCATCATGAACCCTGTAAACAAAAGTTTTGTTTTTGGGTTTAATTTTTTGAGTTACAAATTCGGCTACTTTTCGGTTAGCCAACAACATAAATTCTTCAATCAATTTATTGGCATCTTTACTTTCTTTAAAATAAACTTCTATAGGATTACCTTTATCATCCACTTTAAAACGCACTTCGATACGGTCAAAACTCAAAGCGCCGTGTTTGAAACGATTTTTACGTAATTTTTTGGCTATTTGGTCTAACAGTATTATTTCGTCTTTAAAATCGCCATCGGCACCTTCAATTATTTCTTGGGCTTCTTCGTAAGTAAAACGTCTGTCGGAATGTATAACGGTTCGTCCATACCATTCATGATATATTTTGCCGTTTTCGTCTATTTCGAATACGGCGGAAAAGGTCAATTTGTCTTCATGCGGACGCAAACTACACAAAACGTTGGATAAAACTTCGGGTAACATAGGCACCACTCTGTCCACCAAATAGACCGATGTGGCACGATTAAAAGCTTCTTTATCCAAAAGTGTATTAGGTTTTACATAATGTGATACGTCGGCTATATGAATACCTATTTCGTAGTGTCCGTTTTCGAGTTTTCTAACAGATAAAGCATCGTCAAAATCTTTGGCATCGACAGGGTCAATGGTAAAAGTGGTTATAGCCCGCATATCTCGTCGTTTTTTTATTTCGGAACGAGAAATTTTTTTGGGGAGTTTATCGGCTATTTTTTCTATTTCGGGATCGAAATCATAAGGTAAATCATATTCGTCCAAAATGGCATGTATTTCTACTTCATGTTCGCCGGGCTGTCCCAAAACTTTAACCACTTTGCCTAACGGACTACCTACTTTTTGAGGCCAATCGTATATCTCAACCACAACTTTTTCGCCGTTACGTGCACCGTTTAAATGGTCTTTGCCTACAAAAATTTCTTTATACATTCGGGTATCGTCGGGATCTATAAAAGCATAATTGTTAAACATTTTGACAATACCGGTAAAATGAACTTTGGAACGTTCCAAAATGCGAATAACTTCGCCTTCGGGATTACGTCCGGGTTTTTGTCTAAGTATTTCAACTTCAACCAAATCGCCATGTAAAGCTTTGTTTAAACGATGATTGGGTATAAAAATATCTTTTTCGAGTTCATCGACAATGGCAAACCCGCTTCCGCTGACGGTTATATCCATAACACCGAGATATATTTTCTTTTGTATGATTTGATATTTACCGCGTGAGGTTTCTTTTATTTTATTTTGTTTTAAAAGTTTTTTTAAATCTTTTTGAATTTGTTTTCGCACTTTTTCGGAATCAAATTCAAGCTTGGCTGCAATTTGTTTGTAATTAAAGGATTTATTGGGGTGAGCACCCAATATTTGCAATATTTTAATCAATAAAGATTCTTTATTTTTACTCATATATTTATAAATTTGAAGAATCGATAAACTTCAATAAAAAAATTTATCGTTAAATTGTTTACAAAGATAGTTATTTAGACTTATAAAAGCGTTATATTGAAGACAAAAGATAAATTTACAAAAACTGAACCAACCTAATGAATAGTTCTTTATTTAACTTTTTAAC
Source organism: Flavobacteriales bacterium (assembly GCA_027065715.1). Lineage (GTDB taxonomy): Bacteria > Bacteroidota > Bacteroidia > Flavobacteriales > Flavobacteriaceae > WGBX01. The sequence goes on from JAMONO010000094.1 coordinate 6,430, forward strand.
AATTTATATATAATTCATTTTTTATTTTTTTTTTGTTTTTAAAGAGCATAATGATATATATAGGTTGTTTATTTGGTGTATTATATTTCTTTTGTTAGTTAATTTATTGTTTGTCAAAAAATTATGTTCTTATTAAAATGTAGATAATTTGTAAACGAGTTGTTGATAAATATTGGAAATATAATTTGTAAAAATCAAATTTTTTTTCAATATACTTTAATTTTGAAATATCCAAATTTGAAAATGAAAATATTTAAAAAAGTTATAAACAATTCGGAAGGAACATAAAACCTTGATTTTGTAACCTTATTAAGAGTTATCAACAATGAGTTAAAATTTGTTTTATTTTTGTTTATAATCTTATAAACCTTTGATTATTAATTTATTATATTGATTTACAAATTTTATAAAAACATCATTCGTATTGTAATAAATCACACAAAAATTTTGATATGGAAATAAGTAGCGGAGATTTTGCGTTTGTATGTTTCTAAGAATTCTTTTTAAATAGGATTATAAAAATCAGTATTTAATTTTTTTTGTATTTTTAGCCAAAATAAAAGATTGAATGAAAGATATAAAATTCTATTTGCAAGAAAATCGTCAAATACTTTTAGACGAACTATTTGAACTGTTAAAAATACCTTCGGTTAGTGCCGATCCGGCATTTGCCACCGATGTTGAACAAGCGGCGGTTTTTATTCAAAACGAAATGAAACGTATCGGGTTGGATAATGTTTCTATTGAACAAACTCCCGGATATCCAATTGTTTACGGAGAAAAAATTATTGATGATACATTGCCTACGGTATTGATTTACGGACATTATGACGTGCAACCTGCCGATCCTGTCGAACTTTGGGAATCGGATCCGTTTGATCCGGTTATCAAAAAAACCGAAATACACCCCAACGGAGCTATTTTTGCACGGGGAGCTTCCGACGACAAAGGTCAAATGTATATGCACTTAAAAGCTGTTCAATATCTTTTAGAAAACAATCGGTTACCGGTCAATGTCAAATTTATGATTGAAGGCGAAGAAGAAGTAGGTTCACCGAGTTTGGCTTGGTATGTAGCTCGAAATCATGACAAGTTAAAAAACGATGTTATTATAATTTCCGATACAGGTATGGTAGCCAACGATGTTCCCGCCATTACCACCGGATTACGCGGATTGTCGTTTGTTGAAGTGGAAATAACCGGTCCCAACCGCGATTTGCATTCGGGATTGTATGGCGGTGCCGTTGCCAACCCTATCAATGTTTTAACCGAAATGATAGCTTCTTTAACCGATAAAAACAATCGAATAACCATCCCCGGTTTTTACGATAAAGTTAAAGAACTTGGTGTACAAGAACGCACCGAAATAGCCAAAACACCTTTTGATTTGGAACAATACAAAAAAGAATTGGGTATAGACGACGTTTACGGCGAAGCAGGTTATACCGTTTTGGAACGGCAAAGCATCAGACCCACTTTGGACGTAAACGGTATTTGGGGCGGTTATACCGGTGAAGGTGCCAAAACCATTATTCCTTCAAAAGCTTATGCCAAAATAAGCATGCGATTGGTACCTGATCAAGACCCCGAAGAAATACCCCGATTGTTTGAAAAATATTTTAAAAGTTTGGCACCCAAAGCCGTAAAAGTATCGGTAAAAAAATTACACGGAGGATACCCCTATGTAACCCCTACGGACAGTCCCGGATACAAAGCGGCTGCACAAGCCATGCACAAAGCCTTTGGTAAAGAACCTTTGCCTATATATTCGGGTGGAAGTATTCCTATTGTACCTTTGTTTGAAAAAGAACTCGGCAGCAAATCCATATTGATGGGATTCGGATTAAATTCCGATGCCATACATTCACCCAATGAACATTACGGAGTTGATAACTTTTTTAAAGGTATTGAAACCATTTCATATTTTTACGATTTTTATAAACAACAACTAACCAACTAAAACATAAAAACCATGGGAATAATCGATGCTTTTGAAAACGCCGAATTTAGAAACAGAATATCTGTTTTGGCTACTTTAATCAAACTTTCTTTTGCCGACGGAGTATTGGATGAAGCCGAAATGAAAATAATTGAAAAAGTTGCCCGAAATTACGGATTACACGACCCCGACGATTTAAAGTTTATCATCAAAAACTTTGAAAAATACAGCTTGGAACCTACTTATAATTATGACGAACGTATTGAACAGTTGTATTATTTATCCAAAATTATTTATGCAGACGGACATATCGATAAAGCCGAACTCAAATTGTTAAAAAATTCGATAGTGGCTTTGGGTTTTCCACCCAAAAATGTCGATGAAATATATGAAACAGCAGTTGGGTTAATAGCCGATGAAGCGGATTTAGATGAATTTACCGGAGAAATTAAAAAGGTAAATAAGTTATAACCTATTACTTTTGTTTTAATAATTGAACTTACCGCTCTTTATCTTTCTCCCCCCCCCCAACATAGTTGGGGGGGGAAGGTAAAATCAGAGTGATTTTTTAAAGCGGTATGGCGCAAGTGCCGTTTATTTTACCCGCCCAAAGTGATAAAACAGGCTGATAAATTGCCGATGATTGCGCCGATGATAT
>JAMONO010000095.1 GCA_027065715.1 Flavobacteriales bacterium
ATCTCCGGCTTTTGTTTGTTCGATTATAGATTTTACTTTTTATTTTCGGGATGTAGCGCAGTCCGGTAGCGCGCTTCGTTCGGGACGAAGAAGCTCGTCCCGATTTACATCGGGATCATCCCGACTCTTTCTAAGGTCGCAGGTTCACCCCGACGAGTCGTGTTATAGTAAAAATTGATAAAAGCTATTTTAGTATAAGAAAAACTTATTGGTTTTTAAGCCAATCTTAAACATTTATCGCATCTCAAAAGTTATTTTTGCTACATAAATAAGATGCGATGCTCGAAAAAATCATACAATTTAGTCTCAATAATAAATTAATAATAGCTTTATTTACATTGACATGGGTAGGATATGGTATTTATGCTTTATTGCAAATACCTATTGGAGCTGTTCCTGATATTACCAATAATCAAGTGCAGGTTATAACTACCTCACGTGATTTGTCAACGCAAGATGTGGAGCAGTTTATTACATATCCAATTGAATTGGAATTGTCCAATTTACCGGGTGTCAAAGAAATTCGTTCGGTGTCAAAATTTGGTTTATCGGTTGTAACTGTTGTTTTTGATGATGATATGGGTACTTATTTACCTCGTCAATTGATAGCCGAAAAATTGAAAAATGCCGAGGAAGTTATTCCCAAAAAGTTCGGAACACCTTTTATGGGACCTATTACAACCGGATTGGGTGAAATTTATCAGTATATATTAGATGTTAAACCGCAATACAAAAATAAATATTCTGTTACCGATTTGCGCACCATTCAAGATTGGATTGTTAAACGTCAGCTTTCCGGTATTCCGGGAGTAGTTGAGGTCAATACATGGGGAGGTTTTTTAAAGCAGTATGAAGTTGCAGTGGATCCAAATCGCTTGCGTGCGATGAAAACCGGTATTACCGAAATATATGATGCTTTGGAAAAAAACAATGGTATTGCAGGAGGTAGTTATATTGAAAAAAACAACGAAAGTTATTTTATCAGAGCTGATGGTCAAGCCAAGAGCATACAAGATATACAAAACATTGTAGTTAAAAACATAAATGGGATTCCGGTTTTGATTAAAGATGTTGCAGAGGTTCGTATGGGTCATGCTAATCGTTTTGGAGCTATTACGGGCAACGGAGAAGGCGAAAAAGTAATGGGACAAATTATGATGCTCAAAGGTGCCAACTCGAAAAAAGTAATTGAAGCTGTGCATAAAAGAGTTGCCGAAGTGCAAAAACATTTACCCGAAGGGGTTTATATCAATCCGTTTTTGGAGCGTGGCGAACTGGTTGGAAAAACAACTTTTACCGTTACCGAAAATTTGGTTTTGGGTTTTGTCATCGTTTTAGGAATTGTTTTTTTGTTATTGGGTAATTTTCGTTCCGGTTTACTCATTGCTTCCGTTATTCCGCTGTCGCTTTTATTTACGCTTTCTATGATGTATTTGTTTGGAATTGATGCCAATTTGATGAGTTTGGGTGCTATTGATTTTGGAATTATCATAGATGGTGCAGTCATTATAGTTGAATTTATAAGTTTGCAGTTGTTTTTAAAGTGGCACAAAGTGAAAAACTTACCCAAAGACGAAAAACAAGATGTTATAGACCAAATAACTTACAAAAGCACCAAAAAAATGATGGGTTCGGCTGTTTTCGGGCAGTTAATAATATTAATTGTATTTATTCCCATATTGAGTTTAACCGGTGTTGAAGGCAAAATGTTTAGACCTATGGCATTGAGTTTTTCGTTTGCTTTGGTTGGCGCCATGATATTGGGTTTGACTTATGTTCCCGTAGCGGCTTCGGTGTTTTTAAAACCTTTGAACAAGACCGATAATTTTTCGAGTCGTTTGATAAACAACCTCAGGTCATTGTATCAACCGGCTTTGTATAAAGCGGTAACTTACAAAAAAATTATTTTGACGGGTGCCGTGCTATTGTTAAGTATTTCCATTTATACATTTGGAAAAATGGGAGGTGAATTTGTGCCAACTCTCGATGAAGGCGATTTTGTTATTCAACCGGTGTTAAAAACCGGAACTTCATTGAGTAAAACCATTGAAACCACGACAAAAATTGAAAAAATACTTCTCGATAAATTTCCCGATGAAGTTGCACAAGTTGTAAGTCGTATCGGAGCTGCCGAAGTACCTACCGACCCTATGTCGATGGAGGACAGTGATATTATTATCAAACTAAAAGAAAAAAAATATTGGAAAAAAGCAAAAGATAAAGATGAATTAGCCAATAATTTTAAAAAAGCTTTGCAAATTTTACCCGGTATCGAATATGAGTTTACTCAACCTATTGAGATGCGTTTCAATGAGTTAATAACAGGGGTGCGTTCCGATTTGGCTATTAAAATTTACGGTGAAAATTTAAATATATTGAATACCAAAGCCAAACAAGTAAAAAAATTGATAGAAAATGTGCAGGGTGCCGCCGATATAAGTATTGAAAAAGTGGAAGGATTACCACAAATAAAAATAGATTACGATAAAAACAATATTGCCAAATACGGTTTGAACACCGATGAACTCAATCGGCTGGTTTCGGCGGCTTTTGCAGGTCTGAAAGCAGGTGAAATTTTTGAAGGCGAAAAGAAATTCGATTTGGTTGTACGGCACGCAAAAGCTTATAAAAAGGATATAAATGATGTACAAAACATCAGTGTGATTTTACCCAATGGCAACAGTATTCCGCTCAGTGAAGTGGCACATATATCTTATGACAAAGGTCCTGCAAAAATTTCGCGAGACGATACCAAGCGTCGTATTGTTATAGGGGTTAATGTGAGAGACAGAGACCTGGAAAGTGTAGTTAAAGATGTGCAAAATATATTGGAAAACAAATTGAACTTACCGGCGGGTTATTATGTTACTTATGGCGGTCAATTTGAAAATTTACGAACTGCCAAAAAACGACTGGCTATTGCCATACCGGTAGCTTTGTTGTTGATATTCATACTGTTACATTTTGCATTCGGTTCAATTAAAGAGGCTTTTATGGTATATACCGCTATTCCTTTTGCGGCGGTAGGCGGGGTGTTTTTGCTTTGGTTGCGTGATATGCCGTTTAGTATTTCGGCAGGTGTAGGTTTTATTGCCTTGTTTGGTATTGCAGTGCTCAACGGAATTGTATTGATTGAACATTACAAAGAATTAAAAAAACACGATTTTGACAATCTGAAAGACTTGGTTGTTAAGGGAACTACCGAACGTCTTCGACCGGTTTTATTGACGGCTTCGGCGGCTGCACTCGGATTTTTTCCAATGGCTTTTTCGCAATCCGCAGGTGCCGAAGTGCAACGTCCTTTGGCAACAGTTGTTATCGGTGGACTGTTTACCGCTACGGCTCTTACTTTGTTTGTATTACCCATATTGTATATCATGTTTGACAAACCTGTAAATATAAAAAGAATGAAACGAAAAACCTTTTTGTGGGTATTTATGCCGCTTTTATTTTTGGGAATGAAAACCGCTTTTGCTCAACAAAAAAAGATCGATTTGACAACAGCAATTAATTTGGCTTTGCAAGAAAATTTGATGTTAAAAACCGAAAAAATAAAGAATAAATCGGATAAAATATACATAAAAACAGCTTTTGATTTACCCAAAACACAAATTTATTTTGGTACCGATGAAAATAATACCGATCAATTTGGAACACCTTTAAAAATTGTAGGTGTGCAACAAAATTTTGATTTTCCGACAGTGTATTTTGCCCGAAAAAAACAATTTAAAAAGCAATATGAAGCCGGATTGTTGCAAACCGAACGAAAAAAAATCGCCGTAAAACAGCAGGTAAGTTTGGTCTATCAACAAATTTTATATTACAAACAAAAGTTGCGTTTGTATGAAAAGTTGTATGATTTGTATGACAAATTTGCCACAGGTGCGGCTTTGAAATTTCGGTTGGGTGAAAGTAATCAATTGGAAAAATTTACTGCCGAAGCACGGTATCAAACCATACAAACTCAATTGGTTCAATGGCAAAAAGAATACGATAATGTTTTGTATGAATTTAATTTATTATTAGGCAAAACCGAAATTTACTATACGGTATTGGCTGACAAATTGAAGGTATTGCCGGTTGATATGGGACCAATACAGGATACCGTTTATTTAAAATGGTTAAAAAAACAAAAGGAAATAGCCCAAATAAAATTTCAAGTTGAAAAAAACAAACTTTTGCCTGATTTTGACTTAGAATTGTTTCAAGGTAAACCCGATTTTGCTTCGCGTGAACGCTATTGGGGGTTTCAGATAGGAGTTAGTGTTCCGTTGTTTTTCGGAACACAAAAAAACAAAATAAAACAAGCTCGGTTGCAAGTTCAAAATGTGTCGCAAAAGATTGATTATGAACAAGATAAATTTAAAGTGAAAAGGATACAACTATTCAATAACATCAACAAATACAAAGCTCGAATAGAGAGTTATAAAAAAAAGGATAGAATTTTGGCCGAACAGTTGTTGGATATGGCTCAAAAAAGTTATCGATCGGGTGAAATAGATTTTTATCAATATTTGCAAAGCGTACAAACAGCTGTCGATATTGAATTGAAATTTTATGACGATTTGTTGGCTTACAACAAGGCGGTAATTTTATACCGTTATTACAGATAAAGCGATTGTTGAAAAAATAAAAAAAAAACGGACCTTGGCGGTTGTGCCCCGCGCAAGGGGGTGAAGCGGTAGCTCCCGCACAGCAAAACACTACAAAAAAAGTAGTGATATAGCGACCGCAGGAAGCTCATAAGCACTGCTGTTTTTTTTGTGTGTTTTTGCGGGTGGGACTATGAGCGGAACACCCGACCCCGCTGATAAGGCGGCTGTGTCCAACTTGTTTGGACGGAAGGGGGTGCGCCCCAATAAAAACAAATAATATGATAAACAAAAATATAATTGTAATGAAAAAATTTTGGATAGGGCTTATGGTCGCCACGATATTGTCGGTGGCAGCTTGTAGGGATAATAAAGTTGTTGAAATTAAGGAGGATACAAAAGATATGAAGCCGGATAAAACGCAACCAATAATCATTGAAAAAAAACAATTTGAAGCCAATGATATGCAATTGGGACGGGTAAAAACGGATACATTTTATCGTAAAATAACAGCACAAGGTGTATTGGACGTGCCTCCTTCACACAAAGCGGTAATAAGCAGTTATATGCCCGGAAAAATCAAAAATGTAAGGTTGATAGCAGGTGATAAAGTAAAAAAAGGACAATTGTTGGTGCAGATAACCGACCCCGATTACATTAAATTGCAAGAAGATTACTTGCAAGCCAAAGAAGATGTAAATTTTTTGAAACAAGAGTACGAACGTCAGCAACAATTGGCAAAAGAAAATGTCGTGTCTCAAAAGAAATGGCAAGATGCACGACGCAATTATTTGCGTGCCAAAGCTCGTTTAAACGGTTTAATACAACGATTGAAAATGTTGCATATAAGCATTGTTGATGTGGAAGCCGGAAAAATGACCGCTACGATCAACTTGTATGCGCCTATTGACGGTTATGTTTCAAAATTGTATGTAACCGAAGGAAGTGCCGTAGAAGAGGCGGACAAAATTATGGAAATAATCAATAATGAACATACCCATTTGGAGTTGCGAGTGTTTGAAAAAGATATTATGAAATTGAAAAAAGGACAGGAAATAAGTTACAAAGTACCCGGAATGGGAAATCGGATTTATAAAGGATACGTAAAATTGATTGGCAGAGAAATTGATCCCGACACTCGTTCTATATTGGTGCACGGACATTTAAAGGAACCTCATCCGAGTTTTGTGGCGGGTATTTATATTGAAGCAAAAGTTCATATTGATAAACATACCGGAAAATCTGTGCCGGCTACTGCTGTTGTTAAAGATGATGATAATTATTATGTATTGAAATTGGTCGCTAAGGACGCCAAAGATTATGAATTTGAAAAATTACCGGTAAAAGTTTTGGAAGAAGAAAACGAAAAGATACATATAGAAACTTCGGTTTTGCAATCCGGCGATACGATTTTGTCAAAGGGAGGATTTTTTTTGGTAGGGGTAGAAGCAGGAAGCGGACATTCGCATTAAAACAAAACCATGATAAAAAATATATTAACACCTTTTCAACGTTTCGTAAAAACCGAAAGTTTAGCCGGCATGCTATTGTTTGCCGCAACTTTATTGGCTTTGTTTTGGGCTAATTCGCCTTGGGGTGATTTGTATGATCAAATTTGGAAAGTGAAAATAGGTTTTTCCTTAGGCAATTTTGAATTGAAAAAAACTTTGATATTGTGGATAAATGACGGTTTGATGGCGGTTTTTTTCTTTTTAATAGGTTTGGAATTGAAACGCGAATTGTTAGTCGGTGAATTGAATTCGGTAAAAAAAGCCGTTTTCCCGTTTTGGGCGGCTTTGGGGGGTGTAGTCGTGCCTATTTTGTTGTTTGTTTTATTGAACGATAACGCCGAAACCGTTAGGGCTTGGGGTATTCCTATGGCAACGGATATTGCTTTTGCACTGGCTATACTTATGTTGTTGGGTGATAAGGTTCCCATAAGTTTGAAGGTTTTTTTGACGGCATTTGCCATAATCGACGATTTGGCAGCGGTTTTGGTTATTGCTGTTTTTTATAGTGCCGAGATTTATTGGAGTTTGTTGTTAATGGCTTTGCTGTTGATTGGTTTATTGGCTTGGATAAATCATAAAGTAGCTTATCGGGTTGCAACAGGTTTGTTGGTAGGGAGTGTGGTATGGGTGTTGTTTTTAAAATCGGGTATTCATCCTACCATAGCAGGCGTTTTATTGGCTTTTGCCATTCCTATTAAACAGAAAATAAAATTGAAAGATTTTGGGCAGAAAGTTGCTTATGTGGCTAAAAATATCCGTGCTTGGCAAACAACAGATACCTATTTGTTGAGTAAACATGATATTAAATGTATCGATTTGCTCAATGAGGCTGCCGGTGAAGTTCGGTCGCCATTGCAGTTTTTAGAACAAAAATTGCACGGTTTGATTGCTTATTTTGTTTTACCTGTTTTTGCTTTTGCCAATGCGGGTATTCGGATTAGTTCGGATATGGAAGTAGATAATATTTTGATACGTAATATTGCGTTGGCACTTTTTGTAGGCAAATTGGCAGGGGTAAGTTTGTTTACTTGGATAGGCTTAAAAATCAAGCTTATAATTATGCCGTCTCGAATAAATTTTAAACATATAGTAGGAATTTCGGCTATTGCCGGTGTAGGTTTTACCATGTCTATTTTTATAGCCAATTTGGCTTTTGCAGGTCAGTCTGTTTATATCAATTCGGCAAAAATAGGTATCATTGTCGGCTCGTTTGTAGCCGGTATATCGGGTTATTTGTGGTTGCGAACAACAAGTTTAAACTCTTAAAGTTGTTGCGAACTGCAAGTGCTACACAAACCATTGACTATTAACGAAACAGATTGCACGGTATAGTTTTCGGGCAATACGGGTACGCTGATGTCCTGCCGGGTTAAACAGAGGGTCTTGCCACAGTTTTGACAGTGAAAATGAGGATGTACCAAATGTCGGTCGATTTCGCAATGGTCGGAACAAAGAGCGTATTTGTGAGCTTTGCTACCGTCGTCAATAAGGTGTAAAAGAGCTTTTTGTTGAAAAGTTTTGAGGGTTCGGAACAAAGTGGTTTTGTCAGCCCAAGGCAATTCGTTTTCGATGTCGGTCAGTGACAGGGCATAATCTCTTTGCAAAAATAGGTCTAATACCAACAAACGATTGGCGGTTACTTTGATATTTTTTTGCAACAATAATTGTTCGGCATCGTTTTTCATGTTACAAAGATACGTTAAAAACCGGTTTTTGCATAATATCGTTTTTGAGCAATTTTTTACCAAATTGATTTTGGTAAACGATAGCTAAATGTTAAATTTTATAATTGATATTGAGAAAGTTTGTTTTGTAACATTCTGTTTAATAGTGTTTTACGTAAGTTTTTTGTAGGTTGTCGCTTTATTGTAAAAGTTTAGTTGATAAATATTAACATAAATCATATAAAATCTTGATTTTTTTGTTATATTTGAATGTTACCTAAGTTATAATTATAAAAACCTTACTATATGAATAAGAAAATTGTATTATTTGTTTTTTTGCTTTATGCCTTTTCGGGCTATTCTCAATTTGATGTCTCCGTTTCAAAAGAAAAATTGTTTGATGATGCTAATGATATAGCTGTTTTGATACATGTTCTTGCCAAAGATAAACTGTATATCATTAGCGGACTAAAACAAGAAATGGCAAAAAGAGAAATGGACAATGCTTTGTCTCAAATTAATGAAGCTATTAGTGAGATTGATTTGAATGAAGATGATTTGGAAATTCAAAAACAATTAAAAAAAATTAAAGAATTTTGGACTAAGTTTAATAAAAACATAGTCAAAGAAATGGGGTATAAAGAATATAGTAATATATACTTTCAAGTAAATACTTTTGACCGTTTGATTTCGGAATTAATTCAAAAAATGTTACAAATTTATAATTTTGAAAATGAAAAATATGAAAATTACAGAGATATTCAAAAATTAAGAAAACTGATTCAACAATTGACAGTAAGTTTTTATGCCAAACATTTGAATTTAAACAAAAGTTTTTTGCATCAATATCAAAACAATATCAATGAAATTGATAACTTTATTAAAGTAAAGAGCAATGCTTTTTTAAATGACCCGACAACAGATAACTTTTTTTCAGACTTTATATTGGATTGGAATTTTTTTAGAGCCAATTTATTGCACCCTACAATCAGAAACCCCAAAACTGTTTTTTCATTAAGCAACTCCATTAATTATAGACTGTTAAAAGTTAAAAACAAGTATATTGACAACTTTAATAATTAATAGAATGAAAAAAATTATTATTATATTTTTTATTACGATAACAAGTTGGACTATGTCTGCCCAAAATGTAATTAACCCTGTTCGGCAGTTTATCAAATCAACTTATGAAAATAAAATGTT
>JAMONO010000096.1 GCA_027065715.1 Flavobacteriales bacterium
AAAGTGATGTCGTCATAAGCATTACGCGGGCGACTATGAAAACCGAAAGCAATATTGTTTTTTTGTATATAATTCAAAATTTCGGAATGAGATACCGAATCAAATTTAATATAATCATTTTGTTGGTAAGTTTTTATTTGCGGATCTTTGGACAATACAAAAAAATTAAACCGGTCTTGGTATTGACGGGCAAAACGGATAAAATTTTCAAACCCCGAATTTTTATATGACACACTGCCCAAGTATAAAAAACCCAAAGTCTTTGAAAAATCGGGCAAAACGGTTACAAATTCGTCGCTTGAAGTACCCGGTGGTAAAGCCTTATAGGGTTTTTGAACAAAAGACTTGTTTTTTAGATAAAAAAAATCGCCCATTTGCACAGTCGGAAAAACCAATTCACTACCGACCCAACTCAAAAAACGGTAACTTAACCGGTTGGCAAAATAGGTAATCTTTTTTCGAAAACCGGTATATTCTTCGGGAAACATTTCAATGTAAACATCTCTTATAAAAACCACCAGTTTTTTTGACTTTTTCTTTAAAAGTAACAGATTAACAACATCAATCAAACCGATACGATTGGGAGCTGTTTCGACATAGACCATCTCGGCACGGGGTGCTTTTAGGGTTTTTAACAATTTGTTTTTTCCTTCAATCACATAATCGCCTTGCCGTTGAAACACCTTGATAAACATACTGATACGCGTTTTGGGTCCCAATGAAATTTTGTCTAAATGTAAAACCGAATAAATGATATTCATATCAAGAAGCTTCGTTTTGAAAATTTAATTTTTTTCGGTATTTAAAAACCATCTTTTTTGAATAAGGCGAATTTAAAATATAAAAATACAGAAAAACATAAAAATAATAATTAAAATAATGTATGGATAACAAATTGGTTACCGTTACAATCAAGAAAAAAGCCAAACGCGATTTGAGATTGGGCATTACCAATAAAAACAACGTGTTAAGCACTATAAAACCAAGCAATAATATCAGTCCGCCACGATGAAAAACATAATAAAAACCATTGTCTATTTCTTGAAAATGAAACCAACGACTAAAAGCCTGAACCTTCTTGTTTTCGCGGTAAATGGTGGTGCCGGCACCAAAACCTTTTCCGGTAATAAATTCGCGGGGTGTATACTTTTCGGTCTTAATCGCTTTTTTCAAATCCTCTATCCTGATTTTAAAACTCGGATACTCCCAAGGCTTGCTGACGTATTGCAATTTTTTTTGAACCAAAATCGGTACATAAGACGAATTGACAAAGGCAACAAAAAGCAAGAACAAAACTCCGGTCAAACCTATTATTTTGGGTGAAAAAACCTTTTTTAAATCAACCAAAATCAAAAACATCAACCCCAAAATAATAAGCAAGTTCATAAAATTGGCAGCCAATAACACATAAATAAGCGAAAAAGAAAAGGCTGCAATCAAAGTTTTATCAACCGGTTTATTTTGATACAAATAATCAAAGGCAATAAAAATAAAACCAATCAAAGCAGGTCCCATTAGTTTGCCCCTGTATCCTACAATATTGTCGCTCCAAAAAGACGGAATAACATGAAAATACAAAAGCAAATAAATCAATAATGTCAAAAAATTGACCCAAACAAAAAAACGAATATAATTAAACTGCGGACGGTTGATAAATATTAAAAACAAAAAAAAGATAAAAAACTGAAACTTAATATCAATAGTCGGTTTGACATGATGATACAACAATCCTTCGACCACAAATACCGTATAAACCAAAAAAGCGGCGGCAAAATAAGCCGGTAACCTAAATCGTATGGGTTGTTTAAAAATAATACTCATCAACAACAGCAAAACCGACAGTGCCACTATCAGGGCATTATATTTTTCGGTTTCTTGCAAAAAAAACAACATGGCCAAACCTATTGCAAAGATAATCTTATTGAGGTATTTTTTTTTGATATGTATTTGATTTTCTGTCATTAAGCAAAAACAATAAGCGGGTATTCGATTGTCAGGGGGTTGTTTTTCGTTTTAAAATATAATCTTTAATATGTCGTATTTCATTACCAAAGATAGTCTTTTTTACAAAATCAATAAAAGAAACACCTATAAGCGGACGAACCAAAAAATACCAATTGGGCACATACAACAACAACATGCTGAGTGTTATGGCAACGGCAACCGTTTCGAGTGAATAGTGCGAAGCCCAAAAAATAACAACGGGCATAATCAATAACGTAAAAATATTCCAATAAAACTCACGATATGTCTGTCCGGTAGCCGTTATCAAACTACCGATTGGATTGCCAATGGCACGCACCAACATATATACCGACAATATTTGCACCAAAACAACAATATGATTGTATTGCGAGCCGTAAAAAACCTTGACTATCAAGGGCGCAAAAAGAATAATTAATCCGTAAACCATTAAATTGATTGAAAAAATCAAATTGACCAGTTTCAAATAATTATTACGCAATTGGTCCATATTGTTTTGAAATTTGGATAAGACCGGCGCAGCCACATTGGTTAAAACGGGATTGATAATTTGGGCGGGACGAAAAACCAATTGTTTTGCCAAGCTGTAACCACCCAAGAGTTCGGTACCAAAAAATTTACCTATCAACATCACGTCCAAATCACGATTAAAATAATTGACTATTTGACTACCTACCTGATAAACACCTATTTTTAAAAAAGGCTTGGTTTCGTTCCAACTAAAATGAAACCGAATGCCGTAATGTCGCAAGCCTATAATCAAAAAAGCGATACTTTGCAGACCGTATTGCATCAAAGCCGCAAAAATCAGTGCATACACTCCAAAATCGTTTACAGCCAATAATACGGCAAAAACCAACGATACCAAACCCGAAAAAATATCGATTAAAGCAATGGTTTTAAAATCCAACTCTTTTTGTTTTATGGTTCTAAACTGTTTGCCTGTCGAAACTATTATAACGCTCAATCCCATGATAGGAATGAGTTTTTTTAAAATATCGTGATGATAAAAATGTGCTATCAAAGGAGCCGAAACCAACAATAAACCGAATAACAGCAAGCCAAAAAAAATATTGAGCCAATACAAACTGGCATATTCTCGTTTGGTAATATTTTGTTTGTGAATAATGGCGGTGCTCAATCCCATATCCATAAACAAATTGGTAAATCCCAATACAAACAATACGATAGCCATTAGTCCGAAGTCCGATTTATCGAGAAAACGAGCCAGTACGGCTATTTTTAATACGGCAATAACAGCCATGGAGGCTGAGGCTAAACTCGTCCATTTTACACCTGATATGGTCGATTTTGTTAAACTCATTCGGGGCGATCGTTAAATAAATGGTTCAATTCCGATAAATATAGCGATTTTATATCGAGTTTATTGTGTCGGGCATTTTTTTTCAGATTTTGCAAATGTTCCGGATTTTGCAACAAATCGGATAAAATTTGATAAATACTGTTCGCATCTTTATCAACCACATAACCGTTTTGTCCGGTTCTGACAAATTCCCAAGCCGCCGGAAAATCGGTTGTAACCACCGGTGTTCCTATAATGAACGATTCGGTTAAAGCCAAAGGCTGAGCTTCGTAATCGGAAGTCAGCACAAACAAATCGGCATGTTTGACATACGGATACGGATTGGGTTGAAAACCCGTAAAAATCAAAACGCCTGTCAAACCGGCTTCTTCGGCTTGTTTTTTCAAAGAAGATAAGTCTTTGCCGTCGCCGACCACATACCATTTAAAAGCAACTTTATTTTCTTGTAATTTTTGAGCCGCTTGCAATATCCTGTCAATTCGTTTTTGTTGGTTATCAATACGAGCAACCGTTACCAATACCGGCGTATTTTTATTTTGATAAGGATTAAAAGCATCGGCTTTTCGGTTAATGGTTTGCGCATCGATATAATTATGCACATAATAAGATTTGGATTTGAACTCCGGTGCCATTTCATCTAATTGTTGTTTACAGCCTTCCGATACATTGACAATTTTGTCAAAATCTGCATAACGCCGTAAAACATAAGAACGGTCAAATCCCAATTTATCCAAATCGTTGTGTATCCAAGCTATTTTTTGTGAGGCACTGACCGCATGCAAAACAAAATCGTTGGTACCGGTCAAAACATCGTGAACGGGAATATCGTTTGAATACGAAACGGCAATATCGTAATGTTCGGGCAATCGCAATCGTTTTATTAAAAACAATCTGCTGCGATTAATACCTATGATTTTAGCCAGTAACTTCACCGATAAAAAAATCGGTATTTGAAACCACGGTAATTTTTTTAAGGCTTCTTTTTTTCGTATATACAAAAATTTGAGCCAAAAAGGCACATAAAACTTAATATGCTCGAGGTTTTTAAATTTTTCGTCAAAATAAGGGTCAAAAACTACCCAATCTACCTGCCAATCGGTTTCTTTTTTTAACAAGTGCAAAGCATTGTAAAGCGATCCTGCAATACCGCCCATTTTCATGTGTTGATTGACAAATAATATTTTCATTTATACGATATTTACAAAATCAAAAACCGGCTTTTCGGAGGGTATTTGAAGACCTTTAAATTCTTTATGTCCAACCAAAAACGCAATTATATCGGCTTGTTGCAAGGCTTCATCGGGTTGAAACAATTCAAATTCGTTTGATGTATCGATATTGGGTTCAACAGCTACCACATCAAAGCCTTGTATTTTTAAACTGCGAGCCACATATAAGGAAGGCGATTCGCGTAAATCGTCGATATCGGGTTTAAAAGCCAACCCCATGGCAGCTATCAAAGGTTTTTTGTCGTTTTTTAATTCAAATTGCAAAGCGGCGTTTTTAATTTTTTCAATAACCCATTCGGTTTTGTAGTTATTGATTTCGCGTGCCGTTCTTATAAGGCGTGCTTCTTTGCCAAATTCCGACACGATAAACCAAGGATCAACCGCAATACAATGTCCGCCTACACCGGTACCGGGTCGTAATATATTGACCCGCGGGTGTTTATTGGCAAGTTCGATAAGTTCCCAAACATCGATACCGGCTTTGTCGCTGATGATTGACAATTCATTGGCAAAAGCGATTTGCACGTCGCGAGACGAATTTTCGACCAATTTAACCATTTCGGCGGTGCGTGCATTGGTCGGATATAAGTCGCCTTGCACAAATTGACGGTAAAAATCAATGGCTTTTTGTGTAGATCTCTTATCAATACCTCCAATGGCACGATCGTTATGTGCCAATTCGTAAATAATATTGCCGGGTAACACGCGTTCGGGACAGTATGCCATAAAAATTTCGTTTTGAAGTTCGGGACGTTCGGCATATATCAAATCTCTCATTTTTTCGGTTGTACCCACCGGACTGGTCGATTCGATGATAAACAAATTGCCTTTTTGTAAGTGCGGAATAATGGCTTTGGTTGCCGATTCTACATAAGAAATATCGGGTTTATTGCCTTCTCTGACCGGTGTAGGAACGGTAATAATAAAAACCTCAGCCGGTTGCACCTCGGTCGCCGCTTTCAAATTGCCTTCTGAAACCACCTTGGTAACCAAACCTTCCAAATCGGGTTCAACAATATGTATTTTGCCTTTATTTATGGTATCAACCACTTCGGATTTGACATCTATACCTAACACTTTTATGCCTTTGGAAGCTATCAAGGCAGCTGTGGGCAAACCTATATAGCCCAAACCCATCATAACAACTTGATTGTTTTTCATCGGATATATTTGTTTTTTTTGAATGAACAAATATAGAACAATTTCGTCAAAGGTTTACCGTTTCAATTTTAGTTTTACCAATGGCAAAAAAGATTATATTTGCAACAAATTGAACACCGCTTGGTATGAAAAAAGCACTTTTTATATTCGGCACACGTCCCGAAGCTATCAAAATGGCTCCGGTAGTGCAATATTTTAAACAATTTCCGCAACAAATTGAAACCAAAGTTTGTGTTACGGCACAACACCGTGAAATGTTGGATCAAGTATTGGATTTTTTTGATATTCAACCCGATTACGATTTGAATTTGATGAAAAAAGGGCAAAATTTATTTGAATTGTCTGCTCGAATATTGACACATTTACATCCGGTTTTGGATCGATACCGCCCCGATTTGGTATTGGTTCACGGCGACACGACCACCACTATGATGGGAAGTATTGCCGCTTTTTACGGCGGTGCCAAAATAGGACATATAGAAGCCGGCTTACGCACTCACAACAAATATGCTCCCTTTCCCGAAGAAATCAACCGGCAGATAACCGGTCGCGTAACCGACTTTCATTTTGCACCCACTCGCAAAGCCAAAGAAAATTTATTACTCGAAAACACTGCTGAAAAAAACATCGTTATTACCGGCAATACCGTTATCGACGCCCTATACAGCGGCATGAAAAAATTGGAAACATACGAAGATCAAGAAATCAAACAACTCAAAAACATAGTCGATACCGACAAAAAATTGGTTTTGGTTACCGGACACAGGCGTGAAAATTTCGGAGAAGGTTTTATCAACATTTGTCTTGCCATAAAAGAGATTGCCGAACAAAACCCAAATGTACAAGTTATTTATCCCGTGCATCTCAACCCGAATGTGCAAAAACCCGTTTTTGATATTTTGGGCAATATATCAAACGTTCATTTGATAGACCCGCTCAGTTATCCTGCATTTTTGTGGTTAATGAACCAATCATTTATGATTATTACCGATAGTGGCGGCATACAAGAAGAAGCACCGAGTTTGGGCAAACCCGTTTTGGTTATGCGCGAAACAACCGAACGTCCCGAAGCGGTTGAAGCCGGAACCGTCTTATTGGTTGGAACCGATAAACAAAAAATTGTAAATACAACAAACGAATTGCTGCAAGAAGGCTATTTGTATCAACAAATGAAAAAAAGTCATAACCCGTATGGCGACGGCAAAGCCTCGCAACGGATATTTGATTTTGTAATGAATAATTTATAATCGGATTTTATTTAGATGTAAACAAGGATTCCAAAAATATTTTTCCATATTGACAATTCGGTCGTTTGTTACTTCAATACCTTCGTTTTCGAGTAATTGTTGCATCAAATTAACACCTTCAAAATGGATTTTGCCGGTGAGCAAACCTTGTTTATTGACAACACGATGAGCCGGTATGTCGCTGTTGCCTTTTTGACTATTAAGCACCCAGCCTACCATACGGGCACTGCGTTTATTGCCCAAACATTCGGCAATGGCACCATAAGTGGTAATTTTGCCCGGTGGAATTTGTCTTACTATTTGCAAAACCTTATGATAAAAAGATTTTGTTGTTTGCATGTTTCTAAATTTTGGTTTTATTATCTTCACCGTCATGAAACCAATTCCGTATAATACCGGCTTTGTGTTTACCTACCACTTTTTTTAACTCCTCGTATGAAGCATTTTTGATACGTTTTACCGATTTAAAATGTCGCAACAACAAAGCAATGGTTTTATTGCCGATACCTTTTATCAATTCCAGTTCGGTTTGCAAACCCGATTTAATCCGTTTTTTGCGATGAAATGTTATACCAAAACGGTGGGCTTCGTCGCGTGCTTTTTGTATCACACGCAAAGTTTCCGATTTTTTGTCGAGATATAAGGGGACGGAATCGCCCGGAAAATATATTTCTTCCAATCGTTTGGCTATTCCTATAATGGAAATTTGTCCGTATAAACCCAATTTTTTTAAACTTTTGACTGCCGAAGACAATTGTCCTTTACCCCCATCGACTATGATCAATTGCGGCAAAGCCTTTCCTTCTTCGAGCAATCGTTTGTAACGACGTTCAACAATTTCTTCCATCGAAGCAAAATCATTGGGTCCCGTTACGGTTTTGATATTAAAATGACGATATTCTTTTTTGACGGGTTTGCCGTTTTTAAATACCACACAAGCCGCTACCGGATTTGTTCCTTGTATATTGGAGTTGTCAAAACATTCGATATGACGCGGTTCTGTCGGCAAACGTAAATCTTGTTGCATTTGTTTCATCAAACGATTTACATGTTTTTCGGGGTCGGTCAATTGCAATTGTTTGAGTTTTTCCAACCTGAAATATACGGCATTGCGATGCGAAAGTTCCAACAAACGTTTTTTATCGCCTTTTTGCGGAATACTCTTTTTGACCGAGGGCAAAATATCTATGACAAAAGGCACATACATTTCTTTGGTTTGCAAATCAAAACGCGTGCGAATTTCAACAATGGCAAGTTCTAACAAATCTTTGTCGGTTTCGTCGAGTTTTTTCTTTATTTCGAGTGTATGCGAACGTATAATGGCACCGTGTCCCACTTGCAAAAAATTGACATAAGCAGTCGAGGCATCCGATACTATATTGTAAACTTCAACATTGTTGATAGTCGGATTAACTACCGTAGAACGAGCTTGATAGTTTTGTAACGAATCTATTTTTTCTTTGATGTCTTGTGCTTTTTCAAACTCAAGTAGTGCCGCATGTTTTTGCATTTCTTTTTTAAAATAAACCAAAGCGTCTTTAAAATTCCCTTTTATTATTTTTCGTATCTGCTTGATATTTTGTTCGTAATCTTGTTCGGTTTGCAAGCCGACACAAGGCGCTTTGCATAAACCGATGTGGTAGTCCAAACAAACCTCAAATTTACCGGCTTTGATATTTTGAGCGGACAAATTGAATTTGCAACTACGCAACGGATACAATTGATGAATTAGTTCCAACAAAGTGCGAGCGGTTTTTACCGACGGATAAGGTCCGTAATATTCGGAGCCGTCTTTTACAATGTTTCGGGTTAAAAAAACACGCGGAAAAGCTTCTTTTTTGATACATATCCACGGATAAGTTTTGTCATCTTTGAGCATGACATTATACTTGGGTTGATATTTTTTAATCAAAACATTTTCGAGCAACAAAGCATCGGTTTCGGTTTCTACTACAATATGTCTGATGTCCGCTATTTTTTCCACCAACATTTTGGTCTTTCCCGATTGGGTTTTGGAAAAATAAGACGACACCCTTTTTTTCAAATTCTTTGCCTTTCCGACATATATAATAACCCCTTGTTTATCAACAAATTGATATACGCCCGGATTGTTTGGCAAGGTCTTTGTTATTTGTCGTAGTGCATTCAATTGACAGATATTTTTTTAAGCCTTTAAAGCTATAAAATAAATTTGAGTAACTTTGCAAAGTTAACAACAATAAACAAATATGATGAACAAATATATTTTACTTTTGACAAGCATATTAATACCCCTGCTCGGCAGTTCGCAATTTGACGATGAAATGTCATCAACCGAACTATACGACAAAGCCGTTGATATGGGCGTTTATGTGCAAATGTTAGCCAAAGACAAGCTATATTTAATCAATAACTTGAAAAAAGAACAAGCCGGTGTCGAACTCGACTACGCTTTGGCAAAAATGGCCGAAAACATCAATGATGTCGATTTGAGCGAAGCTAATCCGAAAATTACTCAGCAACTATCCAACGTCAAAAAAGTTTGGGCAAAATTCAATCCAAAAGTAACCCAAAATCTAACTCCCAAAGAATTTACCAATCTATACTTCGAAGTCAATACTTTTGACCGGTTGCTTTCGGATTTGGTCGAAAAAATGAAGATAAACTACCAGTTGCCTCAAAAGGAAATCGAAAAATACGATGCCATACAACAACTTCGTAAGTTAATACAAAAAATAAGTTTAAGTTATTACGCCAATTATTTGGGACTAAGCAAAAGTTTTTCGCACGAATATCAAAAAAATATCGAAAGTGTCGATAAATTTATCAAAGAAAAAAGCAACTTGTTCTTAAACGACCCCATAGCCGAAAAACAATTTTCGGACGTTATATTGGATTGGAATTTTTTTAGAGCCAATTTGTTGCACGACGAAATTCAAAATCCCAAAACCATTTTCAGTCTGAGCACTTCTATCGATTACAAATTGAAAACCATCAAGGATAATTATATCAAAAAATTAAATCAAGGATTTTAAAAAAACAAAGATTTATGAAAAAATATTTACTGCTTTTTATCACGATACTGACATTGTCTTTTGACGGAAAGGCGCAAATTGATGATAATCCTATCTATATATTGAGCGAAAAATTATATCAAAACGAGATGCTTGCCAATCGTTTTTTTAAGAACTTTGTTTTTATCAAAACCAATACGTTTAAAAAGAAAGCCCTATTGGATATGGATAAAAGTTTGGCAAAATTTGACGATAATTTGTCTTACATAATTTTGCATCTGCCCGAAAACAAAGATGCACAAGAAAATTTTATCAAACTTCAAAATTTTTGGAACCTTTACCGCATAGCCATAACCAACTATGAGCAAAAAAACTATAAATCTTTAATTAACAAAACCCGTAAATTTAATAAGATGCTTGTCAAACTTACGAGTAGCGTATTGCACAAGCACCCGAAATATGCACATCACAAAAAAATGATGGAAATGGCACAACATGTTGCCGACAATCAAAAAAATATTGATAATATTGCCATAGCTTATGTGCTTAAAGGCGGTTTGGAAATGGAAGATGCTTACAACTATTTCGATATAAGTTTCGGCGATTTGAAAAAAGGCTTAAAAAAATTGGGCAAAAATAAAACAATTGCCGCCAAAGCCACCGGTATTGTAAACGATCTTCGCATCACTTTGGAAAGCATCAAAGATCTGTATGACAAGGACGGATATAAGCCTAAAATGATGTTTTCCAACATAAACAATTATGCCAAAAAATCGTTTAAACTCCTCGATTTTATCATTAACAATTTAAAGTAAATTCAATATGAAAAAATTATATGTCTTAGGAATATTTTTATTACTTACCCGAACGGGAATTGCCCAATACGAAGAGGTAATCGATGTAAGTGATGCTTTGCAGAGTACCCTTGACCTGCGTACTTCGGCAGTCAAAATTATCAAAGATTATTTGTATCGGGGATTAAAAGTTAATTACGTATCCAAAGAAAACGACGAAAACCTTTCAAACGGCGAAATCAGTTTGCTGCGACTCGAAATTTATGCACAAGATCACCCCGAACTGTCTGACAAAGTGAATAAATTAAAACAACAATGGAAAAAATTGCGTAACCTTGCCATACACAAGCCCAAACGCGAAAAAATGAAAGTGCTCTTGCCAAGTTTAAAAAGATTTCTAAATACAACAGACCAATTAATCGGAGCTATTAAAAAAACCGATAGCATCAATATCATAAACTACCAACATGCATCTAACGAAATGGAGGTATTGGCACAACAATTGGCATTTTTATACGGTATGAAAGTAGCCGGAATTGTCGATCCTACTTTAAATCACGAAATTGAACAATGTCAAAAAGATTTTCAAAAAAACTTGGACGAAACTTTTTTTTCGGGCGAAAACACCATTGACATAACCCGTTCGTTAAAAGCCATACAAGCCGATTGGCAAATGGCAAAACAAACAGCACGTCAAGGAACCAATGAACGATTTTTAAATACCATATATATATTAATGAACAAAATCAGTGATGAATCGCGCAAAGCCGCGCTACTCTATCAAGAAAAAGCCAAAGAAGAATTAAAAAAGAAAAAATAACATTGTTTTATTACAAATATTGTAAAAGCTGCCCTGCGGGCAGCTTTTTCTCTCTCAAATTGTGGTATTGTTTAAAATAATAACTTATATTTGAAGAAAAAACATAAAAACAATGTTTCGCAATCTTATTATCAGACTGTTTTTATTTGTATCTTTTCTTCTCAATGCACAAACAATTCCACAAATTCCTGATTCTTTAAAAACACATGCCGATGCAGTTGTAATTTATTCCGATGAAACGATTAACTATACACCTCAAAAAATGATTATTCAAGTCAAAGAACAAATAATCATTTACAACAAACAAGCCGGCAATTTAGCCAATCTATCATTAGGCTATGACAACTACACCAAAATATTAAAAGCACAACTTACCTATTCGAGACCGGATGGAAAACTGCTCAAAAAAGTATCAAAAAAAGATTTTAAAGATTACAGCGCTTCCGGTAACGGAACTTTATATACGGATTATCGTATAAAAAATTATCGATACATACCCGTTACTTTTCCTTTTGTTGTTACCAAAGAATACAAAATACAAACATCAAATACAGCTTTTATACCTACATGGAACCCTTACCCTGGGTACGATGTGGGGATTATATCCAATCGGTATATATTTAAATACATGCCGGATATAAAAATATTTAAGCAAGAACAAAATTTACAAAAATTTAAAATTGAAAAAAACATAAAATTAGGAGAAATTACCTACACTGCCGTCAATTTATCTCCCATAACTTACGAACCTTTATCACCTCCGTTTGATGCCTTATCACCTCATGTAAAACTCACAGCCAACCGTTTTAAACTTGCCGGTGTGCCGGCACAAATAAATAATTGGAACGATTTCGGTCGGTGGATGTCAACCCAATTGCTGTCCGGAAGAAATAAACTCCCCGCCAAAACCGTGCAAGAAATACAAAACCTGGTAAGAGGTATTAACGACCCCGTAAAAAGAGCCGAAAAAGTTTATGAATACGTGCAAAATAAAACCAGATATATTGATATAGCCATAGGAATAGGCGGCTGGCAACCCATGAGTGCCGAAAAAGTTGATCAATTGGGTTACGGTGACTGCAAAGCTTTAACCAACTATACCAAATCACTTATGGATATAGCACAAGTCCCTGCCATATATACAATTGCCTATGCCGGCTCACAACCCAAAGATATTGATACGGATTTGATAGGCATGCAAGGTAATCATGTTTTTTTGTGTTTGCCACAGCCCAAGGACACCATTTGGCTTGAATGCACCAGTCAAAAAATACCTTTCGGATTTATCAACGGTTTTACCGATAACCGCAAAGTATTGACCATTAAACCCAAAGGAGGAAAAATTGTCAAAACCAAAACATTTTTGGCAGAAGACAATTTAAGTGTAAACCAAGCTGAAATATTTTTTGACGAAAAAGGAAATTTTAAGGCCCAAATCAATATCAAAAGTTACGGCACCCAATACGATAACCACTTAGGATATTTGGACGGACTAACCAATCGGGAACTAAAAGAAAAATACCAATATCTGTATAACGACCTTAAAAAACTCGAATTTCAAAATATACAAATCACCAATAATAAAAGAGAAAACGTTTTTGAAGAAAAACTCAAATTGTCAGCTCAAAATTATGCAGAAACAACAGCCAAAGGAGACCTTATTTTGATGCCTAATGTCTTTAACCGCAACACTTATGTGCCCCCCAAAGTTAAAAACCGAAAAACAGACTTTGTCATAAAAAACGGTTATCAAGACAAAGATATTTATACCATTCACCTCCCTGCAAGCTTTAAGTTAAACCAACTCCCCGACAATAAGCTCATAAAAACAAGCTTCGGTCAATATGAATTAAGCTATAAAAAAATTGACGAACACAATTTTATATATCAACGAAAATTTACCTTATACAATGGAACTTATTCCAAAGACCAATATGTAGCATACCGTAAGTTTAGAAAAAAAATAAAAAAACTGGAAAAACAAAAAATAATCATTAAAATATTATGAAAAATACACTTTTAACCATATTGCTGTTTTTTATCATCGGAACCGAAATCAGTTGGGCACAAAAACCCAAATTCGGTCATGTAAACCGTAAAGAACTAAGCGAAAAAAAATTCGTTCAAGACACCAGTGTCAATGCCCGTATCCTATACTACGAACGCATTGCCTATTTTGATTTCTCAACCAATGAAGGTTTGGTATTAAAGGAAGACCACTATATGCGTATCAAAATTTACAACAAAAGCGGATATGATTATGCAACACATTCAATACCATTGTATCATGACAGCCATACCAAAGAACGTATTATGCGATTAAAAGCCTTTACCTATAATTTGATAAACGGAAAAATTGTTAAAAACAAATTGAGCAAAAAAAATATTTTTAATGAAAAGACCAACAATCATTACAATCAGGTTAAATTCACCATGCCCAATATAAAACCCGGTTCGATTGTTGAGTGGAAATATACATTTGTTACCCCGTTTGCCGAGACCATGAACCCTTTTGTTATTCAACGAGACATACCTGTCAAACAAGTCTATTTCAAGATCAAAGTGCCCGAGTTTTTGGGTTATCGTCCCATTATCAAAGGATATTTGCCAGTTCAAATTAAAAAAAGCACCAATAGCCGGAGCATGACATTTTACAGTAATGTTCGAACAGGCGGAGTAGGATTTACTCCGGTTGAACATTCCACTAAAAGAACCGAAATCAGTTTTACCGAAACGGTTTATGAAATTAACAAAACCAATATACCTGCTCTCAAAGACGAACCCTTGTCAGGCAATATCGACAATTATCGTTCGGCTATTTTAATGGAACTTTATTACCTGGATTATCCGGGTGAACCCCGCAAAATGTTGGCCGTAACATGGGAAGATGTTGCCAAAGAAACCTTTAAAGAAAGTAAATTCGGCGGACAATTAAAGAAAAAAAATTATCTAAAAACAGACCTCAAACACCTGGCAAATTTAAAAGATGAAGAAAAAATTACAGCAGTTCTCGAATTTGCCAAGAAAAAGGTAAAATGGAATAAAGAATATGGCTACCGAACCCAAAAAGGCGTAGTAAAAGCTTATAAAACAGGCACCGGCAACGTAGCTGATGTAAACCTGAATTTGATCAATATGTTAAATGTTGTCGGACTGGAAGCTACTCCCGTATTGGTGAGCACCGTATCAAACGGTATCCCGATTTTTCCAACCCGTAGCGGATTTAACTATGTCATTGCAGCCGTTAAAATGAATAACAAGTGGATACTACTCGATGCCACCGAAAAAAACTCCATACCCAATGTGTTGCCCGAAAGAACTTTAAATTTTCAAGGCAGATTAATTCACAACGACGGCTCTTCCGAAGCAATTGAGTTATTCCCGAATTTTTTTAGTTCAAAATTAAGAAACGTTTCGGTTAAATTAAATGACGACAATGAAATAGAAGGCTTACTTTTTAATCGTTATGACAATTATTTTGCCATGAAAAACCGAATAAAACTACAAAACAAAAGAGCCGACGAAATTAAACAATGGTTTCAAAACCATTATGACGATTTGGATATTGTCCAATCCCAAATAAAAAATTTAGATAACCCCTACCAAAACATCAAAGAAAAAGTGCAGTTTGAAACGGACAATTTTGTAGAAAACATTGAAGGTAAAATATACATAACCCCGTTATTGACTTGGCGCTTTGAAAACAACCCGTTTAAATCCAAAGAAAGAAAATTTCCCGTTTTCTTCAAATTTCCTCATATATTATCGTCAACAATCAATTGGACTATCCCCGATAAATACGAGATAGAACAAATACCCGAAAATGCCAATTACACTTTTGGCGACAAAATTGGTTCTTTTGATTACCAAATACTAAAAAATGGCAATAAACTGAATATAAAAAGTAATTTCATTATAAATTATTCCGTTATCCCCGAAGAGGATTACCAAGCACTCAAAGAGTTTATGGACAAAGTAATTTCAAAACAAAATGAAAAAATTGTTTTAAGAGAAAAATAATATTTTTGTATAATAATTAGCAACACTCAAAAATTCAATAAGTAAACACAAAAAAATATTAGACATTTTATTAAATTAACAAATTATATTTTTATCAATTTATACATTATTTTCGGGTGTCGGGTATCGGTATTTACCCAAGCAATCAAAAGTGTGTTGTCAAAAGCCGTTATCACCGCATGGTTATTGTTTGTTTCGGGTTTACTTATTTCTTTTATAGTGATTTTACCATCTTTGGTTAAGGTATTTAATACAATTTTATAGTATCCTTTTCCGTTTTGTTCATAATACTCTTCATATACTCTATAAAAATTTCCTTTGGCAGCTGTCATTTGCGGATGCCTGCCTTCGACGGAAATTTTTTGACGAGACAAAAAACCGTTTTGACGACGAGTTGTAAAAAACAAACCGGGCTCATTGTGTGCCGCCGTAAACCAAATTGCCCCCAAACTTTCTCCATTATATGCCAAAGAAGGTCCCGTATGCGGACAACCGTAGATATGCCAATTGTCTTTACTGATAGGTTCGGGAACCGAAAAACTGCGAAGACTGTCTTTTGAAACCAAATAATACATATCTCTGATTTCGGTTTGCCCGTAACCGTCAAAACCCGTTTCATCTGGTTCAATCAAATTGCGATAAGCAATATTAATATATCCGCGTTCATCGACATACAGTTCGGTTCGACAACACTCACAAGTTGAAAAAGCTACCGGTTTTTGTATTGAAAATCTGTTTAACGAATCACTTTTTGCCACATACAAAGTTTTTCCACGTTTTTTACTCCTACTGTCAAGCCAAATAAGCCCCATATTATTATCGGGCAAAACGGTTATATCATAAAATGATTGACTGGTTGAAACAGTATCCTTCACCAATTTAAACTGTTTTGACCAAGTATTGCCTTTGTCTTTTGAAAAAACATAATAAATGTGCCCGCCAAATCGTGTTTTATCATCTTTTGATTTTTTTCGATACACGGCAAACAATGTTCCGTCCGGTTTTATTCCAACCTTTGCCATACTTTCGGCATGCATTTGCAAACCTTTTGAACCCGGTACGGTTTTTATGCTGTCAAATTTGCGTGTTTTAGTATCAAAAATCGCATATTTTAACAAATTGTTTCTTTTGTTATGTGCGTCCCATTCCGTCCAGTTCAATACAATATTGGTTCCGTTGTTAAACAAAAAGGGAGCTTCCGAATTATGTTCCAAATCGGTAAAAACAAAAATTGTATTTTCTGTCTGTCCATGTTTTTTAATGGTTTTTAAATTATTTTGACGACAGTTTAAAAACAATAATATTACCAATAAATACCATATTCTTTTTTTCATTTTTCTGAATTTTTATTTTAAAAAAGGCTGTTTTAAAAGTGCCTTTTAATATCGACAAGCAAATTTCAAATCTTAGACGAAATCGGTATTAGAAATAATTGAAAATCCGATCTTTTAAAACAGCCTCATACAAGCATTATTTAATTATTTAAAAATATATGATACTCCGATATTAACCGAACGAATTTCGCCCGGTCGATAAGAAGTTCCCCAAGCCGATTTACTGGCAGAAGTAGCATACAACTCATTGGTCAGGTTTAGGATATTAAACCAAACATTAAAGCCGTTCATACGTTTTCCTATTCTCAAATTATAAGTATCATAACCTTCGTATTTTTTTGTATTGGCTTCGTCCATATAGTAAGGATCGACATGAAACCATTCCAATCCCATGTATGCACCTTTGATATATGAAGGGTGATATTTTATTTCGGAACTCATGATTAATTTGGGTGCTCCCGGCATTTCGTTTCCCGAATAATCTTTACCCTTGGGTGTATAAACATCAAATAGATGTGAACTAATGGCTCCGTTAAATTTGAATGTCAATTCTTTGGCAGCAAAAATTTGCGTGCTAAATTCCAGTCCACGGTGGGTAGTTTCCGCAACATTTTGATTGACACGAGAACCGTCATTCTGTTTTACCGAAATAATTTCGTTTTCGGCTTTTAGAACATAATACGACAAGTCCAAAACAAATCTGTTGTTAAACAAACTTACCCAAGTTCCTCCTTCATAATTATTGTAGTAAACTGGGTCTAAACTCGGTACTTTTACACCACGATAAAGTTCACCGACTTCGGGTGGACGAAAACCCTTACTGTAATTGGCATAAAAACTCAATTGATTATTAACCTTGTAAACCAATCCGAATTTGGGTGTAAAGGCTTTAAAAGAATCTTTTGAATCGGGTGCTCCCGAATAAGCTTCCGTTCCCAAATTGTTGCTGTAATCATAATTAATATTGTCATATCTGAAAGCTGCCAAAAATTTAAATTGATCATTCAATTTGTATTGAGCATTGGCAAAAATTCCAACATTAAACAAATTGACATTATAATCGGTCAATAAAGAATCGGTTTCTTGGTAAGTATCATAAATTGCATCGTCCGTTTTATGCACCTTAATATATTTGGCATAATATGAATTGGGACTATAATCAAACGAAATACCTCCGGTTAAGTTCAATTTTTCTGTTTTAACTTGATCTTGAATAACACTACCTATACTGTAAAATTTGTTTTCGTTGATTTGTCCGTGTGCCAAATTGGGGTCGCCCGTGTGTGCCCAAGGCTTGTAATCGTCTTTGATCCTATAATGTGGATTTTGTCCCACTTTGTTAAATCGGGCAAAAAGAGTGGCTCTTAAATAATTTTTTTTGCTTATTTGATGATTGATTTGCGAATAATAACGTAAGGCTTGCACCTTGCGGTATGTAAACCGATATTGCGAAGTTACATTTTGCGAA
This sequence comes from Flavobacteriales bacterium, assembly GCA_027065715.1. Lineage (GTDB taxonomy): Bacteria > Bacteroidota > Bacteroidia > Flavobacteriales > Flavobacteriaceae > WGBX01. The sequence continues at coordinate 18,374 of JAMONO010000096.1, forward strand.
TAAAAATACAAACTATCCAAACCTCCGGTCATGTCGGTCTTATAATCGATAAAATTAACAGCCGATTTGACGTATGTCTTGGAATTTAACTGACTGTTTATTTTAAAAAAAAACGAAATTTTGTCATAGTCGGAATGTTCTCTATAACCGTTTTTTCTACCGCTATATGCCAGCGACCCTATAACACCGGTTTGGGCAAAACTATTTGATAACTCAACGCCTTCGGAAGAATATCCGTTGGTATTGGTTGTTGCAAAAAACTTATATGAAGGAGCCGCAGTAGGTTCTTTGGTTACAAAATTAATGGCACCGCCGATGGCATCACTGCCATACAAAGCCGAATAAGGACCTCTAATAATTTCGACTTTTTTTAACGAAATATGATTGATTTCAATCAAAGCATTGTGATTAAAAACACCGGTTGTTCTAATGGGAATACCATCTTCCAAATATAAAAATACACTTTTGTAACTTATGGGCTGTCTGATAGACATGGAATGTTGTTCATTGCCCAAATCCACCATCATAACTCCCGGCGCTTTGTTTAATATTTCTTCCAGACTAACCGGTTTGGTTTCTTCAATTTCCTTTGCCGAAATTTGTGTTATGGATACAGGTACACCCTTACGTTGTTGTCGTTCGGTACCGGTTGTAATAACCACTTTTTCCAATTGATCGGGTTTGGCGTTGAGCTTGATTATAGGGGGTATTTCCTCGGCTTTATATATTTTGGTTTCATACCCGAGATAATTGATAGTTACTTGTGTATTAGCAGGCACATTTTTCATAATAAAATTACCTGTAATGTCGGTAACGGTTCCAAGATTATCATCTACAAAAATATTGACTCCCATCAAGGCTTCATGTGTTTGATTATCAATAACTTTTCCTTTTATATCAATATTTTGTCCCCATAATATCAAAACATAAAATAAATTAGATATCAATATTATTTTTTTCATTTTTATTTTTTTATTTATTAATATATTTGTTATATTTTTTTAGTAAAAACATAAGCCTCCCCGGTCAATTTTCCGGATAAGAAAATGACTGTTAAATCATAGAGGAGGTAAAGCAATACCGGAATTATATATTTTTTGAAAAATGAGAACGTTCGCCAAAAGTTCAACTCAAAAATATACCGGTATTGCTTATTTCAAATGAACCAAATCAATTTACTTTTTATTGGTGGTATGTAAAACGGGTTTTGCTGCAACCGTTTACTTCAAAGTTTTGACTGTTTCCGGTTACCGGTGTTCCGTTTTCAACTTTTTTTGCCGAAATAACCACAAAATAGTCGGTTCCGTCTTGCAATTCGGTTACCGGACGCATCCAACCGTTGCTACCGTCAAGCGTAATGGTATGTGTTGAACGTGTTTTGTCGATCATGGGTACCTTATAAAAAGGTTTGGCATCGGCAGGCTTGCCGGTATTCGGATCAATTTCGATCAATTTGATACAATACAAATCGGCTTCGGGCGATGCCGTCCAATCGACTTTAATGGTTTGAGGACCGGCACTTTGATTGTACGTTAATGTGATTTGTGGCACGGTTGTATCTTCTCCTTCCAAAACATCGGTAAGGGTTTTGATATAACCGTCGCTAAACTTCAATTTAAAAGTATAAGTTCCGGCAGCAGGCATGTTGTTTGCCGGTTGTCCGGCTCCGGTCAATTTGCCGGCTCCTGCCCAAAACGAGTGCAAATCGTAAGTAGCACCGTCGGGACCGGTTACACTGCTGCCATCGGCAACAATTTCTTCACCACCGGCAAAAAATATAGGTAAATATTTGGCATTACCCATCATCATCATTTTTTTGGTCAAAACATCGACATAAGCATCGTCGTGTGTATTTATAATTTCTTCTTCGTCATCATTGCTACAAGCGGTTATGGTGAATAACGAAGCAATCATTAACATGGAAATAAATATTTTTAAAGTTTTCATATTTTTTATTTTTTAATTAAGGTTAGAGGTTAAAATTTGTATTTCATAAAAACGCTGAAACTTCTGCCCGGTTCAAAAATTCGACGTCCGTTGAGGTCATCGGCATTGACAAAGGCAAAATTTAAATGGTTGTAATAGGCTTCGTCGGTAATATTCAATACCGCTCCGCCTATTGACAAGCCTTTTACGGGTTTCCAACCCGCTCTAAAATCAAAAGTGGTATGTCCGGGAGTTTTTGTTTCTAAAAAACTCGGAGCATAATCGGTTTGATCTGCTACAATTTCGGTGCGCAGGTCTAACCAATAATTGTTTTTTTCGTATTTAAAATCAAGATGTGCATTGGGCGGAGCAACTTGCGACAAAGGTTCGTCCAAAGTGGTATTGTAAGCTTTGGTAAAAGCCATATCGGCACTTATCGTAAAATAATCGGTAAATTGATATGACACATAAGCATCAAAACCATATTGATAAGCATTGACATTATTAAACACTTTGGGCGACTTGGGGGCGCCGCCACAACCACCTTCCGTTGATATGAGCGACGGGGTTAATACGGGTGTGATATAGTCTTGAAAATAAGAATAAAAAAGACTGGCACCGGTTTTAAAATCGCTCCATTTTTTTTGAACGGACCATTCTACCTGATTATTAATTTCGGGTTTTAAATTGGGGTTTCCGATGTACTCACGCGAATCTCTTCCAACGATAAAACGGTATATATAACGTTCAATCATAGAAGGCGTTCGGGTGCCGCGTCCAAAAGCCAATTGGGTCTGAAAATCGGTTTTTTTGTATTTAAGTGAGATATTTCCACCTACGGTTACATCGGTTTTTTGACCGATTTTGCCATAAATATCAATAAAACCTTTTGCCGGATCTTGACTTTCGGAGACTACATAATCGGTTCGTATGCCCAGGGTCAAATACAACTTGTCGGTCAGTTTTTTATTGGCTTCGGCAAAAACACCAAAATCATTGATATACGAGTCTTGCCATACCTTTAACTTTTTGACTATAACCGGGTCTAATGGCACTCCGGTTGCCGGATTATTATTGATAATTACGGTTTTGGTACCGTCTCGTCTAATTATATCGGCGTCTAATCCGGTATAAATCAACCAATTGTTTTTGGGGGTTAAAGCCAATTCAAATTTTCCGCCCATGGTATTGGACGTAACCGGTGTCCGTGCGTCAATACCGGGGTAGTTGGGACGGGGTTTATCCATTTCATATCCGTTAGTCATCAAATGATCGACATACGAATAGTATGACTTAAACTGCATATATTTGATTCTATCGGAAATTTTTTTGATTTTATAATCCAACCCCAACAAATAACTGTCGTCTTTGGGCGAATCCATCATCAATCCGGCATGTTTGATATCACGTCCGAATTTTTGATGCCAATTGACCTGCAAACGTTGATTTTGATTAGGATTGTATCCCAACTTGATCGAATAGCTGTCGGTTTTAAATCCCGAAGAAGTCAATTGTCCGGCGCCGTCCGTATAGTCGCCAAAATCACGATGTTCGCCATCTATACTCAGGTCGTATTTTTTTTCGGCATACATGATGTCGGCACGCATAACGGTATTGTTGCCGTTGGTTTCGTTACCAACCTGAAAATCGCCATGCCAACCGTAATCTTCGGGAGTAGGTTCGCGGGTTATCATATTGACAATTCCTCCAAAAGTTTGCCCGAAACGAACGGTAAAGGGTCCTTTTACGACTTCTATTTTTCGCACCGATTCGGGTATCACATGAGCTGTAATAGGATCCATGCGGTTGGGACATGCATTGACCATTTTGTTTCCTCCGTCATATTTAATGTTCATTTCTTCATATTTAAATGAACGTAACGAAGGTTCCATGGCTGATGCACTTCTTTTTTGAATGTTAAAACCCGGTATATCTTTAAACAAATCGGCGACATTACGCGGCTGGCTGCCGTTTTTGACTTCGTCCATTACCACTATGGAGTGCGTTATGTCTTCTAAGGGATTGGCTTTTACAACCACTTCATCTAACGAGATGTTTTTGGGTTGTAAAAATATCTTGATACCGTTTTGAGCCGGTATCTCAACACTTATATATTCGGGGTGAGAAACCGACAAAACTTGTCCTTCGGTTGCCTTAATATGAAAAATACCGTCAAAATCGGAAGAACTTCGATTTTGAGTTTTTTTAACCAAAATTGTGGCTCCCGGAACAGGTTCGTGTGTTTCGGTATCAATTATTTTTCCTGTGACAGATGTATTTTGTGCATAAACAGTGCTTATGAACAAAACAAACATCCATTGCAATGTTGTTTTCATTATTTTATACGTATTTATTTGATAATCTGTTAGTTATAAAACTTTTCGGTTTTTTTCTCATATATGTTTTCCTGACCGTCTGTTGCTACAAATCGTCCAATAAAATTGAACCGAACTATTGTTCTTTGTTGTTTGAATTAAACATACATCTCTTATCTTGTAATCGTATTGGTGTAATACCAAAAACCGTTATTCAATTTTTGAAAAATTTACAGGTCATTTTACGATACAAGTTTTTCAAACTACTGACGGTAATCAAAAAAACACAAATTCGATTTATCAAATAAATACAGGTGGGGGTTTGAGAAGTTTTAACCTAAAACCGCTACTGGTTTTGGCACAGATAAAAATTTCGGCTTGTATTTCGTAGTTAAATTTGATATAGTAATACACCAAAATATTTTTGGAGAAATATATGGTATATTCTTTGAGTTTTAATTCGGGAAGTGTTGTTTTTTTGTTGGGTGATTTGGATTCATCATCGCCCAAAACTTTTTTAATTTCTTTTTTCAGATGACATTTTCCGTTACAGTGCATCTCGGGTTTGTCTTTATTTACACAAAGTTCTTCCGAAATGTATTTGTAATTGACAATATAATCCACCACGGGTATAGCAGGTGCCACTATAACCCCCGAATATATAATAATTAATATGTAAGAAACAAATTGTTTCAAATTTAACCTAAGTTTTTTTTTAGTAGAATTTACAAGATTAATTTGCTTGATTTGCTCCGGCTATACAAAGCACAAGAACACAACCTATAATTAAAGGGACTTGTAATAACACCCAAAAAGTGTATTATGAGGATATTTGTATATCTCAAATAGATTGAACCAAAAGCTAAATAATAACATATTTGCAGTATTACTACAAATCCCTAAGCTAAAAATAAAGTAGTTGTATAGCTTAGGCAAACTGTGGAGGTCTAAAAAGTTTTTGGTTATAAGAACTCAAAGGGGGTTGGATAATGAAATCTGAAATTTTGGTAAAATTATTTTCGGGACAGGTATAAACCGGTGGTATGTTTTCAAAAAGTTTGACTACAAAAACCGATATATTTAAAACCTGCAATTTGGGTGTTTGTTTTTTTTGGTCGTTACACACTCTTTTGATAAGAGCTTTGAGGTAAGCGTCACCGTTTGATGCCATTTTGGCTTCATCGCTTTGACAAGAACAATCGCAATCGTCCGGAACTATTTGAACCATTTTATTCGATTGTTGCACCAAATAATATTGAACAAAAGGAACCAACGGCTGCAAAATAACAGCCGAAAAAACAAAAATTAACAATATGCCTAAAAGTTTGTTCCTCAAGTTACATAAATTTACCAAAGCAAATATATAAAATATTTTTTAAGACACCAAAAGGTCTTTTATTACAAATCGTTTCTTTGCAAAAAACGTTTGATTACCATAGGCATTTCGTCTTTGTTTTCGACATAGCTCATGTGTCCGTCTCCCAGTTCGATATAATCGGTTCCTTTGCAATGTTCGGCTAAGCTTCTTATTTTGTCCAAATCAATCAGGGGGTCTTTTTTGCCTACAATCCACAATTTGGGATATTGTTGTCGCGAACAAAACATTTCGGAACGGTCTTTACGCAACTTCATTCCTTTAAGAGCGGCAATAATGTTTTCGGGTGTCATTTTTAAAGCTTCCAAAACAAGTTTTTGAATATCGTCTTTATATTTTTGACGATTATCGGGAGCAAAAAAACTGGGAATAGCGGCTTTAACATAAGCCTCATAATTTCGTTGAACGGTTTTAACCGCTCGTTCACGTGCTTCTTGCTTTTCAAAATTATCGGCAAAAGGATGTGAATTGAGCAAGCCCAGTGCCGCAACTTTTTCGGGGTACAATTCGGCAAATGCCAAGCTGATGTATCCGCCCATACTGTGACCGATAATGGTAGCCTGCAATATTTTTTCTCTATCGAGCAAATCTTTTATCAACATGGCTTGCTGTTCCATGGTATGCACATCGCATAATCCGTCACTGCTACCGTGTCCCAACAAATCGAGTGTATATATTTTGTGGTCTTCTTTGAGTGCATCGACAACTATATCCCACATTTTGTGATTTTCCAAAAAACCGTGCACCAAAATAACCGGATTGCCCTCTCCTCGTGATTTATAATAGATTTCTGTTTTTTTGTAGGTATATTTCATCGTTTGTTTATATTTAGTATTCTGTTTGTTTCGGATTTTTCAAATTTAATAAAAAAATGAAGATTTTGGTTTGATTTTATACACAAAAAAAACCTTTTATTCATAACAAGACGAATAAAAGGTTTACTAAGGAAAAACAAACAACAACTATTATGAACAATAATTCGGATTATTTTTTGATGATTTTACCTGCAAAATTGTTTCTATCTGTCTTAACATGGTATATATAAACGCCGTTTGGCAACATACTCAAGTCAATTGTAGTATTATTGTAATGGGTAGCTTTATATACAATTCGATCTTGCAAATCGGTTATGAATACTTCAAGTCCTGTCGAATTGGTTTTAACATTGATATTGACAACTGTTTGAAAAGGGTTGGGAAAAAACGAAATCTTATCATTTGCTAAATCGTTCAAATCATTGACCGACGATGAATATTTATAAGACGATTTATAAGTTTCGGCCCAAGTATCGTTGATGGAATTTCTTGAATAATTTGTAACAAACAATAACTTATTGGCAAAAACATTAAAATACGGCGTGTGAAAATCAAAAATTTGTTCAACCAATTCGCGATTATTTTGCATTTCGACAGGCAAATTCAAATCGTTTTTGACAAAATTCAAATCATATTCATAAACTTCTTTATTGATGCCGTCTGTCATCCATATTTGACTTGCTTGATCCCAACCTATATTGGTTACGGTAACTTGATTGCCGTTTCGTTGATAAGTATTTTTGGAATTTCCTGACCAAGCCGACAAACTTGCATTCCAATACAAATAAGCCGCCTCTGACAACTCTCCCGAATTTAAGTCTTTTTTATATATGGTTTGTGAACTGTTTGTCCACACACCACTATTCCAACTTTGTATTGTTACTTCAATCTGCTCAATTGAAGCGGTAGCTGTATAAACAAAGTTTATTTTTTGGGTATTATCCCATTGATTTGCACTCCACTGTTGCACTAATTGTTGCAATACACGATTGTTGTTATCATAGGTTCTGCTCCATTTCATTTGTGGTTGCCAAACATTACCGGTCATATCATAAACTTCGAGTAATATCTCGGTAAAATCCCAATTGGCATTAAAAGTTATGGTTGCTTTTTGGGTATATAACCAAGTATTACCAACATTGTCCCAACTCCAAATTTGAACCTCAGTAGGATAGGGGTCTCCCGCCATTGCATAAACATAAATTTCTTTGTCTTGATTGACAAAAGAGGCAGTGTTAATATCAAAAACTTGTTCGACTTTTTCTAACAATCGACCGTTTGAATTGTAAGTGTAAAGCGTTTTTTCATAAGGTTGCAATTGCATTGTGTTGCTATTATAAGTATATTGGGTTAAACTTGTCAAACCGTGAGCTCCGTGTGTGTATTCGGTTTTATAATTGGGAACCAAAACTGACGAATTGGTATTCCATTGTGCATATTGGCTCAATATGTTTTTTTGATTGGTATCATACGAAAACAGGTGCATATCGGACAAATAATAAGTATTGTCATTCGAATTGTAACTTTTTACCACTACACTGTCAAGTCTTTGCAAATTGTTCTGTGCACTTAGCGACAAAATAACGATATTAAAAAATAAAATAAGTTGTAATTTTGTTTTCATATATTTTGGATTTTATAATTTTTATGAGAACAAAATTAACGGCAAACCGTGTTTCAATAAAGTTTGATTAAAGGAAAACAGGAAATTGTTTGACCAAAAAGGCATTTCGTCGGATTAAACAAATAACCCATAATTTAATTATTGAGTTTTGAATTATAAACCGGCAAGAGTATCATACAAATAAGACCGAAAACAATGACCAATAATGTTTGAGTTGTCCACATCAATAAACCGAAAGCTGTTCCGGTTTCCAATGAAACATTGTACAACGACAAAGCTTCGGCAACAAATACCGGATACACTCCAAAACCGCCATTGGATATTACCATGGCAATACTACCGGCAATAAAAGAGACTAAAACGGCTTCGATACCTAAATCTCCGGTTTCGGAAAAAGCAAACAAAACCACCCAAAACATAGCCACATACAATATCCAAATCAAAGTGGTTTGCACAATAAACCACCATTTGTGAGGCATCATCAAAATACTTTTCATGCCGTGCAAAAGTCCCGTAACAAATTGTCTGATTTTAACCACAAGCAAATTGTTCGACGAGCGCAACCACTTAAAAAAAAACCAAAACAACAGCAAACCGCCTACCAATTCCAAAAGCAATATTAAAGGATTTTCGGGCAACTTGGGTTGTAACAAGGTAAATATCAAATCAAATTGCAAGAAAAAAGCTATTGCCATAAAAAGCAACAAAAAAACAATATCAGCCATGCGTTCGGCTACTATGGTACCAAAAGCTTTTTCAAACTTAATACCCTTTTCATATTTAGACAAACTTGCCGCTCTGCCAACTTCACCGGCTCGCGGTACTACTAAGTTTAACAAATATGACAATCCTACGGTTAGCACCAAATTGGTTTTGTGCGGGTGATAATCTAATGTTTCCAACAAATAATTCCAACGATAAGCACGAATAATATGACTTACCAAACCGAACAAAAGTGACAGTAACAACCATTTAAAATCGGCTTGTTTGATGTTGTGCCATATTTCGTTGAGCTGTTGCGTGGTAAATCCCGACAAATAAATGTATAAAATCCCGGCACCAACAAGTAAGGGTAATATGATTTTGAGTACCTTTTTCAAAACTATTTTAATAAATTGGTTTCGGTATCGGGAAAAATTATGGTAGGTTTAAAACTACGAGCTTCATCGACAGACAACCAAGTATATGAAATTATGATGATGATATCGCCCTTTTGCACCTTGCGAGCCGCCGGTCCGTTAAGGGTTATTTCTCCGCTTCCTCTTTTTCCTTTTATGATATAAGTTTCTATGCGTTCGCCATTGTTCACATTGACTATCTGCACCTTTTCGCCTTCAATCATGCGAGCTGCATCAACCAAATCGGCATCAATAGTGATGCTGCCGATATAGTTCAAATCGGCACCGGTTACTTTAACCCTGTGAATTTTAGATTTAAAAACTTCTACTAACATAGTTTTGCAAAGATATGATTTTATATCAAATGCCTGTCAAGAAGTATGCCGAAAATCTTATATTTGTAAAAAACACACATGACTTGCATCAACATACAACAAGTTGAATACCATTCCGATTTATATTGGCAAGTGGTTGATTTGCGTGAGAAAATTTTACGTAAACCACTTGGTTTAAAATTTTCATCGAACGATTTAACCGGTGATAACAACGATATTATTTTGGCAGCTTGCTTTCAAAACAAAGTAATTGGCTGCGTGCAATTGCAACCCGTTGATAAACAAACCTACAAATTGCGTCAAATGGCTGTCGATAAAACTTTCCGGCGACAAGGTATCGGTAAAAAACTTATATTTGAAGCCGAACAAACAGCCCGAAACAAACACCGTAACAAGATAATTTTGCATGCACGTAAAACCGCTTTGAATTTTTATAAAAAACTAAAATATAAGGTAACATCAGAAAAATTTTTTGAAATAGGAATTGCACATTATCAAATGGAAAAAAAATTAGACATATAAAACCTAACTTTTTATTAAATTTTTCTTAAAACAAGTTTATTTAACCATATTTTTTTGATATTTGTAATACAAATTACTTATGCTTTCATTTTTTCAAAAAAATCACGAAATGAAATATATCTCACACTTGCTATCTTTACTTTTGATGTCCGGTATTGTATTCAATCTTTCCGCACAAAAAAAAGAAATCAAAACCCTTCAAGCCACAAGAGTGTCAAAGGCACCCAAAATTGATGGCGACCCCAACGATTTACAATGGAAAGATGCACATGCCGCAACCGGTTTTTATATGTTTTCGCCCGGAGACGGAACGCCTTTGCCGCAAGCCTATGATATGGAGGTAAAGGTCGTTTATGATGACTTTGGTATATATGTATTGTCCGTAATGAAAGATCCCGATCCCAAAAGTATCCGGCGTGAATTTAGTCTGAGAGATCAAGTTGCACAAGCCGACAATTTTGCCGTTATGATTAACCCGTTCTTATCGCCCAACAATACCTACATGTTTGCCGTATCGGCATCAGGCTCACAAATGGACAGTAACCAACCGCAAAAAGGTGATGTATCGTGGAATGCCGTATGGAAATCGGAAGTAAAAATTACCGATTACGGTTGGGTAACCGAAATAGCTATTCCTTATTCTGCCTTGCGATTTCAAAATGACCAAGAACAAACTTGGGCAATTACTTTTTTCAGACATATCGAAAGCAAACGCGAAGACTACTCATGGACATATATCGATAAAACCAAACGCGGTGATGTAGTGCAATTTTTGGGCAGACTAACCGGTCTTACCAATATCAAACCACCGGTTCGATTAAGTTTATACCCATACACTTCAATAGTTCATCAAAGATATAAAGGCGACAACTCAACCGATTTTGGCTTTGGTATGGATTTAAAATACGGCTTGAGCGAAAGCTATACGCTCGACGCTACATTAATTCCCGATTTTAGCGATACCCCTTACGACGAACTTGAGCTAAATTTGGGTCCCTTTGAACAATATTATGCCGAAAAAAGACAGTTTTTTACCGAAGGCTTTGATTTGTTTAACAAAGGACGACTATTCTATTCGCGACGAATAGGTTCACAACCTTCTGATTATTACACTGTTTACAATAATTTAAACAGTGATGAAACCTTAATCGATAATCCCGAAAAAGTAAAACTGATCAATGCCATAAAAATTTCGGGTAGAAACAAAAACGGTTTAGGTATCGGATTTTTTAATGCCATTACCAACAAAACAGAAGCAACCGTTAAAAACAATATAACCGGAAAAGAACGTAAAATTCTTACCGAACCTTACGCCAACTACAATATTTTTGTAATGGACTACAATTTTAAAGGAAATTCATCGGTTAGTTTAATCAACACCAACGTTTTACGACAAGGTTCGGCACGTGATGCCAATGTTACCGGTATTGCTTGGGATATTTACGGCATGGATAACACGCTACTTGTAGGAGGAACAACCGCCATGAGTTTAATCAACCAAAACGAAACTTATGACAAAGGTTTTAAATATATTTTACACGCCAAAAAAAGCTTTAAACAACATGGAGTAAGAGCACTTATTAGAGTTTATGACGATAAATTTGACAGCAATGACTTAGGATTTACCCGCAAAAACAATTATGCCAATTTTGATATCGCATATAGTTACGGCATCATAAAACCAACCAAACATTTTAACGTATTTAAAATAAATTTTAATGTGGGATTTGACCACCAATACAAACCATTTCATAAAATTCAACGAGACTTTGAACTTAATTTTTTTGCTACCAACAAAAAATATTTAAGCTACGGCATGGGTCTTGAATATGTTACCGATGCTTATGACTACTACGAACCCCGTGTGCCCGGAAGATATTTTATCGATAAAAAACACGGTGGTTTTTGGGCATTTCTTTCAACCGATTACCGAAAAACTCTGGCAATTGACCTCAAACTTGTTAGGTTTACCAAATTTAACGATCCGCAAAACTATGTCAGTTTTAAAATAGCACCCCGTTTAAGAATCGGCAATCAGTTTAAAATCAATTATAGCCTTGACTACGGTCGTATGAAAAACGGTAAAGGTTTTGTCGATTTTCAAGGAGATGATATTATTTTCGGAAACAGACAACAACAAAACATTACCAATAGCTTGGGAGCCAATTACTACTTTACCACCAAAGCCGGTATTAACTTCAATTTCAGATACTATTGGGCTCCTGTTGAATATGACGATTTTTATAAGCTGGAAAATGACGGAAGTTTAACACCCATTGACAATTATACACAAAAAAAAGATATAAATTATAATATTTGGAATATCGACTTGGGTTATGTCTGGGAATTTGCACCCGGAAGCAAACTGTCATTGTTATACAGAAACAGTATTTTTGACATCAATCAATTGGCTTACTTAAAATTTGACGAGAACTTTAAAAATTTACTCGAACAACCGCAACAACATACTTTTATACTAAAAATGATATATTATATCGACTACAATACCGTAAAAACCCGTTGGTTTTAAGTCTTTCCTTGTATTTTTCTAATGACTTGAATACGATTTTTCACATCTAATTTCAGGTAAATGTTTTTGATGTGACTTTTTACCGTATTTTTTGAAATAAACATTTTGTCGGCAATTTCATCATTAGAATAACCTTGTGCTATGAGTTTTAAAACATCTGTTTCGCGTTTGGTCAAATCCATTTCTTTCAATTTATCTTCCAAATCAAGCTCCGATTGACCTCCTTTTTTCATTTGTTGCTCCAATTCGTTTATTTTCAATATATAACTTTGAATTTGCGAATTCTTTTGCTCCAATTCCAAATCTTTATTTTTACGTCTCAAACTAAAAAACATATACAAAAAAACAATGGCCACCAAACTAAAAACACCAATACCAATCATAATAAAAAAGAAACGTTTGGAGGAGGCTTTTTCTTTTTCTTTTTCATACGCCAATTGCTTTATTCTTTCGTCTTTTTCTCTGGTTTCGTATATAATTTGATTACTAATAATACTGTTTTTTGCGGTAATATTTACAATACTGTCGTGAAATTTTTTGGACATAACATGCGCTTCCAAAGCTTTTTTATAATCTTTTTTGGCTTTATAATATTCAACCAAGGCATTGTATCCCAACGATATATTTTCTTTGGAATTTATTTCTTTGGCAATTTGTAAACCTTTGTTAATATCGGAATAAGCTTCGTTATACTTCTTAAAAGTCAGTTTTGCCAAACCTCTGTTAATATAAGTATTGGCACAATAACGCTTAATATTACGAGCTTCCAATAACGGCAGAGCACGGTCATAGTACCATATTGCCTTTAAATAATCACCCTTTTCTTTATATAACAAACCCAAAAGATTATATTCTACACCAACCTTTTGGTCTTTATAAATAAGTTTAGCCAAATCCAAAGATTTTTTTAAATAATACTCGGCCGAATCATAATTTTTTTTATAAATATAAACCTCTCCCAAATTTGCCAAATTGTATTCCTGACCTTTCAAATTTTTTTCTTTTAACTCATAATTCAAAGACTGTTGAAAATAATATAAAGCTTTGTCATATTCTTCCGTATTAACAAACACATTGCCAATACCGTTTAAAACACGTGCTATTTGACGATTATTTTTACTGGCTTTTGCCAAACTCAAAGCCATCATATAATATTTATAAGCTTCTTTTTCATCATTGAGCTTACGAAGCGACACACCCAAATTATTTAAACATTTTACTTTGAGCAATGTATCTTTTGATTTTTCTAAAAAACCCAAAGCACGCTTATGATATTCAACCGATTTTAAAAAATGATTTTTTCGACGTTCCATATAACCTTTCATATCATAGGCATTGGCAATACCATCGATATAATAGATACGTGAAGCAATATCTAAAGCCTCTTCAACCAAATCGGGACGCACATAATGAGATTTAATATTCAATTTCAAAATAGAATCAACTTTGGCAGGAGAATCTGGTAATTGTTTGTAATAATTAAACAAACTGTCAATCTGATTGGTCGAAATTTGCCCCGAGACTATATAAATGTTTATAAAAAGAACCGTAGAAAAAAAATATTTAATATAAACAGACATTGATTGTTTTATTTGTGTTGTTCAAAGTTAAATAAATATTATTAAACGCAAAAATTATTGACAGAAGAAAAACTTCTTTTTTCGTAACCTTCCATGCAAGATTACTCATTATCAAAAGATTATCGTTCTTGCTAAAAAACAATAAAAAATTGTATAATTTTTTCTTGCTTTAAAGAAATATTTTTTTGTATATTTGCAGTCTCAAACCAATAAGGTACCTTAGCTCAGTTGGTAGAGCAAAGGACTGAAAATCCTTGTGTCCGCAGTTCGATTCTGCGAGGTACCACAGAAAAAGGCTGTCGATATAAGGCAGCCTTTTTTGTATATTTATCTATGCACTACGTATATATCATTTACAGCAATAAATTAGGTCGATTTTATATCGGAG
>JAMONO010000097.1 GCA_027065715.1 Flavobacteriales bacterium
AAGCAAAACGATGGCTTTATTCGGCATTCCACTTGACTTTGTAAATCACCGTATAGTTCCGGTCTTCGCTCTCTTGCGTAGGGCGTGCCATGAAATACAAACTGTCGTTGCGGTAGAAGAGGAAGTCGCCGTATCTTTCGGGCAATACAGCATCAATTAATTTCTCTCCCTTAACGGTTGTTATATATATGCATTGTTTTTTGCGAATATCGTCGTATGAGGAATAAGATTTTATTTCTTCGTCTGTAAGGGCCTTGTTATAGCCCAAAAAAATGAACCTGTCAGAGATGTACATTCTGTTTATGGTACTATTCAAAGCAATAAATTTAATATAATCGTTTATTCCATATTTCTTTTTTGGATAAAATTTAAATTTTAAAGGATGATAGTAGTGCAATTGTAGGTTTATTACCGAAAGTTTATTTCCGTTCGATATTTGATATTTATAGATATGTAAATCATTATGGCTACTTAAGTATAAAGTGTCTCCTATTGTTTGGATGTTAAATAAAAAAGGATATAAATAATAGTATTCCGGATCATTATAATCACTTTCCTTTTCCGGAAAAAAAGCAAACCGACGGATTAAACCTTTGTTCAGATGATATACGGTGATAATCGTGTCCCCTTTATAAAAGTTTTTTATGCTTGGGTCCCCTTGTAAACTTTCATAAAAAATAAATAAACTGTCAGTCAAAAAAATAGGATGCATAATCGGAGCATATGTCTTTTTTGAACGTTCCACCGGAAAATATTTAATAAAATTTCCTTCAATGCTAAATAGGCTAATTCCCTTTTTTCCTCCGATAACTACAGTAGTATCATTATAAAAACTTATACTGCGTAATAAAGAAGTATATTCTTGGTAATTATTACCAAATTTATTAAAAACGGTCGTTGTACCTTTTTTTAAATGATAGGTTACGACATCCTTGCTAACGGAATTGTGCAACAATATTCTGTCGTTTCGAATATCATCAAAGATAAGTCCGCCTTCTCCTTTAATAACAATGCTATCGGGTTTATCGAAAATTATTTTTGTCTCAACACCTTTACTTTTGACTTTTACCTTTTTATCAAATTGACATGATGTGAAAAATAAAAACAAACTCAAAACACTAAACCATATTCGTGTGTCTTTGTTAAATAATTTCATATAATCGTTTTTTTTTATAAAGTTACAAAAAAACCTCTGCCGGCAAAGGCTTTTTAATTATTTACTTACAGTACACTTCACATGTAACAGGTCCGATGCCACTACACACCACGGTTATTTTATCTTTTTTACTCTCGTCGATATACCCGTCGATTTTGATGGGGTCGTCGCCCAAGCAAGGCGGTTCGTGCCGGGCTTGCACCGGTGTGAGTTTCATTAGCAAAAGTGCTAATAAAAAGCTTGCTGCGAATAACTTTTTCATAGTTTTCCTTTTTTTGGTTACCGATTTGTGTTGTTTTACTTCACCTTCCCACGGGCGCCCGTGGGTTAGGCTGTCCCCCGCCACGTTCCGGAACCGTGCGGGATATGTTTCCGCTTCGATGAGCGGTTATTGCATTTCCACGCGCCCGGCGTGTCCGGTTGTTTTCCGCCTTCCAAGGGACGGTTAGTCGTTTTGCCTCGCTGCGGCTTTTTATTTTGCCGGCGGGCATCTGCTTTTCGGCTCGGCCAAGCCTTCGATTTTCCCCTCCCGCGATTGGCGCCTTCCACGCAGGAGGATGAAAATCTATACAAAGAAAAAAAAAAAACGATACGAGTCAAGTGTCGTCCCGTTAAATGTTTGTTAAAGTTTTTGCTTTTTGT
>JAMONO010000098.1 GCA_027065715.1 Flavobacteriales bacterium
AGTTTTTGAAATGACCGTTTATAGTCATTTCAAAATTATTGTCATTGTGCTTGTAAGTATTGACAATAGGAACCGGATATATTGCGATTTGTGGCATAGCGTGATAATAATATTGTAAATAATGAATATGTCCGTTGTAACCCAAATCGATATTCCAGCGAGATTGGTCGGTTTTGTAATCAAATAGCATATCGGCTGTTGTGTGATAAAAAGGTTTTATCAAATTGTCGTATTCTTTTTTTTGTCCTTGTGACGAATAATGTGACAGGCGTAGGGCACTTCCGAGTTTGTTGTTTACGGGGTAATAAAGATAAGTATCTGCTTGTATTTGTGTGTAATTGCCTGCGGAAAGAGCCGCGTAGCTTTTGTAAACATCTTCAATGATATTACCGGCATTGAACTTTGCCATTCCGCCTTTCTCGGGAGTAAATGTAGAGGCTACGGGCACGGATTGTATATGAAAATCGACCGGTATTTTTTTTTCGTTTGTTTGGTCAATTTCGGGGTTTATGTCCAGTTTATATGCATCTTGAACTTTGGGTTCAAATGAGCGTGTAACGTTAATTACTTCGGTTTTTACTGTGTCTTTAACTTGTTGGGCTTGTAAATTGACACTTATTAATATTATGTATAAAATCAATAATTTTTTCATTATTTATATTTTTGATAAACATTTATGTTAAATTAAATTGAAACAAAATTTCAAGCAAACTACATTCATATTGAGCGGTTGGCTCATTTTGAAAGTATTATTCAACGCTTGAATTTTTTTGAGCTTCATGGGTTTTGATTTGTTTTAACAATTCATCGGCTTCTTGGATTACATCGGGATATTGTTTGAAATTTTTGATAACGCTTTCCAGTATATAAGTTGCATTAAAGGCATCTCCTTTGGCATAAGTGTTTTGAGCCATTAATACCAGTGCTTTGGAAGCCCAATACTTGTGTTTAGCATATTTTTTGGTCAGTTTGCCAATGGTTTTATTTGATTTTTGGTATTTTTTATCTTTGTTTTGAAAATATGCTACGTAATACAGCGCTTCGGCTGCAATTTTGCCGGTTGCTTCTTTGCTTAATTTGTCATAATAAAATCGTGCTTTGGTTTCGTCGCCGTTGTCAAGTGAAGCCCGAGCAATGATAATTTGAGCATCGTGCTGCATTTGTTTGTTGCTTTTGGGGTTGTGCAATACTTTTTCGGCATATTCTATTGCCGAATTGAATTGTTGGTTTTGATAATAGGCTTTCATTAGATTGGATTGGGCAAAAATTAAATCTTCGGGTGAGGAACTTAAATTTTCCAATCGTTCCAAATATGGAACGGCTTTTTTCCAGTTGTTGTTTTGTAGTTGAAAATCAGCCAGTTCTCTCACGGCTTCCAATGAAAATTCGTTTTGGGGTTGTTGAGCAATGTATTCGTAGTGCAAAGCAGCTTTGCCTTTTTTTCCTTTGTTTTGGTATAATTTGGCTAAATAATAATGGGCTTTAAGGCGATGCAGTCCGTTTTCGTATGCTTGCAAATATTTTTCCAATTCGGATATGGCGTCGGGTTCCGATGAAAAGTATTTTTCTTCGGCTGCCGAAAAAACGGCATCGTCCAGTTCGGTGTTACTGACACTAATCCATGGATATTTTTTTGTCCAACGGGCATATTCGTTACTACGTCCTGTTTCGATATAAATGTTTTTGATATTTTCTACCGCTTGATGTGCCATGGGTGTATTGGGATACTTTTCGACTACTTGTTTGAATTTATTAAGAGCAAACTCGTTTTTTCCTTGATTATAAAATATCAGTCCTTGTTTGAGTAGAACAACGGGAACGTATTTACTGTCGGGATATTTTATTAACAGTTTTTCAAAGGTTTGTAAAGCTTTTTTTTCGTTGTTAATCACCAAATAGGTGCTACCCAATTGATATAAGGCATCGGGAACGAGTTTTGATTTCGGAAAGTTTTGTAGAAAAGTGTTTAAATCGTCTATTTTTTTGTTGTTTTTGCCTACAAAACCGTAGCTGATGGCTTTTTGAAAGTGTGCGTAATCGGCATCGGCGCCATGCATGTTGATAGCTTTGTTGTAAGCTTCCATGGCAGGCCAATATTTTTTTGATGCAAAATAACTGTCTCCTAAACGCAAATAGCTGTCTTTTAGTAGTTTATTGTCGGGTCGGGTTTGTATAAATTTGTCAAAGTAACGAGCGGCTTGTTCGTATTGTTTGAGTTTGAAATAGGTATATGCCAAATTATAGTTTACCAGTTTGCCTTCCTTTAAAAATTTATAATCGTTTGACGAAGCAAAATCTTCATAACCGTTTTTGGCATCTTCAAATCGATGCAGACGATAATCGGCTTCGGCTTTCCAAAATTTGGACAATTGACGGTATTTAGGTTCAAAACCTTTTGCCAATACTTTGTCAAACATTTTTTTGGCTTCTTTGTATTTGCTTTCGTTAAAGAGTTCCAATCCGCGATAATAAGCGGCTTTTTGATAAGTTTTTGTATTGGTTTGGTTGTTTTTTTCGAGCAATTTAATTGCTTCTTCAAAGTTGTTTGAGGTTAAATATGAATTAACCAACAAGTCTTCCAATTCTTTTTTATAAGGACTTTGAGGATATTTTTGCAAGTATTTTTGAATAACTTTGGTGCTGTTTTCAAACGGGTTGCCCAATTCGTAACCGAGTTTGGCATAGTTATAAAAAGCATCTTCTTGCATTTTGGGGTCAAAATCCATTTCCGATACCTTTTTAAAAGCATTCAAGGCTTTGGTTTTTTCGTCGGTTATCAGGTAGCAATCTGCCAAATGATAGTATGCATTTTGGGCTATGGCATCATTTCCGTTTATTATTTTGTTAAAGTTGTCGATAGCTTTTTCAAATTGACCGTCTTGATAATAAGCATATCCCAGTTGATAATAATCGGTATTGTTCCATTTGCCTTTGTTACCGTGGTATTGTTTTAAATAAGGTATGGCTTGACTGTATTTTTTTAAGTTAAAATAACTTTCGCCGATGATTTTTGCCAATTGGGAGTGTTCTTTGCCTCGTGCTTTGTCAAAAATTTTTTGTGCTTGTTCAATGGCTTTATCAAATTGATGCAGTTTGAAATACATATCGGCACGGTAGTAGGGCATTTTTTTGCTAAAATTGTTTTCGTCTGCGACCATATCAAAGTATTTTTGTGCTTTGGCAAAATCGTCTTGTTTGTAGGCGGCATATCCGTAATAATATTTGGCTTGTTTGCCGTATTTATCTGATTTTAAAAGTTTTTCAAACAGACGGGAAGCTTTTTTGTAGTCGCTTTGTTTTAAATAAGTGTATCCTAAATAAAAATTGTATTTTTCATATTCGGCGGCAGACAAATCACCCGGATCGACTTGTAGAATATAAGATTGAGCTTGTTTAAAATCGCCGTGTGCAAAATAATAATCGGCGGCATCAAAATAAGCCAAATTTCGTTTGGGGTGTGTGGGAAAGTGTTGGGTGAAATATGCCAGTAGTTCATCGGCGTTTTCTTGTCCGGTTCGGACGGATATACTTGCCAAATAAAAATATATATCACCCAGAATTTGCGGATTACTGCGAGTGTTTTTGAGCTGTTCAAATTCGTATTCGGCGGCTTTATATTCTTTGTCGGAATATAAGTTTACCGCTTTAACAAATTGTGTATCTCGATTGTAATAAAAATCCGATTCTTGCGCTTTTAACTCAAGCAAAATGTTTAATAACAAGAAAGTAAGTAAAATTTTTTTAAGCATTGTAGTAATGTTTTATATGTATAAAACGATAAATAGGTTGTTTTATTCTACAAAGGTAAGAATTTGAAGCAATATATGGTAAGTTTGTTTATTTTACCAAAAAAAAGCCACCCGTTTATGAGTGGCTTTTAATGAGGCTGAAATTATTTATTTAGTTCAATACTTCTTGTACTTTGTCGGCGGCTTCTTGAAATTCGGTAACAAAATGAACGGGAATACCGCTTTTTTCAATAAGTTCTTTGGCTTTGTCGGCATTGGTTCCTTGTAAGCGGACAATAATAGGAACGTGTATTTCGCCTTTCATATTGTTATAAGCATCAACAATACCTTGTGCCACGCGATCGGCACGTACAATACCGCCAAAAATATTAACCAATATGGCTTTTACTTTGGGATCTTTTAAGATAATACGAAAACCTTTTTCAACACGTTCGGCATCGGCGGTTCCGCCTACATCGAGAAAATTGGCGGGGTCGCCGCCTGCTTGTTTGATTAAATCCATGGTAGCCATAGCCAGACCGGCTCCATTGACCATACAACCTACATTTCCGTCCAAGGCTACGTAACTTAAACCGGCTTCTTTGGCTTCAACTTCTACCGGATTTTCTTCACGTTTGTCGCGCATGGCGGCTATATCTTTGTGGCGGAATAATGAATTATCGTCAATTACCACTTTTGAATCAACCGCCAGTATTTTATTATCTGATGTTTTTAAAACCGGATTGATTTCAAACAAGGAAGCGTCGTTTTTGGTATAAGCTTCATAAAGAGCTTTTACAAATTTTACCATTTCTTTAAAGGCTTGTCCGCTTAACCCCAAATTAAAGGCGATACGTCGGGCTTGAAAGTCTTGTAAACCGTGTGCAGGGTCGATAATTTCATAAAAAATACGGTCGGGTGTTTTTTCGGCTACTTCTTCAATGTTCATACCGCCGTCGGGTGAATACATTATCATGTTTTTGCCTTCACCTCTATTGAGCATCACGCTCATATAATATTCTTCTGGACTGCTCTCACCCGGATAGTAAACATCTTCGGCTATTAAAACTTGGTTTACTTTTTTGCCTTCGGGTGGCGTTTGCGGGGTTACCAGTTGCATGCCGATGATTTTGGAAGCCAGTTCTTTGACTTCATCGAGATTTTTTGCCAATTTTACACCGCCGCCTTTACCGCGACCACCGGCATGCACTTGTGCTTTTACCACATACCATTGGGTTCCGGTTTCTTCGGTTAATTTTTTGGCGGCTTCTACTGCCTTTTCGGGTGTATCTGCAACAATACCGCGCTGCACTCTGACACCGGATTGGCTCAATATTTCTTTACCTTGATATTCGTGTAGATTCATAATCTGTTTTTTTTAATGGGTTTTATGCTCTGTTTTCAATAATGAATTGAATCGTAAAATTCAAAGTCAATAGCAAATGTAACAATTTCGATTGAAACAATCCTGATAAAAATCAAGATTTTGCGGCTTCAATTATGGCATTAAAGTCATTGGCATTGAGCGAAGCCCCGCCAATTAGCCCGCCATCGACATCGGGTTGGGCAAAAATTTCTCCGGCGTTGGCGGGTTTAACGCTTCCGCCATATAAAATACGTACATTGCGAGCCAAATCTTGTCCGTATTTTTTGGCTAATATTTGTCGTATATGGGCATGCATCTCTTGTGCTTGTTCGGGAGAGGCGGTTTCGCCGGTTCCGATTGCCCATACCGGTTCGTAAGCTATAACAATCTTTTTGTAAGCTTGAACAGGAAGCTGAAAAAGAGCGTTTTTGAGTTGATTTTCGACTATTTCAAAATGTTTTTCGGCTTGTCTATCGCTAAGTTTTTCGCCTACACAAAATATATTGGTCATGTTTTTTTTGTAAGCTTGCAGGGCTTTTTCTTTTAAACTTTGGTCGGTTTCGTTATAATAGATGCGGCGTTCACTGTGTCCCAAAATAACCGTTTGCACGCCTATTGACAACAACATGTCAGCCGAAATTTCACCCGTATAAGCACCTTTGTCGGCATAGTGCATGTTTTGAGCGGCAACCGTAACGGGAAAATTTTTTAACAACTCAACGGCTTTGTTTAAATTGGTAAAAGGTGGAGCTATGATTACTTCTACTTTGTTGTCGGGTTGAATAATTTGTTTTATTTCTTCGATTAAGGCAATGGTTTCCGATAGATTATTGTTCATTTTCCAATTGCCGGCAACTATTTTTTTTCTCATGTTTTTTTTGTTTGCAAGTTACCAAAAAACAGTGAATAATTCACTATGCCGATTTTTTATTATGTATCATATATTTAAATGAATATTGTAATTAAAAATGATATATTCAAAAAATAAAATCTTTTTTATATATTTGTCATCACAACACCAAATAATTTAACGATATGAAAAAAACTACACTTTTAAGTCTGTTTTTGACAGTCTTTCTTTTTCAGTTTATGCCGGCTCAAAGTATCCGAGAATATAATTATAATGTAAATAACGGATTTTTGGGCAACGGCTATAATCATCCCGGTAACATTATTTATCCCGTGGGATACAGTAGCAACAGCAGTCGCACACCGGTTGTATTTGTGCACGGTATCACCGGAAAGGTTAGTAACTCTTATAAGGCAAATATTGATCAAGTAATTAATTACGGATTAAAAGCCGCTTTTGTGCAAC
The DNA here is from genome assembly GCA_027065715.1 of Flavobacteriales bacterium. GTDB lineage: Bacteria > Bacteroidota > Bacteroidia > Flavobacteriales > Flavobacteriaceae > WGBX01. Next base: position 6,410 of record JAMONO010000098.1, read on the forward strand.
TTAATCCTTTGGGAACACCCGACGAAAACGGTCGTTTGCTCAAGCGTATGATTGATCGCATAACCGCTCATTACGGAAGTGCTACGGTTAGTATAGTAGCACATAGCAAAGGCGGTATGGATACCGAAAGAGCTTTATACGGTCGCAATCCTTACAACACTTCTATTCCTAGTTTCGGTTACGAAAAAGTCGATGGAGTTTATACGTTCAGTTCACCTTTGCGAGGAGCACGTGTAGCGGATGTTGGGGCAGCACTTTCGTGGACAGGCGTAGCCTTTATTGCCATGTGGTATGCCAACGGTTACCAATTGACCAGCGGTAGTGTCAATTCGTTTCACAATTGGGCAAAATCTTGGCGAATCAATTCGTATTCGACTTTTAAAAATGCTTATCACCCCAACGGTGCATCATATAGTCGTATCAATATGATTGAAGACAATACAACGCGTTGGTGGGCACATCAATCGGACGATGCTTGTTATCAAAATATATGGTATTACTGTTATGTAGGCAATGCTTTTCATCATTCTGCCGGTGCTTACTACGATGCTTATTGGCAGTGGGCAGGTTTTCATTCGGGCTGGCGCAATTGGCATACGTCTAATGACGGATTTATTTCAGAATATCGTGCCAAACGTTCCGTTATTACCAACCACGATAACGAATTGACACCCGGAGCCGGCGATTATAACTGGCGTGTGATGCAAAGTGCCAATCATACTTCGCTATGGGAGATTAACCAAAATCATTTTAGCAATGAAGTGGCACCTTATTTACACTATGGACTTTACGGCGACAGAGCTCCGACTCAAAATTATCAAAATGATATTGTAACCAAACATGAAGTTGATGCCCAAAATTCAAGCGAAAGTATATTGGGAAGTAACGGATATACTTATTTTGGAACACAAGGCACTACGGATTTTATAGTTGAAGAAGATAACCAACCCGTTAATTTGATTTTTTATACAGATCAACCTATCGACCTGTTTTCTTTGACCGACAGTGCGGGACAAAGCTACAATTTCAATATAATTGACAGCAAAAACGATACTTTTACGGCGAGTTATCAATCGGTAGCTCATATTGAAAATTTACCCAAAGGAGTTTACAATATGCAATTGCCGGCTCAAAATTTTGTAGTTATGGCTGCTTATGACGACACTTCCGCTGCCTTTGCCGTCAATTTGCATTTTGATGAAAAAGAAGGCTATGACGGGCAACAAATAGAAGTGGCTATTGCACATCAAAATAATCTTATCGATATGAATAATGTAGAAGTAACGGCAACGGTCAATTTAATTTCAAGCAATGGAGAACAAGCCTTGCCGGTTGAAAAAATAACGCGACAAACGTATCATTTGGTTCCGATACCCAACAAGCCCGGGCATTTTGTTGCTCGTTTTAACAATTTGCACCCCGGAGCCGTTTACGGTTTACGTGTCGAAGCCAAGGCAACAGAGGGTGAAGCTTTGTTGGCACGAAATGTTTTAAATACCTTTTATGTAAAACAAAATTTGCCCGAGCAACCGGTATATGTAACCAACGAAGTAAATGATGTGCCGAGTTTACAAGAAGATTTGATAAGCTTGTATCCTAACCCGGCAACAGAGTATGTTTTTGTTTCGGTAGAAACAGATAGTCCGGTTACCGTTTCGGTTTATAATACTGCCGGTATTTTGATCCGAGAATTTGCCATGAAGAAAACAACGGAAAAAATAGAAGTTAAAGATTGGACATCAGGTATCTATATGGTTCGAATTAATTCCGCTTCGGGTTCTGTAACCAAAAAAATGGTTGTGAAATAAAATATTCTACTCAAATTAATACCCCTGAGCCTATGCTTCGGGGGTATTATTTTTTTGATGATAGACAACATCCAACTCCGTAGCAAAATAAACCATTTTGGGGCTGAATTTTGTATGTAGTTTATGTAAAATAGGTTGAAGTTCTTCGGATATAAATTTTTTCAAGTCTTTTTTATTGCCGGCGGCAAATTGTATGGAGTATGATATTCCTTGTATTTCGTCCACCATTATTTTGCTGGTTAGTGCCGAACGCAACAGTCCGCTCCGAAGCATTTGCGGTATAAAAACTTCTTTGATATATTGCAACCATTCTTTTTCAATTTCTTTATCTACATTAAAAGTAATATTGTAAATATACATAATAATCAACGACTATTTTGTTAAATTCATTTGATAAAGAGCATCGGCAATTGTTCTGTTATCCGACAGGCGCGGCAATTTATTTTGCCCGCCCAGTTTGCCTATAGATTTCATATAGGTATCAAAACCTCCTTTTATTACCGGTGTAATTTTTGCCGGTTGCAATACTTTGCCAACTATTAAATCTTTGTAATAAACATTTTGTTTTAGCATGGATTGTTCAATAATTTCGGCAAAATTTAGGAGTTTTTCCTGCGTAATTTCCGTTTCAAATT
>JAMONO010000099.1 GCA_027065715.1 Flavobacteriales bacterium
CCCGCAAAGATGTCAAATACCAAGAACAATTGGTCGAAAAAAAAGAAATAATACAAGCCCCATCCCATGGCTTGAAGTTTAAATATTATTACCAAGAGCAAGAACGCCAAGACGAACTCGGGCTAAATTGGGACAGCTTCAAATACCGCAACTACGACTACGCTATCGGGCGGTTTATGAGTATTGACCCGTTGGCAGAAGATTATAGTTATCAATCACCTTATAATTTCTGTGAGAATAGAGTAATTGATGGCAGAGAATTAGAGGGTGCAGAAAGGTTATCAGTTCATACACCTGGCTGGATTTTGGGAACCAGTACAATTAGAAATGAACATCCAACTAATGCACAAATAAATGCTTCAACTGCGGGAGTTGCCATAAGGCATCCTATAGCTTCATATAATGTTGGTTCTGTTGAACGAGGAGGAACTAATATATCATCTATTTCAGGAAGAATTGCAAGACACGCAGCAGAAAATGGAAATATGACAGTTGGAATGGGTTCTGAAAGAAATGCATTAAGACACGTAATATGGATGGGTACTATTGCCGCCAATTATGGAGAAGGTATTGCACAACGTATTGGTAATGCTCATGAAGGAATACCAATGGGTGCTCAAGGAAATGCACATGTAGATTTTGATCAACCGCCACCTGATAATCTTGGCGGTGCAGATAGTGTTGTTGACTTTTTAAATAATGAGATTGGACGGGAAATAGGGGCTGAATTAGGAGAAGGTGCAACTGAATGGGAAGTAGCTGTTCAAGCGTTAAACATCCAATTAAATGAAGGACTTTGGACTGCTACTACTGATGAAGATGGGAATATCACTATATCAAGAACAAGAATAGCTCAAGAACAATATGATACTGCCATGAAAGTATTGAGAACTTTAAATATATATGGGATGAATAATGCAGATAGGGAAGATTTGAACAAAGATAAAAAATAAGAATAAATGAAAACATTAATACTATCATTTGTAGCAATAATTTTACTGATAGTAAGTTGTAGTGAAAAAAAAGATTTTAACTCTAATGTTTGGAAAAACTGGACTGAAACTGAAAGTACAATGAATACAAGATGGTTAATGTATAAAGATCTTTTAAAAAAATACAAATTAAAAGGTGTTAGTAAAGATTCCATATTACAACTACTCGGCAAACCTAATGTTCAAACAAAAAGTAAATACCAGTATTTTTTAGGAGCAACAGGAAAGGGTGTTAACACAGGAACAATGACAATTATTTTTGACAATGGTATTGTTATAGATATAATAATTACAGATGGTTAAAAAACTATAATAAAAATAAGAAAACTCATTTTAGTGAAAAAAATGAAAAATAGAAACCTGAAAGTTCAATAAAAAAACCTTTGCAAATGCTTTATCATAGACGGGTTGGGCGGGTAAAATAAACGGCGCTTGTGCCAAACCGCTTATAAAAAACGCCCCAAAAAGGATATTACTAAAAAATTATTCATAAGAAAAACAATTTCAAACAATGAAAAAACAATTAACAATTTTATTAGTAGCGTTGATTACACTGACAACGCATTCACAACTAGATAATACAGTTAGCATAAATGATTTATTAAAAGGAGATATAGACAAAATGGTGAGTCCGGCTACACCTGAAGCTTACAGTTTAGGAAAGTATGGGGACATTCCCATAGATGAAAGATTGGGGATGATAAATTTTCAAATACAACTATATGAAATCAAATTAGCCGGCTATAGTTTACCCATATATTTGTCTTATGCTTATTCAGGTTTAAAAGTTGAAGAAGATGCCGGCATAGTAGGTTTAGGCTGGTCTTTACACGCCGGTGGTTTGATTAGCCGGCAGATAAAAGGCTTAGGACCTGATGAAAGAGCACATGGATATTTGAGCTCCCACATCGGTGAAAATTATGTATTACCATTTTTTAACAGTACGATTACAGACGATGCTTTGTTATACCTGAAGAAAATGAGTTTAGCCAATAATACTTTTGTTTTTGGAGATACCGAACCGGATATTTTTAAAATAAATATGGAGAATTTACACGGCAATTATTCGCACAATCCTTTTGGTGAACCCGTTAAATTTCCCCAAACCAACTATATCATAAAAGACAGATTTAATGCCGGTTTACCGGATGGAGTTATCAAACTTATCGATGACAAAGGAGTAAAATATGATTTTTCAGAACCGGTCATTACTGAATATACAAATGACCAAGTAGGTATAGGTATCTATGTTAATGAGTGGTGGGTTAAAAAAATAGAAGTACCCAATACTTATAAAACTATAGAATTTGAATATTTGACACAAAGTAATTCTTTGCCTATTACCTATAACAAAACCAGAAAATCTGAATACAAGGTAACGCGCTCAAATTATTCACACACAGGATCAGCAAATATTTGTAATTCAATACATTCAGGACATTTCACCTTGTACCAAGCTTACAGTATAAATAGAAAATTCATTAAAGAAATCGTTTTTCCGGAAGGCAGGCTATTGTTTGATGTGCAAAAAGCACCTATTTCTAATTATTATTACCTGAACCGGATAGATGTTCAAAGAAAAACTGCTAATGGTAATTACGAAAATATGTATTATTATCTCTTTGAATTTAACGATGTCAATAACGATAAAAAATTATTGTTAAAAGTGAGAAAGTTTAATAATAATGACGTAGAAATTCCTTTTTATGAAATGGAATATACAGGAACAGTATATAATTCACTAAATACTAATTCACAAGACAAATGGGGCTATTACAACGGGCATTATAATCAAAATTTGTTGGATGGAAACAGAGAGCCTGTTTTTAACAAGGCGATATTGGGCAGTTTGAACAAGATTATATACCCCGCCAAAGGATACAGCACTATCGAATATGAAGAAAACCGGTTTATAACCGCCAACCAAGATGTTGTAGCGGGAGGTATTCGCGTGAAAGAAATCAAAAGTTGTACTGATGCTAACAATTGTATAACGACCACTTATAGTTACATAGATGAAAACGGTTACACCTCGGGGAAATTTATAGTACCGAATGAAATAAAATATAAAACGCAAAGAATAACTAATACCATAATTTTTAGTGATTTCGGACATGAAGAATGTGACGTCTTAAGAGAATCTGTTACATCTGCTACTCCTTTAATAGGATTAGGGGGAGGCTATGTGTTTTATGACCGCGTGGTGATTGATGATAGCAAAGGAAGAATTATCAAAATATTTGATGATAATTTCCCGCTTGTTTATACCGATTATGCCAATGAACAGTATTGGAAAAAGGGTAAACCATTACAACAAATCAAACAGAAAAAAGAAGGAAGTACATACACTACAGTTGCCACAACTGATTATGAATACACCTCCAACTATCCGTATCCGCCGGCAAATGATGCCCAACACAAACAGTTTGCTATTGGTACCAATATAGATATTGTGCATTACAAATACCTCAACAATGGGTTATTGGATACTTCTTTTGAAACCTCTCTCGGATTGCATATCATACGTCCGGAATTTTATCAGATGACCAAAAAAACAGATAAAATGTATTATTCTTCAGGTGAAGTTACGCAAGTCAGTAATTATGAATATGACGACTTAACCGGTAATTTGAAAATGAAATCCAAAGGAAACAGTTTGGGTGGAGAAGAAAAAATAGAATATGCTTATGCATACGATATCGAATCAACTACTTCATTAGGAAATATTCCGTTGAGTCAAGAAGAACTCGGTGCCTACATTATGATGCAAAGTCCAACGGAAACTCATCCGGATAGACAAAACAGAATCAGTGAACCCATTGAAACAAAACTGTATAACATCGACAACAATGGACAGGAACTTATACTCGGAACAAGAAGGACTACTTATAAAAACTATGAATTTACTATAATGGTAAATGGACAACCTGTTATTGAAAATAACATTACAATGCCAAATAAAGTCTATGCCAGTAAAAACGGACATGATTTGGAAGAAAAAATAATTTATCACAATTATGATATTTATGGCAACCCCATTGAAGTATCCAAAGCGGAAGATACCCATATTTACTATGTGTGGGGGTATAATCATTCGAGGTTACTTGCAGAAATAGTGAATTTAAAAGGAACGGATATCAATAGCAATATCCAAAGTTTGATAGATACTGTCATTACTGTCTCCGACTATGATATAGATAGTAGCAGTGAAGATGCCTTACGAACTGCCCTTAATAACTTAAGAAACGCCTTACCCGACAACACTCAAATGACCTTTTATACTTATGACCCTTTGGTAGGAGTAACCAGTATAACCGACCCTAAAGGAGATACGCAGTTTTATATATATGACAGTTTTAACCGATTAAAACAAATAAAAGACAAAGACGGACATATTTTAAAAGAATACGATTACCATTATAAACCTTAAACATTATTTTATGAAAAAAACATTTATCATAGCTCTCGGTCTTCTATTTTGTGTTACACAAGCCCAAAATATACTTTGGCAACACAAAACCGGAGGCAAATATGCCGATTTCTTAAACGACGGCATCGCTACCTTAGATTACGGTTTTATTTTGGCAGGTGCCAGCTTGTCCGATATAGGAAAAAACACCGACACAGGCAACTACGATTATATGCTTACCAAATATACCGAAAACGGCGACAAAGAATGGACAAAAACCTTTAACGCTTCCCAAACCGATTATTTAAAACAAATAATACGCTGTACCGACAGCGGTTATTTGCTTGGCGGTATCAGCAATTCACCAAACGGAAATGACAAATCGGTTCCCAATTTGGGACAATTTGACATTTGGCTTATCAAACTCGATATAAACGGACAAATACAATGGCAACGTGTATTGGGTGGACGCGGATTGGACAATATAAATCATATTATCAGAACCAATGACGGCGGATATATTATAGGAGGAAGTTCTTCGTCCGATACCTGCGAACAACAAACAACCGACCCTAAAATCATACCTAAACAAAATTCCTGTTTTGGCAATACGGATTATTGGATTGTCAAACTCAACGCACAAGGCAAGTCCGAGTGGCAAAAAACTTTTGGTGGCAAATACAAAGATGAACTACAAAAAATAGTGCAATTGCCCGACGGCAGCTTTATATTAGCCGGCAACAGCAATTCGCCCGCCGGCGGCAACAAAACAACTCCGTTGCAAGGCAATAACGATTGGTGGCTGCTTAAACTTAACTCCAAAGGCGATACCGAATGGCAAAAAACTTTTGGCGATGAAGCCGACGATAAAATATCCGCCATGCTTGTTACCAATGACGGCAATATACTTGTAGGCGGATATTTTACTTATATAGATAGCAATAAACACAATAATCAAGCCGATATCATCATAAGAAAAATCGACACCAAAGGCAATTTGTTGTGGCAACAAACTTTTGACAACCAAGCCGACGACATTTTAACCGGTATGTTGCAAAACAAAGACGGTAGTTTGATACTGGGTGCATACACCTCTTTACACCATAACAAAAAAACTTTTGCCAAAGGCAAAGAAGACTTTTTATTGATTAAAACCGATAAACAAGGCAACGAAAAATGGCGACGTTCCATAGGAAACCGACAAAAAGAAGTATTAAAAAAGCTATTGGAAACGCGAGACGGCGGTTATGTATTAATGGGTAGCTCTATGCCCGCACATAGCAAAGGTGATACCAATGCCGATTTTTTAATCGTAAAAATTGCCGACAAAGATAAACCCATACACCCCAAATTGCCCCTCGAAGCCATACCTAATCCCGCAATTAATTATACCCAAGCAATAATCGGAAAAGATTACAACGAAGGACTTTTGGAAATATTTGACCTCAACGGCAAATTGTTATACACACGACAACTCGACGGTAGTCGTATAATTCCCGTTCCGGTCAATAACTACCCCGACGGTATTTACCTTATGCGGGTAACTGCCGATGATATGCAAAACAGTGTAAAAATTATTAAAGGACGATAACAACAAATCATTATAATTTTTGTAAACCAAAATCTATACTTCAATTTATACAAATATGAAACAATTTTTATTTCTCATAATAACAACAGTATTTTGGATAGGTAACGCACAAACCCCTTCCCAAAATTGGGTAAAATCGGTAATCTACAAACAACCTGTTACCCATTCGCAACCCACCACTGACAAAGCACATATCGAAATCAATTATTTTGACGGACTGGGACGCCCCGTGCAAAATATCAAAGTTGCCGAAGCTCCCAACGGCGGCGATATCATTACTCATATTGAATACGACGGCTTTGGACGTCAAACCAAAGAATACCTGCCCTATGTGCGAAACAATTCGAGCATGGATTTTATGGATAACTTAAACGAACAAGAAATTATCAATTTTTATCAAACAACCAATGGCATAGCCCATACCGGTGTGCCTTACAGCGAAAAACTTTTGGAAAACTCTCCGCTAAACCGTCTTTTTAAACAAGCGGCTCCGGGCGAAGACTGGGCTTTGGGAAGCGGACATGAAATTAAATACGACTATCAAACCAACACCGCTAACGAAGTACGCATGCCACAGGTAAATCTAAACTACGATGCCAATGTCGATATATATCAACCTGCTTTATACGGCTGGAATACATATTACGACCCCAATACTTTATACAAAAATATCATTATTGACGAAAACAACGACACAAACGGAACCAAAACCATTGAATACAAAGACAAATCGGGAAAAACAGTGCTCAAACGTATCCAAACCGTCGCACAAAACTACGATACCTATTATGTTTATGACATTTACGGAAACTTAACTTATGTCATACCACCCAAAGCTGCTGTTTTTAATCAAATTACAACCGACATTTTAAACAAACTTTGCTATCAATACAAATACGACAAGCGAAACCGAATGGTTGCCAAAAAAATACCCGATAAACAATGGGAATACATGATATATGATACACTCGACCGTTTACGTGCCACAGGACCCACAGCTTCGCCTTTTGACAATGTAACCGGTGATGGCTGGCTGTTTACCAAATACGACGTATTTGACAGACCCGTATATACCTTGTGGGCAAAATATCAAGTATCCGAAAATTTAAGATACCAATTACAAAATGAAATTTCTCTTAAAAGATTAAGCGAAAACAAATTAAATAACGGCAACACAAACATCAACGGCATAAATATAGCTTATACCAACCAAAGTTTCCCCGACCAACAATCTATTACCTCACATATCTTGACTGTCAATTACTACGACAGCTACAACAATCTTGATGTCGGAACCATACCCGCACAAATAGCCTCACAACCGGTTAAAACCAATCTGAAAACCCTTCCGGTTATGAGTTTGACAAGAGTACTAAAAAATTCAACCGACACAAAAAACATACAAACCATAAACATATACAAAGACGATCACCTAAATTCTCCTCTCAAAAACATAATCAAATACCCCGACGGCGGCTATATCAAAACCGAAAATACAGTAGATTTTGAAGGTAAAATTTTGCAAAAAAATACCTTACACAAAAAAAATGAAAATAGTTTTGTGCTTTCCACACAGGAACTATACAACTATACCCCGCAAAGCAAATTGTTGCAAAACCTACACAAAATAAACAATCAAAATTTTGAAAACATTACCTACAACCACTACAACATACTGGGACAACTCAACAGCAAAAGGGTAGGCAACACGCTATCATACCCCTTGCAATATATAGACTACCAATACAATATACGCGGCTGGCTTACCGCCATTAACGACCCCCATTTGCCACACGGACAATTGTTCTATTTTAAACTGGATTACAATACCGGAACAAATGCCCTATACAACGGCAACATAAGTCAAACCCGTTGGCTTACCGCAAGCGACAATCAATTACGTTCTTATCAATATTTATATGACCCGCTTAATCGTCTTACACAAGCCGATTATTTAAATATTTCCAACAATATTAACGACACATACAACGTTTATATTTCGTATGATTTAAACGGAAACATTACATCGTTGCAACGCAACGGCGGTTTTGAAAACGCTACCGTTGCCCCGCAAATAGACAATTTGCAATATACCTATGAAAATAACAGCAATCAATTAAAAAAAGTCGTAGATTTGTCTAACGATAATCAAGGTTTTAGCAATGGTGCAAGCGGCAATTCCGACGACTATACTTATGACGATTACGGAAATATGACAAACGACAAAAACAAAGACATAACAAATATTACATACAACCACATGAACCTGCCCGTACACATACAATTTACCAACAACCGCAGCATAAGATACACTTATGACGCCACCGGCATTAAGTTGCAAAAAACGGTATATTACAATAACCGGAAGGTAACCACCGATTATATGGGCGGTTATCAGTATGAAGACGGCAAGTTATTGTTTTTTCCAACGGCAGAGGGTTATGTCAAAGCCATATACAAGCCCGGCGACAACACCGAGCCGGCTTTATACCAATACATATACATTTACAAAGACCATTTGGGCAATAACCGCCTAAGCTACACCTTAGACCCCGAGAGCGAACGCGTAAAAATATTGGAAGAAAACCATTATTACCCCTTTGGTCTCAAACACAACGCCTACGCACCAACCCGCAAAGATGTCAAATACCA
>JAMONO010000100.1 GCA_027065715.1 Flavobacteriales bacterium
TAAACGGCGCGCATAAAGGGGTTGTCGTTAATTATCATTTTAGCCTAAACGAATTGATAAAATGGAATTTATCACTTCCCGACAAATAAAATTTGAGGTTCGGATTATTTTAATTCGGCTGGTCTCCAACAAAACCGCTTTTCATGTTTGGTCAATATAAAACTCTTTTTTTGTTGATCCGACAATACGTGCACAATGTTTTTTTGTTCATCAAACATTTCCGTCAAAACAGAATTGGTAACACACAACATATTGATTTGTTTCGGTTTATCGGCTTGCAAAAGCACTATAAAAAAACCGTCTTCCTGCGTAATTCCTTCCAACCTAAAATAGACCGGTAAATCATTGATTTTCATTTGAAAATGTTCATCGATATACGTTCTGACAAGTGGTCGGGCTTGTATTGACATCAAATCGAATTGCAAACCGTAAAAATCTTTCAAACTGTTTTCAATATCATCGGGAAACATACGTATAATGACTTGAATATTGTTTTTGTTGAGATATAATTCGGTTACGCTAACATAATATTTATGCGGCGAAAAAGCGGTTAAAACCATAAAAAGCGACAAATAAAAAAGCTTTTTCATATCTTTGAATTTAATTTGCTAACCTTATGAAGAACTCAGTATATTTATTCATGGTATTATTGACATTGATATTTTCGTGTCAATCGGTTCAAAAAACATTCCAAAAATCAAGTTTTGACACAAACACAAAGGTAGTAACAATTATCGAAAACAAAAATCCGTATTCGGCTTTGTCCGAACCTTCCGTTTGTATCAACAAAACGGATACCGCCAATATCATTGCCGGCAGCATTTATGACAATGTACACACTTCTTTTGACGGAGGCAAATCATGGAAAACCGAACATTTACAATCGCGTTACGGCGTTTTTGGCGACCCTTGTTTGGCATCGGACAAATTTGGCAACATCTATTATTTGCACTTAGCCGACCCCGACCACAACCGAAAGAGTAAGGAATTTTTGAGTAGCATCGTTTTGCAAAAATCAACCGACAAAGGCAAAACATGGACAGATGGAGTTGCCATTGGTTACAACAACGCACATCATCAAGACAAACACTGGATAGGCATACACCCCGAAACAGGCGAATTGGCGGTTACTTGGACAGAATTCGACCAATATGAAAGCCGTAAACCCAAAGATAAATCGCGTATTTTATTTTCAAAATCAAACGATTTTGGACAAACATGGAGCACACCCGTTAAAATAAATCAATATGACGGCGATTGTCTTGACAGCGATAATACCGTCGAAGGTGCGGTACCTGTTTTTGATAAAAAAGGCAATATTTATGTCGCTTGGGCATATAACAATAAAATATATTTTGACAAAAGTACAGACGGAGGCAAAACATGGCTTGACCGCGACATAATTATTGCCGACCAACCCGAAGGTTGGGATTACCGAATACCCGGCGTTTACAGAGCCAACGGTATGCCTGTTTTGGACATAGACAATTCGAACGGAAAATATGCAGGAACCTTGTATGTCAATTGGTCCGACCAACGAAACGGAACCGACAATACCGATATTTTTATCAGCAAAAGTACCGATGGCGGTCTTACATGGTCATCTCCTCAAAGAGTAAATGATGATAATACCCGATCACATCAATATTTGACTTGGATGAAAATAGACCCCACTACCGGATATATTTATATAGTATATTACGACAGAAGCTGGTATTCCG
>JAMONO010000101.1 GCA_027065715.1 Flavobacteriales bacterium
TGGAGACAAGCTATTAATTCCCGAAAATTATCTCAAAGGATATTTGGAAAGCCCCGAGAAATTTAGACAAGATTATAATACTTTGCTTGATTTTACAAAAGAATTAAACGACAAATTACATACCTATAAAATTCTCGAAAATCAAAGAAGCTTATTAATCAGTGCCATACTTATAGCTCTTGAAAACGAACCTTTCAAAAAATCTTATGCGTCCTATTCAAAACCCGAAAATCTATCAAATGCGTTAGTTCAAACTGTCTCTAATGAATTAGAGAGTGCCAATATTACAGGGAAAAAATTGGAAAATCTCGAAATTCAATTTAGTTTTATTAAAACAGATACTTCTTTATCCAAAAAAGAAGGCGTATTAAAAGAAATCATTGATGAAATAGATGAAAACATTAATAATTTTATCAAATCGCACAAATATTTTGATGTTCTCGGACAATTGTATATTGAATTTTTGAGATATGCCAATAGCGATAAAGGATTGGGAATTGTTTTAACCCCACCCCATATTACAGAACTTTTTGCAGAATTGGCCCAAGTAAATAAAAATTCCGTAGCTTACGACAACTGCACTGGAACAGGCGGATTTTTAATCAGTGCAATGAGCAAAATGATAAAAGATGCCAAAGGAGATGAAACAAAAATAAAAGAAATAAAAACCAAACAATTAATCGGTGTTGAATACCAATCACACATATTTGCTTTGGCGGTTTCCAATATGTATATCCACCAAGACGGCAAAACAAACATTTTAAACGGCAGTTGTTTTGACCCTGAAATAATAAAAACCGTAAAAGAAAAGAAACCGACAGTCGGGTTTTTAAATCCGCCATACAAATCCAACAAAAAAACTGATACCGACGAGCTCGAATTTGTGTTAAATAATCTTGAAACTCTTGTGGACGGTGGAACTTGCGTTGCCATTGTCCCTATGCAAAGTGCTTTGGCAACAAAAGGAAAAGTTTTTGAATACAAGAAAAAATTACTCGAAAAGCACACATTGGAAGCTGTTTTGTCAATGCCTGACGAATTATTTTTTAATTCAAAAGTAAATGTTGTATCGTGTATAATGATTTTTACCGCACATAAACCGCATCCGAAAAACAAAGAAACATATTTTGGCTATTACAAAGACGACGGTTTTGTAAAAAGAAAAGGAAAAGGAAGAATTGATGCTTACGGAAAATGGGAACAAATAAAAGAAAAATGGATTTCAAACTTTATCAACCGGAAACGAGAACCCGGTTTTAGCATAAATAAAGTGGTAACTGCCGATATGGAATGGGTAGCAGAAGCATATATGGAAACGGATTATTCAAAATTGTCAAATGATGATTTTGAGAAAGCAGTTTTAGATTATGTAACATTTTTACACCAAAACAAAATTCACGAAAAATTAGATGATGAGTAAATATGTAAAAATATCAGATATATTTAATGTTAAGTATGGTGTCAATTTGGAGTTAGTGCATCTACAAGAATGTAATACAACAAAACATAATGCAATTCCTTTTGTATCAAGGACAGAAAAAAACAATGGTGTTTCAGCATTTGTAGAAAAGGAAATTGATATTGAACCTAATCCTGCCCATACATTGTCCGTAGCCGGTGGTGGCTCTGTGTTATCGACTTTTTATCAACCCATCCCCTATTACAGCGGTAGGGATATTTATATCCTTATACCTAAAAAAGAAATGACAACTATTGAAATGCTGATTTATGCCAAATATATTTCGGCTAATAAATTTAGATACAGTTATGGACGACAAGCCAATAAAACTCTAAAAGATTTACGCATACCCGCAAACATTCCGCAAAAACTTATTAATCAGTTAGATAAGTATTACAACAATATTAATTCCAAAATAGATGATAGACCCGTCTTTGACAAAAAACCGTCTTTGAATGATAAGAAATGGAAAAAATTTAAATTAACCGAATTATTTGAAGTAAAAGGAAGTAAAACAACACCCCTTTTGGAACTGCAAGAATATGGCAAAGGACGTTATCCTTACGTAACAACACAGGCTACCAACAACGGAGTTGAAGGTTTTTATGATTATTATACCGAAAACGGTAATGTTTTAACGGTTGATAGTGCTGTAATTGGTTATTGTTCCTACCAAAAATTGCCATTTTCGGCAAGTGATCACGTAGAAAAATTAATCCCGAAATTCGAGATGAATGATTATATTGCCTTGTTTTTCACAACCATTTTAAATTTAGAACAATACCGTTTTAATTATGGAAGAAAAGCAAGTCAGACAAGATTAAAAGAATTGGAAATAAAATTACCGGAAAAAAACGGAAAACCCGACTTTGAATTTATGCAAAAATATATCAAAAGTTTACCCTATTCATCATCAATAAATTATAAGAAATATGCATAAAAAAGATTGACAAAATACACTTTTGTAACGGCAGATATGAAATCAATTTATGCTACTCAATAATTTACAACTTAACATTATGTCAAAAATACTCATCATTAACGGTCCCAATCTCAATTTGTTAGGAACACGAGAACCCGAAATATACGGTTCACAAAGTTTTGAAAGTTATTTGCAACAATTACGACAAAAATACCCTCACATACAAATAGACTGTTATCAAACCAATCATGAAGGAAAAATTATAGACAAATTGCAAGAAGCCGATAACAATTATACGGGAATTATCTTAAATGCCGCCGCTTATACGCATACTTCCATCGCCATAAGCGACACTCTAAAAGCTATAAATACTCCGGTGGTCGAAGTGCATATATCAGACCTGAAAAAACGCGAAAAATATCGGCAAATTTCCTACATCTCGGAAGCAGCCGTAAAAGTTATTATGGGAGAAGGCTTGCCGGGATACGATATGGCAATCCGTTTTCTGATCGAAAAATACCAAACCGAACAAACCAATTTTAAACTCTAATCTAAAACACTATCTTTGCAGAAAAAAATAATCAAATGTTGAAAAAAATTAAATATTTTTTATTACTCATATTCCTTGCCGGTGTCATGATATTCGGATATTTTATTTCGTTGGACAATCAATTTAAAGTGGTAAGACAAAGACAAATAAACGCTCCCGCAAACTTGGTTTTTCGGCAAATAGCCGACCTCAAAAATTGGGACAAATGGGCACCGTGGAAAGAAAAAGACAGCACCATACAATTTGAATACCCCGGAAGCACAAACAAAGAAGGAGACTATTTTAGATTTACCGATAACCGCGGAAAAAGACAAAAATTAACCAATTTGACTTTGACGGAAGACACCATGATTGTGCAAAGTTTGGCATCAAACGACCAAATACAAGAATTTGTTTGGAAAATAATTCCCCAAAAAAATGGCGTTAAAGTAATTTGGACCATTGAAGGCGAACTCCCTTTTTGGCAACGCATATATTCCCGTCAAATGGAAGACATGATTGGTCCTACCATGACACGCGGATTGGAACTTATAGAAAAAAATGTGCATCAAGACATGAATAAACACAAAACAACGATTTTAAAATCGGTCGATTTGAGCAGCACATATTATTTATACAAAACCGCCGGTTGCAAAATAGACAGTATAGGCAAAAAAATGGATAAAACACTGCCCGAAGTTCTATTATATGCAATTAATCACAAAATCGAAATGAACGGAAAACCATTTGTTATATACAACAAATATGATGAAGAAAACAATGCCGTAATTTTTTCAACCTGTGTGCCAACCAAAGAAAAAACAGTAGTAACCGATGCCGATATACTTACCGGAGAAACACCGGGCGGACATTACCTGAAAATCAAATATCAGGGCAATTACAAATTTATACGCGAAGCATGGAACTTGGCTTATGCCTATATCAATTCCCGCGATTATATGATGATCGACGACAAAAGAAAAACTTTTGAAGTATATGCCGTTGGACATACCAAGTCGCTTAATCCGGCCGACTGGATTACCTACATTTACATACCATTGATAGAAGTGGACAAAGAACTCATGAATATACAATAATGATACGAATACTATTGGTTTTTTTAGGAGGAGGATTGGGTAGCAGCATCAGATACCTGATAGGTTTGTTACTCAACCGCAATGATTTTTTAACCCCGTTCGGCACCTTTTTTGTCAATATTGCCGGAAGTTTTATAATAGGTCTGTTGGCAGGTTATAACCTGCGAACGCTTAACTTGAACCACGAGTACCAAGCTCTTTTAATAGCTGGATTTTTAGGCGGATTTACTACTTTTTCGTCATTTGCTTTTGAAAATTTGATCATGTTGCAAAACGAAAAATATCTATTGTTTTTAGCCTACTTTTTCACTACTTTAACAGTTGGATTGGTAGCAGTTGCAACCGGATATTATTTGTCGAAATATATTTAAACATCAATAAATTGCATCTATAAAATTAACACCAATGAAAATAACCTCGTGGAATGTAAACGGCATAAGAGCCGTATTAAAAAAAGAATTTGCCGAAAACATACGGCAACTAAATCCCGATATTTTATGCCTGCAAGAAACCAAAGCTCAAGAACATGAAGTAAAAAAAGCCTTACAAATATTTGAACAAAACTATCAAATATATGCAAATAGCGCCGAAAAAAAAGGCTACTCCGGCACCGCACTATTGAGCAAATTCGCCCCGAAAAAAGTTTTTTACGGAATTGGCATGAATGAACACGACAATGAAGGACGAGTAATAACAGCCGAATACAAACACTACTTTCTGGTAAATGTTTATACGCCCAATGCCGGACAAGGATTAAAACGTTTAGACTACAAACAACAGTGGAACAAAGATTTTAAAAATTTTGTTGTCAATCTCGACAAACAAAAACCCGTAATCATTTGTGGCGATTTAAACGTAGCACATCAATCCATTGACTTAAAAAATCCAAAAAGTAACTACAACAAAACCGCCGGCTATACCGAAATCGAAATTGAAGGTTTTTCACAATTGTTACAAGCCGGTTTTATCGACACTTTTCGATATTTGTATCCCGAAAAAATTGCTTATACCTATTGGAGTTACCGCTTCAACGCTCGTGCCCGAAATGCAGGTTGGCGTATCGATTATTTTTTGGTAAGCAAACGATTTATCGACCAAGTTAAAGATGTTATAATACACGACCAAATTTTGGGCTCCGACCATTGTCCCATCAGTCTGTTACTCAAAGATTAAACTTAAAAAATATGATTATGTCTCTTGCAAACATTTTATTTATCATTGTAATGTTACACTTAGCCGTAGGCTTTGGATATGTAGTGTATAAACTCGAGTTTGAAGGTAAAAACAAAAAAGACAAAAAAAACAAAACAAACCAACAAAATTGAAAGCCCTGTACCAAAAATACAAGTTATTGTTCAAACGTCCTGCCGGAACCTCACGTGGTATTTTACACCATAAAGAAACCTTTTTCATCAAAATAGAAAAGGAAGGTAAAACCGGCTATGGCGAAGCCGCTCTGTTTCGCGGACTGAGTGCCGATGACCGCCCCGACTATGAACAAAAATTACAATGGACAGTTCAAAATATCCATTTACCCAAAACCGAATTGTTTGACCGTCTAAAAAATTTTTCATCCATTATATTCGGTTTGGAACAAGCTTTTGCCTCACTCTCGGCTCAAACTCCTCACCTGCTCTACCCTTCCGATTTTACAGAAGGTAAAAAAAACATACCTATCAACGGACTGATTTGGATGGGTAAAAAATCTTTTATGTTTAATCAAATCAAAGAAAAAATTGAACAAGGTTTTCGGGTAATTA
This sequence comes from Flavobacteriales bacterium, assembly GCA_027065715.1. Taxonomy (GTDB): domain Bacteria; phylum Bacteroidota; class Bacteroidia; order Flavobacteriales; family Flavobacteriaceae; genus WGBX01. The sequence continues at coordinate 5,768 of JAMONO010000101.1, forward strand.
AACTCAAAATCGGAGCTATTGATTTTCAAGACGAATTGGATTTATTAAAATATATTCGGCGTGAATTTTCTCCATCCGAAATTGAAATAAGAGTAGATGCCAACGGTGCTTTTCAGCCCGATGAAGCACTGGAAAAATTAAAAAAATTATCCGATTATCAAATTCATTCCATCGAACAACCCATTCGTCAAGGACAATTGAAAAATATGGCTAAACTATGCAAACTAAGTCCTCTGCCTATCGCTTTGGACGAAGAACTCATAGGTTACCCCACCGACTTTGACAAAATTTCATTTTTAAAACAAGTTCGTCCGCAATACATTATTCTAAAACCGGCTTTACACGGGGGATTTACCGGCACCAATTCATGGATACAAGCCGCCGAAAAATTACAAATAGGTTGGTGGATAACTTCGGCTCTCGAAAGCAATATCGGACTAAATGCCATAGCCCAATTTACCGCTCAAAAAAATATAAAAATTCCGCAAGGACTGGGTACGGGAGCTTTGTTTACCAACAATTTTAGCAGCCCGCTTTATATTGACAAAGGAACTTTACATTACCAACCGAACAAAAAATTACAATTGCCTATTTTTTAAGATTTTTGGCACATTTTGAACAAGAACCACGACTGTCAGTCCGCTTAAACAAATGTTTATATACCTGATAAATTGCCCAAACCAGAGCTACATATATTATGATAATATCCATTCCTTAATCTTTTTGACTTTTAACGCAATAATTGATAAGCAAACAAGGCAGACAAATATGCAATACCTGTCATATAAACAAAAACAAAAACAGGCCATTTCCATGATTTGGTTTCGTTACGCAAAGTTGCCAATGTACTAAAACACTGCATAGCAAACACATAAAAAAATAAAAGAGAAACTCCCATGGCTAACGTAAAAGTTTTTTTGCCTGTAACGGCATTGCGTTCGGCAGCCAAACGATCTTTGAGCAAACCTTCGTTATTATTGTCCCCTACACTATAAATAGTCGATAAGGTGCTGACAAAAACCTCACGAGCGGCAAACGAAGTTAGCAGTGCCACACCTATTTTCCAATCATATCCCAAAGGTTTTATAGCCGGCTCAATAGCTTTTCCCATACGTCCCAAATAAGAATGTTCCAGCTTGTAAGCAGATAAGTCCAATTGCTCCGATTGAGATGCCATCTCTTGCTTGTAATAACTTTCGGCATGTTTAAACTTCTCTCCACCGTGTGTCGCCAAAAACCACAAAATAACGGAAAAAGCCATAATAATTTTTCCGGCACCGAAAACAAAAGCTTTGACATTGTCCCAAACCGTTATATACACGTTTTTTAAAATAGGCGCTTTGTATTCGGGCATCTCCAATATAAAAAAACGTTTGTATTGTGAACGAACAACTTTACTCAATAAAAAAGCGGTAAAAACAGCCGCAAAAAATCCCGAAAAATACAAACCGAACAAAACCAAACCTTGCAAATTAATAAAACCGCCGACTTTGGTATCGGGTATAATCAAGGCAATAATAATGGTATATACCGGCAAACGGGCAGAGCAGGTAATAAATGGTGTTACCAACATCGTAATAAGCCTTTCTTTGCTGTTTTCAATGGTTCGAGCACTCATAATAGCCGGAACGGCACAAGCGGTTCCCGACAATAACGGCACAACCGATTTACCGGACAAACCAAAAACTTGCATAATTCTGTCCAATAAAAATACAATACGACTCATATAACCCATTTCTTCAAGCAAAGCTATAAACAAAAACAAAATACTTATTTGCGGCACAAACATCAAAACACCCGCCATGCCGGGCAATATGCCATCGGCTAACAAACTCGTTAATTGGCTATCCGAAAAATGATTTTTGATATATACCGATACATGCGAGAAAAAACCGTCAATCCATGCCATAGGTATCGAAGACCATGAAAAAATTGCCTGAAAAACCACAAACATTATCAACACAAAAGCCAATAACCCCCAAAACTTGTGCAACAAAATTCGGTCTATACGCTCGGTTAAACCCGTTGCTTTCGTCTTATCGACCTTATAAGTCTCTTTTAATATTCGATTGATGTCTTGATAACGCTTAATAATTTCTTTTTGCAACAAACGTTTAACATAAGATTTATCGAAAAGAAGTTCACTTATTTCAAAATGATTATGTGCAATGTAATCTTTAAATATTTCTTGTTCGGTATAAATAAGCCATAACTTATATAATGTATTCGATTGATAGCCGGAACGAAGAAAATCCAAATTAGTTCCGGTTAAATTATAATATTCAAAAAATTTTTTTGATGCAAAAGAAAACATTTCGGGTATCCGTTCACGCAATTGATGTATGCGTCCTTTTCCTTGTCGCAATCCGTTACCTTTGCTTTTTTTGGCACTTATCAATATGACGGGTATCTGCAGCAAGGTTTCCAATCGGGCAACATCAATTTCAATCCCTTTTTTACGCATCTCGTCACACATATTTATAGCCAACATCACCGGATAACCCAAATCCTGAATTTCGGTGAGCAAAACCATATTCCTTTTTAAATTGGTTACATCAGCCACTACTATGACACCGTCAATAGCTTCGCTATTGATAACCAATTCTTTCAAAACCACCTCCTCGTCTTTTGAAGTCGGATGCAAACTATAAGTTCCGGGCAAATCAATCAATTCAATTTCGGTG
>JAMONO010000102.1 GCA_027065715.1 Flavobacteriales bacterium
ATATATGAAGGTTTCTCCCGACGGTTCCAAACTTGCCATTGCCAATATGAATGACGGAAATGCTTACATAATGGATTTTGATATTACAACCGGTGTTGTTTCCAATCCGCAGTTATTACACAATAATTTTAGTGCGAATGAGCCTTATGGTTTGGAATTTTCACCCGACAGTTCCAAACTGTATATTAGTAACAGAAATGACAGATTGGTTCAATATGATATTAATAACAACAATTCGGCTTTGTTAATAAGTTCACAACCCAATTTCCGTTCGGCTTTGCAGTTGGGAATCGACGGAAAAATTTACCAAACACATACCACCGGATATACACAAGGAACCAATAGAATGAGTTATATTGACAGTCCGAATGAGTTGGGAACCGCTTGTAATTATAATTATCTTGGCATCACTCTGCCTTCGGGGATGGTTTGTCATCAGGGGTTACCTCCTTTTATTCAATCCTTTTTTTCTCAAATAAATGCACCTAATCCAACAACTGATGTATTGAATGCTTTTGAAATTACAGCTAATGCTGCAATAAACAGTGTGGATTGGGATTTTGGAGACGGCACAACACTAACGACTTATCCGGATAATCCTCCCTTAAACAATCATACAATAGCCGAGCACATGTATACAACATCGGGGACTTATATAATTACAGCTACTGTGCATTTGTCTTCCAATTGTGATGTAACGGTTCAAAAAACAGTAAATATTCCCCCTTCAATAGGAGATCAATTTTTTTGTTTGGAAACAAGTGGACAAATTCAACAAAATTTACACGACTTTGACAGTTTGGTAGTTGCCACTCAGTTCTCGCAAGGTCCTTTTAATATTACCTATTATACCTCCAAAAATGACGCAATAAATGAAGTAAATCCTATAATAGACCCATTTGTATCTTCAAATCAAGACAATGTAATTTACTATATCGTTGAAGATATTGGTTCGGGAATAAAGTATTTGGGTAAATTTCATTTATTTACTTCACCTACGCCAATAGTTGAAACTCTTGCTCCTATTGAAATTTGTGATACTGATGACGATGGAATAGCAGTTATGGATATGACAGATAAAAAGAACGAAATATTGGCAATTCAAAATAATAACCAATCTTACGAAGTAAAATTTTATCCTACACAAGCCGATGCCGAAGCTTATACTAACGAAATAACAGATACTGCTAATTACACTAACAACAATCCGTTTAATGAAACAATTTGGTATAATATTACCGATTTGAATTCAGGGTGTAATGCGCAAGGTTCCTTTGATTTGATAGTTTACCCTTTGGTGCAAATTGATATGGAAGATCAATATATTATTTGTGAAGGGAGTACCATACAAGTCGAAGCTCCCGCAGGTTTTGAACAATATGAATGGTCAACCGGCGATACAACCCAAGATGTTATTATAAATAGTGCAGGACAATATACCATTACGGTAACCGATAGTCATGGTTGCTCCAACTCAAAAGACATAACGGTTATTCCTTCCAATCCGGCAACAATTGAACAAATAGAAATAACCGACTTTAAAATCGGTTCAAACAATTCATTGGAAGTAACAGTTACCGGTTTAGGTAACTATGAATATTCGCTGGATGGTATAAATTATCAACAAAGTAATGTGTTTTACGGTTTGTATCCGGGCACTTATACCGTATATATTTCCGATAAAAACGGTTGCGGTGTTACCGAAAAAGAAGTAGATATATTGGGGGCACCACAGTTTTTTACCCCTAATGGAGATGGATTTAATGACCATTGGCAAATCATAAATGTAACAAAACGCCCGGGAACTATGGTAAATATTTATGATCGCTACGGAAAATTAATAGCAAGCATCAATTCAGCCGGTCCGGGTTGGGACGGCACGTATAACGGTAAACCTGCTATTGCAACAGATTATTGGTATATTGCTCATGTAAAGGAACTCGATGGAAATTTTCGTAAGGTAAAAGGTCATTTTACCTTAAAGCGTTAATTTTTTCTTTGAAAATATATTTATGTATCAATAAATTCCTCAATTTTGTATTGGGGAATTTATATTTTTATGAAAACATTTCAAATCAAATCAGATTTTAAACCTACCGGTGATCAACCCGATGCCATATATCAGCTCTCACAAGGTGTTTTGACAGGACAAAAATATCAAACTTTGTTGGGCGTTACGGGTTCGGGCAAAACCTTTACCGTTGCCAATGTGATTGAAAAAGTGCAACGTCCTACACTTATTTTGGCTCATAATAAAACTTTGGCGGCACAATTGTTTCAAGAGTTCAAACAGTTCTTTCCCGAAAATGCCGTTGAATATTTTGTATCTTATTACGATTATTACCAACCCGAAGCTTATTTACCTACTTCGGGCACTTATATCGAAAAAGATTTGTCAATCAATGAAGAAATTGAACGTTACCGATTGAGCACGACATCCTCTTTGCTTTCGGGAAGACGCGATATAATAGTTATTGCCTCGGTATCGTGTTTGTACGGAATTGGTAATCCGTCCGAATTTAAAAAAAACGTAGTTAAAGTAGATAAAAATATACAAACAACCCGAACCAAACTTTTAAGAGAACTGGTAGCGGCTTTGTATAGCCGAAGTGAAATACCCAAAGCGGGAAGTTTTGTTGTCAAAGGAGATACCATAACAATTTATCCTTCATATACCGACCGTTATTTTCGAATCAATTTTTGGGGCGACGAAGTAGATGAGATAGAAGTAATTCATGCCGAAAGCGGCGAACGGATCGATACGGTTGAAGAAGTCGATATCTATCCTGCAAATCTTTTTGTAACTTCACCCGAAAGACTCAACGATGCCATTAAAAACATACAGCTGGATTTAGGCAAACAAGTTGCATATTTTAAAGAAATCGGAAAACATTTGGAAGCCAAACGATTAAAAGAACGCACTGAGTTCGATCTGGAAATGATGAAAGAACTCGGCTATTGTTCAGGTATCGAAAATTATTCGCGATATTTGGATGGAAGAGCACCCGGAAGTCGTCCTTTTTGTTTGCTGGACTATTTTCCTGACGATTATCTAATGGTTATAGACGAAAGTCATGTAACCATACCGCAAGTACATGCCATGTATGGAGGAGACCGTTCGCGCAAAGAGGTTTTGGTGGAATACGGATTTAGGCTGCCTTCGGCTTTGGATAATCGTCCGTTGAAATTTGAAGAATTTGAACAGATGCAAAATCAGGTTATTTATGTCAGTGCCACACCTTCCGACTACGAATTGCAAAAATCGGGCGGGGTAGTGGTCGAACAGGTTATACGTCCTACAGGCTTGTTGGATCCGGTTATTGAAATACGACCTTCACAAAATCAAATAGACGATTTGTTGGAAGAAATTCAAAAAAGAGTCGAAAAAGACGAACGGGTATTGGTAACCACTCTTACCAAACGAATGGCGGAAGAACTTACCAAATATTTAACAAAAATTCAGGTGAGAAGCCGATACATACATTCCGATGTCGATACTTTGGAACGGGTGGAAATCATGCACGATTTGCGAAAAGGTTTATTTGATGTATTGGTTGGAGTTAATTTGTTGCGTGAAGGTTTGGATTTACCCGAAGTCTCATTGGTAGCTATACTTGATGCCGATAAAGAAGGTTTTTTGCGTTCGCATAAATCTTTGACCCAAACTATTGGAAGAGCTGCACGACATATACACGGAACGGCAATTTTGTATGCCGACAAAATAACCAAAAGCATGCAACTGACTATTGATGAAACCAACCGCCGGCGCGAAAAACAAATTGCTTATAATGTAAAAAACGGAATTACGCCTAAGGCAATCAAAAAAAGCTTGGAAAACTTAATGCAAAAAGAAACACCTAAAACCTATGTTTATGAGCGTAACTTATTTACCGAAGTAGCCGAAAATAAAGCAATATATCAATCCATCGCAGATATAGAAAAACAAATTCGAAACTTGCGAAAAAAAATGGAAACCGCTGCACAAGAACTGGATTTTATCAAAGCGGCACAATATAGAGATGCTATCAAAGAATTGGAAACAATCAAAAAAGAAAAGAACTAATCAAAACTCATGTGTTTTTTTATGGAAACCAAACATAAAAGATTTTATAAAATAAATTTAATTCATATCTCTTTTTTCTTTCCAATACTTTTTTTTAATCAAATCAATACTTTTGATGCTTTTTTCGAGCCAATTCAAATATATTTGTTCTTTCTCGACTTCGGTTAATTGCCAATTTATATCCGATTGACGCAGACGTTCGGTTACATCACGCATTATTAAAGCGGCGGCAACACTTATGTTTAAACTTTCGGTAAATCCATACATGGGTATTTTTAAATATACGTCGGCTTGTTGTAAAACTTCATTTGACAAACCTTCTTTTTCAACCCCGAAAAAGAAAACCGAAGGTTTGAAAATATCAAAATCTTGCAAATTAACGTCGTTGGTATGCGGAGTAGTGGCAACAATTTGATACCCTTTTTGACGCAAAGTTTCAATAGCCGACAAAGTATCTTTATACCGATACATATCAAGCCACTTTTCGGCTCCTTTGGCTATGGAGTGAGATAACTTGGGTTCGTATTTTTTTTGAACAATATGTAAATCTTGCCAGCCGAATACATCGGCACTTCGCACAACTGCACTTATATTGTGCATCTGATATAAGTCTTCAAGAGCAACCGTAAAATAACGGGTTCGATTGTTTAATACTTGTTTAAAGACGGCTTTTCTGTTTGCGGTTACAAATTCTTCCAAATATTTAATATAATCTTTCATACGCAGTAATCTGTCGTTACAAAGATAATAAATTCAATTGTTTGCGTGTATTGGTATAAATTTTAACAAATTTTTGTGCAAAATGATACAATAAAAAAGCCGAAAATTCATTATATTTATACCACCAAAAAAGAATAGAAATTATGGCCAGAGCTTTTTACAACTACACTTTAACAATTTTGGAAAAAGTGAGTTTTAACCCCGAATTATTTAAAAAAGAACTTGAAAAAGCTTACCAATCATTATTGCCTTACGAACGGGCGGAGCTTAAAATATGGTTGCAAAATTTTTTATTACACAAGCCCAAGCTCAAATTATATTTACAACAGGCAGATAAATTTGAAGGGCAAAAAATAGTTGAAGCTTCCTGATTTTTTAAGGGAGCTTTTTTTGTTAAAAAAATCAAACCCTAAATTTTCTTTAATATACATATCTTTATTATCTTGCAACTTGATAAATTTGAGCCTGTTTTATGAGCAAAAAACAAACTGCATATACCGAAGATCATATTCAATCATTAGATTGGAAGCAACACATTCGCATGCGTCCCGGTATGTATATCGGTAAGTTGGGCGACGGTTCGTCACCCGACGACGGTATTTATATATTGGTCAAAGAAGTGTTGGACAATTCCATAGACGAATTTGTCATGGGTGCCGGAAAATCCATTACCATACAATTGGAAGATAATAAAGTATCGGTGCGAGATTACGGTAGAGGTATTCCCTTGGGTAAATTGGTCGATGTGGTTTCAAAAATGAATACCGGAGGCAAATACGATTCTCGGGCTTTTAAAAAAACCGTAGGTTTAAACGGAGTGGGAACCAAAGCGGTCAATGCTTTGTCGTCGCACTTTAAAGTACAAGCTTTTAGAGACGGACAAACCAAATGGGCTGTTTTTAGCCGAGGTGAACTTATCGAAGAGTCCGGTTTGGAAACCACTACCCAAAAAAACGGAACTTATGTTGAATTTATCCCCGATTTCGAAATTTTTCCCAAATACAAATTTCGAAACGAATACCTAATTCGGATGTTCAAAAACTATATTTATCTAAATACGGGTTTAACCATTCGTTTTAACGGTGAAAAATATCACTCCGAAAACGGTTTGAAAGATTTGTTAAGTGAAAATATAGCCGAAACAGACCGAAGATACCCGATTATACACCTCAAAGGTCAAGATATTGAAGTGGCAATGACCCATAGCAAAACACAATACAGCGAAGTTTATTACTCATTTGTAAACGGACAACATACCACACAAGGCGGTACACATCAAGCGGCTTTTCGCGAGGCAGTGGTAAAAACCATTCGCGATTTTTTCGGAAAAAATTATGACGCTTCCGATATTCGAAAATCCATTGTAGCTGCCATAAGTATCAAAGTTATAGAACCGGTATTTGAATCGCAAACCAAAACCAAACTCGGCTCAACCGAAATGGGTGAAGGCATGCCGACTGTTCGAACTTATATCAACGAATTTGTCAAAAAAAATCTGGATAATTACTTACATAAAAATCCCGATACAGCCGAAGCAATTTTGCAAAAAATAGTGCAAGCCGAACGCGAACGTAAAGAACTTTCGGGTATTAGAAAACTGGCTCGTGAACGTGCCAAAAAGGTCAGTTTACACAACAAAAAATTGCGTGATTGTCGTGTGCACTACAATGATTTGAAAAAAGAAAATCGCTTAGACAGTACCTTGTTTATCACTGAGGGAGATTCAGCCAGCGGATCCATAACCAAATCACGCGATGTCAATACACAAGCCGTATTTAGTTTGCGTGGAAAACCTGTAAACTCATACGGACTAACCAAAAAAGTGGTTTACGAAAACGAAGAATTTAACCTGTTACAAGCAGCTCTTAATATTGAAGATGGTTTGGAAAATTTGCGTTATAACAATATCGTAATAGCTACCGATGCCGATGTGGACGGTATGCATATTCGTCTTTTGTTGCTTACTTTTTTCTTGAAATTTTTCCCCGAATTGATCAAAGAAGGACATCTGTATATTTTGGAAACACCGCTTTTTAGAGTGCGTAACAAACAAGAAACCATATATTGTTACAGTGAAGAAGAAAAACAACAAGCTATTGATAAATTAAGCAAACGAGGTAAACCCGAAATTACTCGATTTAAAGGATTGGGCGAAATCTCTCCAAATGAATTCAAACATTTTATAGGCAAAGATATTCGTTTGGAACCGGTTATGATGGAACCGGATTTGTCAATTGAAGAATTGCTCGGATTTTATATGGGAAAAAATACGCCCGATAGGCAACGCTTTATCATCGATAATTTGAAAGTCGAATTAGATGTTGTAAACGAATAATTTAGGAATAACTTAAAATGACCGCTATGAAACTTTCACATCAAAAAACATTAATCTTATTGTATGTTCTGACTACGACAACCGCTTTGGTTTCGGCTTATTTGTATGGTTGGCAATATTTTGTTTGGCTGATTTTAGGCTTATCTGCCCTCAAATTTTTATTGGTTGCTTTCAATTTTATGGAAATGAAAAAGGCAAATTCATTTTGGAAATTTTTTATTGTTTTTTATGTGCTGGTATTTGTTACGGTGGTTAATATCATTTTATAAACGATTTGATATTAACGGTGTTACCTGATAAATAACATTTCGCGATATTTGGTCAAAGGCCATATTTCATCGTCAATCATCATTTCGAGCTTATCGGTAAAATTCCTGATTTTATCAAACTCCGGTTTGATTTGGTTTGCCAAATAATTTGCCTTATGGTCTAAATCAAATCTTTCCAATTTTTCTATGTTTTTTCGCATTTTTCTTACCAATTCTGATACTTTGGCAATGGCATCGGCTACTTCATCTAACAAAAACATGGGTTCGCGTGCGTATTTTTCATATTGTTTGCCGTAAATATCCTTCAACCCTTTTATTACTTGCACCAGTTCTTGTTGATATTTGAGGGCTGCCGGAACAACATGATTCATGGTTAAGTCACCCAATACACCTGCTTCAATCAGTATTTTCATTACATATTGTTCCAGTTCAACTTCATATTTGGCTTCGAGTTCACGTTTGTTCAATACCTGCATCTCTTCAAATAAGGCGATTGTTTCGGGATCTTTGAGTATTTGTAAGGCTTCGGGGGTTGTTTTATAATTGCTTAATCCTCGTTTGGCGGCTTCCTTTTCCCATGCTTTGCTGTATCCGTCTCCTTCAAACAATATTCGTTCGGATTGTTTGATATATTCTCGTAAAACATTAAATATAGCTTCGTCTTTTTTCAGTCCTTTTGTTGATATTATTTCATCAACTTCTTTTTTGAACATTTGCAGTTGTTTGGCAACTATCATGTTGAGCACCATCATGGGATTGCCGGTATTGGCAGAAGAGCCTACGGCTCTAAACTCAAAGCGGTTGCCTGTAAAAGCAAAGGGCGAAGTGCGGTTGCGATCGGTATTGTCCAGCAATATTTCGGGTATTTTTCCGACTACATTCAGTTTTAAATCAGTTTTTTCGCGAGGCGATAATTTGCCGTTCGATACATTTTTTAGTTCTTGTAAAACTTGTGTTAATTGTGAACCGATAAATACCGAAATAATGGCGGGCGGTGCTTCATTAGCCCCCAAACGGTGGTCGTTTCCGGCAGAAGCTATGGAAGCACGCAAC